>DATETZ010000165.1:0-61745 GCA_035283385.1 Hyphomicrobiaceae bacterium
GCCTTCGGTGGGGCGCCGTTGATGGCCGGCCCCTTGCGCCCTGAGCAAAGAGGCTCGAACCGCGCGATCCGCCCCCCGCTCGAGCGGCGTGGGCCGCCGCACGACGAGACCGCCTCACTCTCTCCCACCTTCAACGCTAAACCTTAGGTCGGCGGCCCCTGTGCCCTGGCCTTGGTCATCGACCTGTGGCCGCCGTAAAATGATCCCTCGAGGGCTGGGACAGGGAAGAGGAGATGAGGATCGTGAGAAGGTTGCTTTTGGCCGCGGCCAGTCCCGCGGTGGTGCTTTGGTTTGCGACGGGCGCTTGCGCTCAAGGCAAAATCGAGGTCGGGACGTTGACGTGCAGCGGCGGCGAGGGCATCGGTCTGATCCTCGGATCTAAGAAGGCCTACGAGTGCACCTTTGCGCCCTCCGGCGGCGGGCGGCGCGAGGCCTATAGCGCAAGCGTCACCAAGGTCGGCCTCGACATTGGGTTCACGGGAAAGACCGTCATGGTGTGGACGGTTCTTGCCGCGGCTCAAACTCTCGCGCCTCGAGCGCTTGCCGGGACCTATGCCGGCGTGGTGGCGGATGCCTCGGTCGGGGTCGGCGGCGGGGGCAAGGTGCTCGTGGGAGGCTCGCAGGAGTCCATCGCGTTGCAGCCTGTCAGCGTCCAGGGGCAGACGGGCCTCAACCTTGCCGTCGGCGTGGGCGAAATGACGTTGCGGTGAAGGGGGTGCGGCCGATGGGCAGCACAAAGTCCCTCTGAGGCCAACCCGGAGGCGAAGCCAAGCGGCGCGGCCCTGCATAAGGACGGCGGTCTGTTGCGCGTGCGCGCGGCGCCCGCTATCACTCGGCAGCCGCAGGACACCTATGCTGGGACACCGCCGCCGATGCAGGAGCTGAAGCTCGTTGCTCTCGATGCCGAGGATCTGGCGGTGCTCTCGGCTCATCTGCAGGACGCTGTGCTGCGCGTCGCCGACATGACGTATCAGAGGCGCGCCAAACGCTTCGCCGCGATTGCGAACCGATTCGATTGGGAGTGCGCGGCCAAAGCCGCGGGGGGCAAACAGGCCTTCATGCGCCGGCGTTCCGGCTTGCGGTTCGAGCGCGTGCTCGACGCCAAGATCAGTGACATCGACCTTGACGACAAGGACGCGGTCCTCTCGCTTCTGGCACTCCGATTCGAGCCCGCGACGGCGCCCGGGGGGTATGTCACGCTGCTGTTCTCGGGCGGCGGCGCGATCCGCCTCGAGGTCGAATGCATCGAGGCCGAGCTCAGGGACCTCGGCGCGGTATGGACGACGGACCGCAGGCCCGGGCACGTCGAGGACGATCCGGCAAGCGGCCGCTAACAGATCGAGCAGGAGCCGCCCGTGGCCCAGATGAAAGGCGTGTGGAAAAATCCCATCCCCGGATCACGCCCGGAAGCGCCTCTGTCTCTGCTCCGCGAGCGAGGAGGGCACGATTTATGCAACGCCGGTACCGGGCTCAGGGTCGGCGCGCTGAGGACGCAAGAGTAACGTGATGTCCCGCCACGTCGCGGCCGAGGACAATGAGGCGCCAATTACGCGAAATTAGCCATGCCCAAGAGACTTCACGCGGCCGATCCAGGATTTGAAGCGGCGTTCGCGGCCTTTCTCGCCACGAAGCGCGAGGCCGCGGCCGACGTCGATGCGGCCGTGAGAGAGATTATCGCCGGCGTGCGCGCGGGGGGTGATCGCGCGCTGATCGAGATGTCGATGACGTTCGATGCCGTCGATCTCGCGGCGCTGGGGATCAGGGTCACTGCGGACGAAATCCAATCGGCGCTTGGCGCCTGCTCGACGGAGACGCTCGACGCGCTCGTGTTCGCGCGCGACCGCATCGTCGATCATCACGAACGCCAGCGCCCGGCCGGCGAGCGCTATCAGGACGCCCTGGGCGTCGAGCTCGGCCACCGCTGGACGGCGGTCGACTCCGCGGGCCTTTATGTGCCGGGCGGCCTCGCCTCGTACCCGAGCTCGGTGCTCATGTGCGCCGTACCGGCGCGCGTCGCCGGCGTGCCGCGCATTGTGATGGCGGTGCCTGCCCCGCGCGGCGAATTGAACCCTCTCGTGCTTGCCGCCGCGCACCTGTGCGGCATCGAGAACGTCTATCGCGTCGGCGGCGCCCAAGCCGTGGCGGCTCTTGCCTACGGCACGGAGACGATTGCGCCGGTGGTCAAGATCGTCGGGCCAGGCAACGCTTATGTCGCGGCCGCCAAGCGCCAAGTGTTCGGTACGGTCGGCATCGACAGCATCGCGGGGCCTTCGGAGGTTCTCGTCATCGCCGACCGGGGGAATGATCCGGAATGGATCGCCGCCGATCTCCTGGCGCAGGCGGAGCACGACGCCGCCGCGCAGGCGATCCTGATGACCGATGACGCATCCTTCGCCGGCGCGGTCGAGGCGGCAGTCGGCCGCCAGCTCGCCCTCCTGCCGCGGGGAAACATCGCCGGCGAGAGCTGGAGCCGATTCGGTGCGGTGATCGTGCTCGGCTCGCTCGACGAGGCCCCGCCTCTCGCCGACCGTATCGCCGCCGAGCATCTCGAGATCGCGACGCGCGATCCCGAACGGCTCGCAGGAATGATCCGCAATGCAGGCGCCATTTTCCTCGGCTCCCACACGCCGGAAGTCATCGGTGATTACGTGGCGGGGCCCAACCACGTGCTGCCGACGGCGCGCAGCGCGCGCTTTTCGTCCGGCCTCGGCGTGCTCGATTTCATGAAGAGGACCTCGATTCTGAAGCTCGACCAGGCCTCGCTCGCGCGGCTCGCACCCGCCGCGATGGCGCTCGCGCGCGCCGAGGGGCTCGAGGCGCACCGGCGCTCGGTCGAGGTGCGGCTCGCCGCAAAGGGTCGATCCGGATGACCGCCGAGACCAGCGCGACGCCCGAGACCCGGGACCGGCTCACGGAGATTACGCTCGACGAGAGCTCGATCGGGCGCGGCAACGCCAACATCGAGCATGAGCGCGAGGTCGCCATCTACGATCTCCTCGATGGCAACTCGTTTGTCCTCGAAGGCCATGACGAGGGGCCGTACAGGCTCACGATCGGGATCATCGACGATCGGCTCGCGCTCCAGGTGACGGACGCGGCGGGCCTGCATGTCGTCACCCACTCCCTTTCGCTGACCCCCTTCAAGCGCATCATGAAGGATTACTTCCTGGTTCTCGATAGCTACTATCAGGCGATCCGCTTGGCGCAGCCGTCGCGCATCCAGGCGATCGACGTGGGGCGGCGAGGGCTTCACGACGAGGGAAGCCGCATTCTCTGCGAGCGGCTCGAAGGCAAGATCAAGATCGATTTCGATACCGCGCGGCGCCTGTTCACACTGATTTCCGCGCTGCACTGGAAGGGCTGATCATGCGGGGGCAGCGCGGCGCGCCGGACGCGGTGCTGTTCGCGTGCACCAGCAATATTGTGCGCTCTCCGATGGCGGCTGCCATGCTCGGGCATCTTGCCGGAGGGCGAATCTCGGTCGCCTCCGCGGGCGTGCGCGCGGGAGGGCCCGACCCCTACGCCATGGCGGTGATGGACGAGATCGGCATCGACATCTCGGAGCACGAGCCTCGTATCCTCGAGGATCTCGGCGACGCCACGTTCGATCTCATCATCACGCTGTCGCCCGAGGCGCACCACCACGCGCTCGAGTTGACGCGCACGATGGCGGTCGCTGTCGAGTACTGGCCCACGCTCGACGCCGCGACGCTGGCCGGGGCGGGGCCGCGCGAAGCGGTGCTCAATCGCTATCGGCTGGTGCGGGATGGGCTGTTCGCCCGCATCATTGCCCGCTTCGGCCTCGAGGGCGGTCCCACCGTCTAGCCGCCGCTAGCGTGGCCTTCTCCCGAGAGGCAACCTCATACGGCCGGCGAGCTTACTCGGCCGCGACGTCGGTGCCAGAGCTGCGCGTCGTCTCGCGCGGGCCGATCAGGAACCAGGTCTCCTGCAGACCAACGCCTTTGACCTCGATGAGGCCACGGCTCTCGAAGACGAAGAGCTCGGCCAGCCGGGCATGACAGCGCGGGCAGATGTGGATGCGCCCCGGGTGGGATAGGTTCTCGAGCCGCGCCGCAAGGTTCACCGCATCGCCCCAGATGTCGTAGCTGAACTTCTGCCTGCCGATCACGCCCGCCATCACCGGCCCCGAGGCGAGGCCGATGCGGACGTTGAGATCGAGCTGCGTCTGCTCGCGTAGCTGGCGCATCACGACTTGCATGTCGAGAGCCATGCGCGCGAGCCGCTCGAGATGGTCGGGGATGCGCTCGGGCACTCCGGCCGCGACCATGTAGGCGTCGCCGATCGTCTTGATCTTCTCGACGCCATGGCGCTCGCTCAAGGCGTCGAACTCCAAGACGATGCTGTTCAAGAGCGCCACCGTGCGCTCGGCCCCCATGCGCCGCGCCAGCGGCACGAAGCCCGAGATGTCGGCGAACAGAATAGAGGCATCGGGAAAGCTGTCGGCGATGGCCTGGCTGGGTCGCGCTTTGAGCCGCTCGACGATGCTGTCGGGGAGGATGTTGCGCAGGAGCGCATCGGTCTCGGCCTTGGCGTTCTCGGCCAGGCGGAACGCGTAATAGACGGAGGCGGCGATGAGCCCGACCGTCGTGATGGAGGCCTGCACGTAGATCGAATCGATGACCTCGCGCTCGGCGGCGATGAGCGCCTTCGAGGGCGGGAACCAGAACCACGCTGCGAGATGGAGCGCGAGCCCGAACCCGATGATCGGCACGATGAGCCACAGCCGTTTCAGGCCGAATACGACGAAGCATGCAGCCGCCGCCACGAAATACTGAAGATGCACGCCCGACGAGCTGCCCAGCAGCGCGGCAAATGAGATCAGCGCGATGTACTCGGAAACGACGATAATCATCGCGCCCGCGATGTCACTGAAGCGGTGGGAGAAGGGCACGACCAACATCGTCGCGACGAGCGCCAAGTTGATCAGCACGACGGGCTCGTACTTGGCGAAATTGAGGAACGCGTGCTGGAGTGCATAGACGAGCGTCGACACCGCGATGAGGTAGGCGATCATGTTGAGGATCATCAGCCGCCGCTTGGTCTCCGGCGGGTAACCCGCGGTCCCGGCTTCGGCGAGTCGGCCGAGCAAACGGGCGCCATCACGTGCGGCCTTGGAGCCCCTGAGAGAGCGGAGGCCCGTCATGAGCCGGATCCAGAGCTGGCTCAGCCGTTCCATCGTGCTGTCGGTCCCGACTGCAAATCGCAGCGCATTTTGCGGTAACGCCGGCTTTGCCACAAGCCGAGATCCCGCGCAGCACGACAGGGGCCCTCACGAGGCTCCGGCGATGCTCTGCAACTCGTCGATATGGCAGGTAAAGCCGCCTTCGCTGCGCTCGATTGCGCCGCCGTCCTCGAGCAGGGCCAGCGCCGCGTTAACCTTGGGCCGGCTGGCGCCGATCAACAGCGCGAGCTCGCTTTGCGAGATTGGCAGGTCGAGCACAACCTGGGCGCCGGGCGTGGGCCCGGCCTTTTGGCGCGTGGTCGCGAGGAAAAAACGGGCGAGGCGCACCTCGATCGGGTAAAGCGCGATGCCCTCGAGCTGGTGGTCGGCCTCGCGGACACGGCTGCACAGGAACCGGATCACCGCCTCGCGCACGACGGGGCGCGACTCGATCAGGCGCATGAGCGAGGCCTTCGAGAGGGTGAGAGCGGCAACCCTCGTGACCGCCGTCGCGTCGGCGCTCCTCATCCCGCCGTCGAGGACGGCAATCTCGCCGAAAATCTGGCCCGCTTCCGCGTGGGCGAAGGACAGCTCGCGGCCCTCGGCCGTCAGTATCGAAAGGCGCACACGGCCGGAGACGACGAAAAAGATCTCGCGCCCAGGATCGCCGCGCGCGAAAACGACTTGGCCGGCATTGAACGCCGCGTCGCGCATCTCTTGCGCGACGGCACGGCGGTCGGACTCCTCGAGCGAACCGAACAGCCCCGTTTGCGCGAGCATTTCCACCACTGTGTCCTTCGAGATCATGCGGAGCCCTCCGCGGCGCTTGAGCGATGACCTGGGATTGTCGCGGGAACCATGGCGTCTTGCAACGAGGTTCTCGCCTCTTGCTTTTCCGGGACACCCTCTGCATGCTCCGCCCGGCGCCAATGGTGCGTCGTCCGAGGCCGGGCGCCAAGGTCGGGCTAGCCAAGCCCCCTCGCCGGGACCGCCCGCCGGCTCTGAGGTCTCCCGCCCGGAAAGGGGGCCGGCGCGGCTTGAGCGCGGGCTCGAGTGGAACGTCTGGCCCTCCTCGCGACATACTCCATATCAAGATCATCCCCCATGACCTCAGCAAAAACCGCTTTCCTAACAGCCTTGACGAGAACCGACAGCCCGCGCAGAGAGACGCTGCGCCGCGAGTTTGCCCGCGAGCGGGCGCGCGAGGACGCTCCGGCGTTGAAGCCGAAGCTCGTGCTCGCGAGCGCGAGCCCCCGGCGCCTCATGCTGCTGGCCCAAGTCGGCATCGAGCCCGATGCGCTCCGGCCGGCCACGATCGACGAGCGCCCGCGCATGGGCGAGATGCCGCGCGCGCTCGTCGCGCGTCTGGCGCGCGCCAAGGCCGAGGCCGCACGCGATCAGATCGCAAACGACAAGGACATCGCCGACGCCTATGTGCTTGCCGCGGACACCATCGTCGCGGTCGGCCGCCGCGTCCTGATGAAGCCGATGCACCTGGCGGAAGCCGTGGCGTCGCTGCAGCGGCTGTCCGGTCGCTCGCACCGCGTGCTGTCCGGCATCTGCCTGATCACGCCCGAGGATCGCGTGCGCGTGAAGATCGTCGACACGCGCGTCCGCTTCAAGCACCTGACGAAATCCGAGGTCGAGGCCTATATCGCTTCGCGCGAGTGGCGCGGGAAGGCCGGCGGCTATGCGATCCAAGGTTTGGCCGGCTGCTTTGTGCAGAAGATTGTCGGGTCGTATACCAACGTGGTGGGGTTGCCTCTGACCGAGGTGGTCGGCCTGCTCATCGGCGAGGGCTTTCCGATCCACTTCAATTGGCTGAGGGCGGCCGAAGGCGATGCGATTTAGGCCCTTTGCGGCACAGTGGACGCCGGTTGGCACTTGAGCAGCGGCGTCTCGCCAGAAGCCTGGTGCGCGTTTTTGATCGAGCGGAACCGGGAGCCTCCCTGGATAGGCTGTGGGGGGTGTCGCAACGAAATGAGCGGGGCGCCGAAAGGTACTGGCATGGGACATGGTGCGCGCTGCCCCGTGTGCGGCAAGGACAGCCGGCACGAGCACCGGCCGTTCTGCTCGCGCCGCTGTGGCGACATCGATCTCGCGCGCTGGCTCGGCGGCGGCTACGTCATCGCCGGCGGCGGGGCCGATGCGGATGAGGACGGCGACGACCGGGAGGCGGCAGCGGCTCAAGGGAAGGCCCACGACGGCCCGGCGGACAGCGAGGAATGACGTGAATGTGCCCTGGTTCTTCGCACGGCCCGGGCGGCGGTGGCCAACTGGACAGGGGAGGTGCAAGCCCTTATAAGACGCGGGCTTCGCGAGCACCGCCGCCCGAGGGAGCACAACGCCCAGGTAGCTCAGTTGGTAGAGCACGTGACTGAAAATCACGGTGTCGGTGGTTCGATTCCGCCCCTGGGCACCAATAAAACCCAGCATTTACGGGCAAAAACCTCACATCTCGTCTTAATATGCTGTCCCGAGAAGTAACACCAGGGGTAACACGGGACTCAAAATCGCGAGAGTGCGCGTGACGATATAATTGTCATGTCTTGCGTCGCTCTCTTGAGCCGTCAAGCAAGGTCGGCTCAGGCCTTGCGCTTGATGCTCACGACGCCAGCCGTACCCCCATGCAGCGCACCTTACCGGCCTTGCGCTCCGTGGTGATCCTCGCGTGTCCGCAGGCAGCGCCCAATTCGCCGGCTGTACCCCGTCAGCACATGTTGGACAGATTGAGGTGATTGCGGAAGGGAGAGTTTCTGGCTCATCGTAGCCCCTGGAGGGATCCCGATGAGACACAGAGACGGACGCGCGCCGGACAGCGCCGAGAAGACCGTGCGCATAATGACCCGCGCCGAGATAGGCGAGCTGCGCGCTCGAGGCGATTGAGTAGGAGCCGGGATTGAGATCGACCTTGACGCCGGTCGTGTAATTGGAGAAATCGAAGACGTCTCTACCCCCGCCGTCCCACACGGTCATCAAGACGACGTTCGCCGCTGCCCCCGCGTTCGGCCCGCCGGGACGGCCCTGACCGGTGCCATCGATCGAGAACTCGCCGGTCGAGGCATTCCACGCATAGACGGTGTCCCCGCTTTGGGTCGTGAAATCCGCGCCGTACATTTCCTGCAAGGCACGGATGTCGTTCATCATGAAGGTCGTCGGATACCCGTACGCTTCGTTGGTGTAGCCGGTCGCGGGGCCGCCGATGTAGCTGCGGTAGCTCATGACCGTGTATTCGAGGCCATCGTGAGCCGCCGGCACGGCCACACCGGCAACGCCGCCGGTTTGGTGGCTGTGCTTCAGTCCCAGCGCGTGGCCGAGCTCGTGGATGTGCGTGAGATACTCGTAGCCGCCGAGCTTCGGACTGCGGTAATCGTAATTGGTTCCGAACCAGACGTCGCCGCCCTCGTTGACGCTCGGATAGTAGGCATAGGCGGTCGGATTGGCCTCGGACGATTGGGCCAGCTTGATATCGGCGTCGTTTGTGCCCGCGAATTGGATGGTGAGGTTGGTATAGCCGGCGACCTGCCCCATGATCGTGTGGACAGTCTGCTGCTGGGCGGCCGAGATCTGCGCGAAGCCGGTCACGAGAGGCTCTCCATAGCCGTAGGAGGCCGAATAGTCGCTCGCCGAATCCGGAAAGCCGCAGCTGACCGTTCCGTTCCACTTAAGACCGGACAGCAAGCCGTCGATATCGCTACCGCCGGATGCCGCGACGGTGACCACCGTCGCCGCAGCGCCCTCGCCCGGTGCCGACGCCGTCGCACAAGCGCCACAGCCCGCACCCCCACACGCAAAACACATCGCCGATCTTGCGCCTGCGACTACTAAGAACAAAAGCTCGCGTCAGCGGCAGGGCGCGGCACAGCGATTTCCCTCGTGAGAAAAGCGCAGCAACACCGGGCTCGCCATAAGCATCGAGTTCAATTCAAATGCTTTACCCTCCAATTGGAGGCCGTATGCCATTGATATTCGCCTTCTGGATCTATGGTTAATCGGCCCTATCTTTCAGAGCGAAGGGGAAATCGACGGGCACACGCGAGTACGGCCCAAGCGGATGAGCGTGCGAGAGAACGTCTGCTTCAGGAGGCGCTGGACAAGAAAGGTCAGTGACCAAAACCGACATGAGGCGCGGGCAATCGGCACGACTGCATTTGATCCAGTGCAGCCCTTTGCCGTGATCTACCCTTCCGAATTGACCGGCGATCGCGCAGATCAAGGCTCGGCGAGCCGTGTGTCTGTTCTCTGAAAAAGAGGCCAGCCCGAGAATTGGACGTGGCGCGGCCCCTTGTTCTTGATCGCCGCCGCTCTTGATCACAGTCAAGGCCGCCTCACGCGGCGAATGGCGAAAATGCCGTCGGGCGTGCCGCGCGGCGCTTTGACGCCCCTACTTGGATCCGTGCAGGGGGTTCCCATGACGCACAAACAGCTTCTGTTCCGCTCTGACGCCCGCGAGAAGATCTTGCGCGGTGCGACACAACTCGCCGACGCCGTGCGCGTGACGCTCGGCCCCAAGTCAAAATCGGTTCTGATCCAGAGGAAGTGGGGCGCGCCGCTCGTCTGCAACGACGGCGTCACAATCGCGAAGGAACTGACCCTCGAGGATGCGGAAGAAAACCTCGGCGCCCAGATGCTGCGTCAAGCGGCAGAGAAGACGGGTGAGGTCGTGGGTGACGGCACGAGCACGTCGACCCTTCTTGCCCATGCCATCCTGGCGGACGGCATTCGCAACGTCGTGGCAGGCGCGAGCGCCATCGACATCAAGCGCGGGCTCGAGCGCGGGGCCGCGGCGACCGTCAAGACGCTCAAGGCAATGTCCCGGCCCGTCAAGGAGCGCAAGGAACGAGCCCAGGTCGGGGCCGTCTCCGCCCACAACGATGCCGCGATCGGCGAGCTGGTCGCCGACGCCATGGAGAAGGTCGGCACGGAGGGCGTGATCACGGTCGAGGAATCGAAGACGACCGAGACCGCGCTCGACGTGGTCGAGGGCATGCAGTTCGATCGCGGGTTCATCTCGCCCTATTTCATCACCAACGCGGAGAAAATGGAGTGCGTGCTGGAGGACGCCTGCGTCGTCATTTGCGACCGCAAGGTGAGCCCGCTCAAAGACATGATTCCCCTCCTGGAGCAGATCGCGAAATCGGGCCGCCCCCTGCTCGTCATCGCCGAGGATGTCGAAGGCGAGGCGCTCGCCACGCTGATCGTCAACCAGATCCGCGGCACGCTGAAAAGCTGCGCCGTCAAGGCTCCCGGGTTCGGGGACCGTCGTAAGGCCATGCTGCAGGATATCGCCGTGCTGACCGGCGGACAGGTCATCGCCGAGGAGCTCGGCCTCAAGCTCGAGGGCGTGAACATCGACCAGCTTGGGCGCGCCAAGCGCGTCGTTGTCGACAAAGATGCGACGACGATCGTCGGCGGCGGGGGGGACCGGCGCGCCATCGACGAGCGCGTGCAGCAGATCAGGCGCGAGATCGAGAAAACGACGAGCGACTACGATCGCGACAAGCTCAAGGAGCGGCTCGCCAAGCTCGCGGGCGGCGTCGCCGTGATCCGGGTCGGCGCGCCCTCCGAGTCCGAGATGAAATCCAGGAAGGAGGCCCTCGACGACGCCATCAGCGCGACCAAGGCCGCCGTGGCGGAGGGCATCGTGCCGGGCGGCGGGCTCGCGCTCCTGCGCTGCACGGAGGCTCTCGCGCGCGAGGAAGCGGCCTGCGAGGGAGACGAGCGTACGGGCGTGCAGATCCTGAAGCGGGCGCTGACTGCGCCGGCGCGCCAGATCGCCGAGAACTCCGCTGTCGACGGCGGCGTGGTGGTGGCGCGCATGCTCGACGGCAAGGGGAACTATGGCTTCGACGCGGCCCGAAACCAGTACGTCGATCTCGTCGAGGCCGGCATCATCGACCCGACGAAGGTAGTGCGCATCGCGCTCGAGAATGCGATCTCGGTCGCGAGCGTGCTGCTCCTCACAGAGGCGACGATGACCGAAGTGCCAGAAAAAGCCGCGGGAGCGGCCCCGCCGAGCGATATGGCCCTCTGAGCCCAGCCTGCCATCTTGAACCGCGCCGCGCTGCTCCCGGGAGGCGGGCGGGCGAGCCCGACGCGTGGCCGGTTCATTGCGGCCCTGGCCAGGCCTTCCAGGGGAAGGGCTTGTCCTCGGTCGCGCCACTCAGGAATCGTGCTGCGTCGGCAAACCATGCCGACAGAGATGTACCGAAATTCATGAAAAGACGATTGGGCTCGCCCCCGATGAGCAGCCAGAGGAACTGCACGACCGCAAGCAGGTTCAAGAGAGCCTGACCCAAGCCGAACCCAACCATGAACAGCAGCATGAAGAGCCCGCGCATCCAGATGTCGCGCCTCTGCCAGCCGGCCACTTGCATGTTCTCTTCCATCATTACACCTCACTGAATTGAAGGAGCTCAAGTACGATCAGGTGAATGAGAGCCACCCGGGTTTGAACAGGAGCAGGATGCCGATGCAGCCGAGCACGACCCCGCCGATCAAATGCGAATAGTGCGTATAGCTGGCTGTTAGCCCCACGGCGCGTAAGGTCACCATTGCGGTGACGAACACGATGACGTCGTCGAGCAGAAACACGGCAATGTAGAGCGTGAGGTACGCATAGTATTCAATGGGCAAGAGATCGCTCAAAGCCAGGACCTGAGTGTAGACCGCGGGAACCCCGGCTGAGCACAAGAGCTCGACCAGATTGACGCCAACCGCAAGCACCACGAGACCCAGGACCGCGAGAACGAACGACCGTTCAGAAACCGCAGCCTTGAGGCGCGTCGTCACGCGCTGGCGCTCGCCGGGTGATGCAATCGCGCAGGTGGCATCCGCACTGGTGGCGAACTGCCAGAGAAAGTAGGCTCCGGCTCCCACGGCGAAAGCTCCGATCCCCGCGCGGATCCATGACAGAGTGCCGAGGAAGAGGAAAACGTTCAGCCACGCCGCCATGAAGGCGAAGTACACGGCGGCGGAGGTGAGAAGGAATACGGCGCCGTAGCTCCACATTCTGAAAGGATCCTGCATGCCGATGAGGAGCCCGATGAGGAATACGAGCACCCACATGGCGCACGGGTTGAACCCGTCAACCGCCCCGAGCACGAGCGTCAGCACCGGTAGAGACAATGAGCGCACCGTGATCCCGCCGATGCCGGGAAGCGTGATCGTTTCCGGCAGTGCGGGCCGGCGGGCCTCGGTCTCGCTCCGCATGCCATCCCTGGCGCGGTCAGCGGTTGCGGTCGAACCCGCACCACGGAGGAACTCGGCGGCGATATTGAAGCAAGCCTTCGAGCGGCACGCCTCGATGCGAGCCTCGATCTCAGCACCACTTGTCGCGTCCTCGTCATAGCCCACGACCGGCTCTTGGCCGATCATGATCAGCGGCACAGCAGGCGGATCGACCTTGACATGCTGGCTCAAGGCGACAAAAGCCTGCTCGTTCCGCTCGTCGCTCGACAGCTCAAGGGAATGCAGGTCGATGCCCGGCTCGCGCTGTGCAAGCGCCTCAAGAAATCGCTTTGCCTTCGCGCAATGGGGGCACGTCTCGGTCCAGAATAAGTAGACCGAGACGGACCCTGAGGCCGCAGACGCGCGCTCCTGGCCACCAATCGCAGACCGCAGAGGCGCGCTAGGCGCAAGGGCGAGAAGAAGGAGGACGAGGAACGAGAATCGCTTGCTTCGCATGCGCAAGATTGGCGCCGATGCCGCGCGCGGCGCCTTGATGCGGCGCAAGGCGGTCGCGGCTCTCCTCGTGCGGGTTCGGTCAGCCAAAGGCGACATCCAGGAACATCATCACAGCCAACCCCATAATCAGGCCGATGGTCGACCCGTCTTGGAAGCCGTGCCGGTGCGTCTCGGGTATGATTTCGTGGCTAATCACATAGATCATGGCTCCTGCAGCAAACGTCATGGCCCAAGGAAGCAGCAGCTGCGACAGGCTCACACCGTAAGCGCCAGCGAGCCCGGCCACCGGCTCGACCAGCCCTGTCAAGCTCGCCACCGCGAACGCGTAACCGTGGGAATAGCCCACCGACACGAGCGCCAGCGCGACGGCCAAGCCCTCCGGCGCATTCTGCAGTCCGATGCCGGTCGCGAGTACGACGCCCTTTTCCACATCGCCGCCGGCAAATCCCACCCCGACCGCCAGCCCCTCGGGAAGATTGTGGATCGTGATGGCGAGCACGAACAGCCAGATGCGAGCCCACTCGCCTCGAGCGGGTCCCTCACGGCCCTGAAAGAAATGCTCATGCGGGACAATCTCATTCAGCACGGCGATGAAGCCGCCACCCAATAGGACTCCGATGACGGCAATCAAGGCCGGCAACGCCCGGCCCCCATAGAGGTTCTGCGCTGCTTCGAGGCCCGGAATGATCAGAGAGAAGAACGAGGCCGCGAGCATCACGCCCGCCGCGAATCCGAGGAGGACGTCATTGAGCTGCCGTGACACGGATTGCTTGAACAGCACTGGCACCGCTCCGACGGCCGTCACGAGGCCGGCCGCCAAGCTCGCCAAGAACCCAAGTGCGACGGGACCCATTCTTGCTCCCAATGGCAGGCGGCCTGGCACCGGCCGGTTAATTGCGGCGAACTTGTGCGGGGGCGACATGTGCGCCTATGACCTCGATCAATGACTGGAGCCGCTGCCGACCGCTCAAGTCCGATCGAGATCCCTTACGGGAGCAAACCGGTGTGCCGTATGCATCGAACGACGATCTGCCCCTCTCGGTGAGAAGACATCTGCCGTTGCACGCGCAGGATATCTTTCGCGCGGCCTTCAACAACGCGTGGCAGACTTATGGTGCCAAGGAGCCTTGGCGACGGGAAGAAGTTGCGCATCGCGTCGCCTGGGCGGCCGTGAAGAAGCGCTACCGCAAAGCAGGCGATGACTGGATCGAGCGCGAGAGCGATGATTGAGTTGCGGAGAACAGAACGCTCAGAGCTTGCTCATGTCGCCTGATGACGAGTTGTCCTCCCCCGCTTGCCGCGAAATGACGCTGTTCCTGTGCGGCGACGTGATGACCGGGCGCGGCATCGATCAGATTCTGCCGCATCCGAGCAATCCGCGTCTTTACGAGCCATACGCCCGCTCGGCGGCCGCCTACGTCGAGCTGGCGGAGGAGCGAAACGGGCCTATCCCGCGACCTCGGGAGTTCGCCTATATCTGGGGCGACGCCGCTGGCGAGTGGGCCCGCGTCAAGCCCGACGCCAGGATCGTCAACCTCGAAACGGCCGTCACCACGAGCGAGGACGCCGCTCCGGGCAAGGGCATTCACTACCGCATGCACCCCGCAAACGTGCCGTGCCTCGAGGCCGCGGCGATCGACTGTTGCGTGCTCGCCAACAATCACGTGCTGGATTGGGGGCGCGGCGGTCTCGCGGAGACGCTTGCCAGCCTGCACAAAGCGGACCTCGAGACTGCCGGCGCCGGGCGCGACGACAAAGAGGCTGCCCGGCCCGCGACGATCGAGGTGCCGGGCAAGGGCCGCGTTATCGTGTTCGCGTGGGGCATGGCGAGCAGCGGAGTCCCAGGCGAATGGGCGGCCAGCAGGAGTGGCGCCGGTGTCAATTTCCTCCCCGATCTCGAATTGCAGCGGGTCGAGACCATCGCTGCCGAGGTGCGCTCGCTCAAGCAACCGGGCGACATCGTCGTCGCCTCGATCCACTGGGGCGCCAACTGGGGCTACGCCGTTTCGGCGGACGAGCGCAATTTCGCGCGCGCACTCATCGGCACGGGCGGCGTCGACGTGGTGCACGGCCACTCGTCCCATCACCCCAAGGCCATCGAGGTCTATCAGCAGCGACCCATCCTCTATGGCTGCGGGGACTTCCTCAACGACTACGAAGGCATCAGCGGCCACGAGGAGTATCGCTCCAGCCTCACCTTAATGTATTTTGTAACCCTCGATCCCTCGACCGGGACGCTCTCGCGCTTCGCCATGTCGCCGATGGAGACGCGGCGCTTTCGTCTGATCCGGGCCGCCAAGGACGATGCGCGCTGGCTCGCGGACCTCCTGACACGCGAGGGGCGCCAATTCGGCACCCGCGTCGCGCTCGCCTCCGATCACAGGCTGGCCCTCGAATGGCAATGAACTCGCATCGCGACGAATCGGCAGCGGCCATGGATTGGAATGTCGTGGTGACCACCTTCGACGGGCGCGGCCTGCGCCATGCGCGCCGGTTTTTCGCGCGCTACGGAGAGGTCGGCCGCACGCCCTTCCACAACGTGCTGGTTGTCAAGGTTCCCGACGTGGGTCAGCTACTGCGCAGCATTTCCGAGGTTTTGCGGACCGATGTCCGCATCCTCAACGACATCTCGCGCATGGTGCCGGCACAAGCGACGTTCGAGTTCAACTCGATCGCCGAGTTCGGGGAGAAGGCACGTGCGATCGCCCTGCAATGGAGCGATCGACTGGCGGGGCGGTCCTTCCATGTGAGGCTGCACCAGCGTAGAGGAGACTTTTCGTGCAAGCTCTCCTCTCTCGCCGAGGAGAGAGCCCTCGACGAGGCCATCCTGAACAAGCTCCTGGACCGCGGACAGCCGGGCCGCATCGAGTTTGCCGATCCCGACCTCGTCATCGATATCGAAACCGTCGGCAGCCGGTGCGGAATGTCGATCTGGTCGCGCGACGATCGCAAACAGTACCCCTTCCTGCGGCCGGACTGATATGGGAAGCAACACCGGTCGCGCCTGTCAAATGGGAGTTTCCAGTGACGAATTCCGGGTCGGAGCATGATCGATTGCAGCTTTTCGCAACGGTGCGCGCCACCCTGCGCAGCGAGCCGCGCCTTGGGCCGTCGTTCCATCTTCGCGACTTGAGGCTCGAGCCCGACGGCGCGCTCGTCCTCGACGGAGAGGTGCCGAGCGTCGCGGCAAAGAAGCTCGCGCTCGAGCACGTCGCCGCGGCGGCGCCGTCCGTCACCTGCATCGTCGACCGCCTGCACGTAAAGCCCGCGGTCCACATGACCGACAAGGAAATCCGCGTCCATGTGCGCAACGGGCTGATCGCGGAGCCGGGCTTCAGGGCCTTGGAAATCGGCGAGCTCGAGAGCGGCGAGTGGCACCTCATGCGCGGCGCGCCTGAAACGACGCTGGGGCGCATCGACGTCGAGGTGAGCGACGGCGTGGTCGTGCTCAATGGGCGCGTGCCGGGCCTCACCTCGAAGCGTATCGCTGGCGTCATCGCGTGGTGGGTGCCCGGCGTGCGCGATGTGTTCAACGGCATCGAGGTCGACCCGCCCGAGGACGATGGCCCGGATATGATCGCGGAGGCCGTCCGCGCCGTCCTCGAGCGGGATCCGTTTGTGGATGCAAGCCAGATCAAGGTCGGCGTGTGCAACACGCTGGTCCGGCTCACCGGCCTCGTTCCCAACCAGACCGAGAGAGCGGCCGCCGAGCGGGACGCCTGGTGCATTTTCGGCGTCGACACCGTCGTCAACGAGATCGAGGTCAGGCCGTGAAACGTCCCGAGCTGGAGCTGCCGCGAGCGCCTGGGAATTGAGCCGCTTCAACCGAGCTAGACAAAGCCCGCGCTGCTGTCACAAAGGCGGGCCCGGTCATTGCTGCGAAAGCGCTCTCCACCTCAGGCGTGATGCTCGGAGACAGCGGCCATCACCTCCCCGGTCAGCTCGTGGGACGCTGCACGAGAAATATCGCCGAGGCTCAGCATCCCGACCATGCGCTTCTTGTCGTTGATCACGGGCAAGCGGCGGATCTTCTTCTGCTCCATGATGCGTAACGCATCATCGAGCTCCTCGGTCTCGCGGCAGTAGATGATCCCTTTGGTCATCACGTCGCGCGCCTTGACCTTGGAGCAATCCCTTCCGTTGGCGACGCCGCGACATGCGATGTCGCGATCGGTCACCATCCCGATGAGCCGATCGTTCTCGCCGATCGGGATCGCGCCGACATCGAGATCCTTCATTCTCTTGGCCACCTCGGGCACCGGCGTGTCCGGGCCGACCCATTCCACGCCCTTGTGCATGGCATCCTTGACTTTCATTGCGAAACTCCACTCGTGTGCGGTAGCCCCTAACCCTAATGGCGTCGACGATCCCGCTTGCGCCCGGCGCGCGCCTTGACCGGCGTCAATGCGCGCGCCGGGTTCTTGATCGCCGTCATGGCCGGCGCCTGTCGCTGAGGCCATGGATCAAGGCAGCCGCCGCAGCAAATGACGTGGAGGGTCAAATGCCGCTGACCTTGGAAAGCTCTGCTTTCGAGGCGGGCGCCACTATTCCGAAGAGATACACCTGCGACGGGGAGAACACATCGCCTCCGATGACGTGGGCGGGGGTGCCGACCGGGACCAAGAGCCTGCTTCTGGTCTGTATTGATCCCGACGCTCCGGGAGGGACCTTCCATCATTGGGCAGCCTATAACATCCCGCCTGATTGGAGCGGGGTGGCCTTGGGCTTCGGCGCAGAGCTGCAGCACGGCGAATGTCAGCAGGCAGTCAATGATTTTCGCAGGACCGGCTATGGCGGACCGTGCCCGCCGAAAGGCGACAAGCCGCACGGTTATCGCTTTCGGCTCAGCGCCTTGAGCGAGCGCATCGCCGCTCCGGGACGCTCGCCGAGTTGCCGAGAGATCATCCGCTCAGCCAAGGCGCACGAGATCGCGACTGCCGAGCTCATCGGCTATTACGGGCGCTAATGGCGCGGACACTGGACGCCTTCGCCACCGGCCGAACCGGGCGTTGATAGGCATCAATGCCCCCGATGCGCCAGCGGCGCAGCCTGACGTTTCCGTCGCACCCGCGAGGGTTGCCGGCGCGCAAACCTGGTCAACGAGCGGCGTAATATGCCCAAGTCCAACCCAAGAGATCGCGTGCATGACGCTGCCAGCCGCACGCGCGAGGTCCTGATCGGCGCCAGGCGCCTCGAGGGCACGCTCACGATTGCGGAGCCATCGAAGGGCCTCATAATCTTCGCCCATGGCAGCGGCTCGAGCCGGTTGAGCCCGCGCAACCGCCTGGTTGCTCATGCGCTCAATGACGATGGCCTTGCGACGCTCCTGTTCGATCTCCTGACCGAAGAAGAAGCTGGCGACCGTTCCAACGTCTTCGACATCGCGCTTCTCGGGCGCCGTGTGGGCGAGGCGGTGAGGTGGGCACACGCCGAGGGCGAGGTCGGTCATCTTCCGATCGGGCTCTTCGGCGCCAGCACCGGCGCGGCGGCGGCTCTCGTCGCGGCTGCGGACAATCCGCGCGGCATCGCTTGCGTCGTTTCTCGCGGCGGTCGGCCGGATCTCGCGGCGAGCGCTCTTCCTCGCGTTAAAGCTCCGACGCTGCTCATTGTCGGGGGAGCCGACTATGGCGTTATCGAGCTCAATCAAGAGGCACTCGCGCTTCTCACTTGCGAAAAGCGCCTCGAGATCGTGCCGGGCGCCACGCACCTCTTTGAGGAGCCCGGCACGCTCGACAGGGTCGTCGATCTCGCGGGCCGGTGGTTTGAGAGCCATCTTACGGGGGTGAAGTCATGACTCTGTCACGGCCCTTCCAGGACCGGGTCGCGGCCGGCAAGGCGCTTGCCAAGGCGGTCGCCCGGCGAAAGTATGCCGATCCCGTAGTGCTGGCGCTGCCGCGAGGCGGAGTGCCGGTTGCGGTCGAGGTTGCGCGCGCGCTCAGAGCACCGCTCGATCTCGTGCTCGTGCGCAAGATCGGCGTGCCTATGCAGCCCGAGCTTGCGGCCGCAGCGGTGGTTGACGGTGGTGAGCCCGAGATCGTCGTCAACGAGGACGTGGTGGAGCTTTCCGGGATCACCCGGGCCTACATCGACGAGCAGGCAAAGATCGAGATCAAGGAAATCGAACGCCGGCGCGGCGCGTATCTCGCGGGGCGGCCGCGCGCGCCGCTCGAGGGCCGCTCTGTGATCGTCGTCGACGACGGCATCGCGACCGGCGCCAGCATGCGCGCCGCGCTGAAGGCACTCAGGAGGAAGAAGCCGAAGGCTCTTATCCTGGCCGTGCCCGTCGCGCCGAGCGAGTCGATCGAAGCACTGCGCGCGGAGGTCGACGAGGTCGTTTGCCTGGAAACGCCGGACCCATTCTACGCCATCGGCATGCACTATCGCGATTTCCACCAGGTGCCCGATGAGGAGGTCGTGCGCCTCCTCGCCGAGGCCGATGCCGCGCGGGGCGGGTCGAGCAAGCCCGACACCTCTCCACCGCATGGAAAGACCGATGCTTCCGATCAGCTTAACGTCGCCAATAGGCGGAGCGGGGGTACGCGCGCCGCCGGCAAAGCGAGCACGGCAAGGCGATAAGGTTGAGCCATGGATGTGTTCGAGGCCATACACCAACGCCGCGCAGTTCGGGCGTACACTCCGGAGCCGGTCGAGAAAGACACGATCGAACGCCTGATAATGCTGGCGATCCAGGCGCCGAGCGCCATGAACATTCAGCCGTGGGCATTCGCGGTCATCCGCGGCGGCGAGCGCCTTTCGAGTTTATCGGATCGAGCCAAGTCGCATTTGTTGAGGACCATGGCTGCCGGATCGCCGCTCGAGCATTACCGCTCGAACTTGTCCGACCCGGCTTTCAATATCTTCTATGATGCCTCGATTCTGGTCGTCGTATCGGCCACGTCGCGGGAGGAGGGAGCGAGCGAAGATTGCGCGCTCGCCGCCCAGAACTTCATGCTGGCAGCGCATGCGCTCGAGCTGGGGACGTGCTGGATCGGATTTGCGCGCGGCTGGCTCAACGAACCGGCGGCAAAGGCGGAGCTCGGACTGCCGGCCGGTCATTTCCCTGTTGCCCCCATAATCGTGGGCCACCCGCGCGGCCGGCCGGAGACGCACCCGCGCCGTAAGCCGGAGATCATCTGGATCGGTGGCTGAAGCCGCCGGCAGGGCGGTCTCCATAAGGTGTCTGACCCGAAGGGTCAGACACCATTTGAAGCTCGCGGGGCTGACCCCGCTCGCGCAGCGAGCCTGCCATCGAGGCCGGAAGGGATCAAAATGTCGGTGACAGCGCACTAGAGCAATTTTCCATCTCACAGAATCGGCTCGACTTCGTTCACCTCTCCCCGCTGGGGAGAGGTGAAGATCGGTTCCGCCAGTTTGGAACTTGCTCTAGAGGGCCAAGGCGCGGTCGAACGCCGTCAGAACTTACCGTCCCCGGCGTGAGGCGGGCGCGGCGAGACGGGCTTGACGAGAAGATCGGGAACGGCGGTCCCGCGCTTGCTCAGGAACATCAGGAGCTCCCATGCGCCATGGGGCTCATCGAGGCGCAGGACGTAGATGTTGTCTGAGGCGTCCTTCACCTTGAAATAGCGATCGCCGGCGCCCCACCACCGGTCGACGACATCCGCGACGTCGATGTTTCGCCCGTCGAAGCGCAAGCTCGACGGCGCCGGCTCCCCCTTGGCATCAGCGGCAGTGTCGACCCGGATACGCATCTGTGCTTGTCCTCGTTCATTCAAGATGATGCTTGCCGACCGGGCGCACGAACGTCGCCTGTGGTCCCTTGTCTCCGACGGATTCGGAAAATCGCACCTCCTGCCCGACCTCGAGACTGTCGAAGCCCCCTTCGGCAACGCTATTGCGATGGAAGTAGATCTCGCGTCCGTCGGCCGCGGCAATGAACCCATGATCGTGCTCGGGCGCGAGCGAGCTGATGACGCCGTGCGGGGGCGCCTCGTGGGCTTTGACGTGGCCCTGTCTCTTGCGCACGAGATCCTGGAGCTGGCGGCGCGCGGCGTCGAAGGCGTCCGTGATCGTGACCTGCACGTCCTCGTGGCGCCCGGTGGCCGCCGGATCGCGGCTGATGGCGATATCCGCGGCGCCTGGGATCGTGAGGTGGAGACGAACACTGTACGTGTCGCCCTTGTGATGGCGGTGCTGCGGGCGCCCGATGACGACGCGCGCCGAAGTGATGCGATCGAAGAACTGCTCGAGCTTCTCCGCCTCCTGTCGGACGCGCTCCTCGATGTAATCGACGTGCGCGATGTGCTCGAAGGCGACCTGTAACGGCACTTGCATGACTATACTCCTCCCCCCATCCGGCATAGCGACTTGTCGTGCGAGACGGGCAGCCTAAACATCACGCTGCCATCGGATGCGCGCGAAATAGCCGGCCTCGTCGTAGTGCGTCTCGATCTCGCCCTTATAGGCATCGACGAGAGCATGCCCGATGCGGTGGGGGAGATGCACGTCCGTGGTCGTGATCAGGACCCGGCCCGGATGCACCTCGATGTCCATGATCCGCTGCAATGCGTGCTCGGCCTGCTCCTTGGCTTCTATGTTGCGGGCAAGGGCGATGATTTCGTCACGATGCGACTCGAGGAAAAGACCGCCAAGAATCAGCTCTCCGGCCGGAAACTTGTCGTTGATGCGGTGGCAAGCTGGGCAGAGCTCCTTGTGAGCATCCGTTGGCACCTCGTCTGCCCATTGCCAGTGGCCGCGATGATAGATGGCGCCGCATTGCGGGCACAGCGTCGGCTCCGGCAGCTTGCCGCGGGCCTTGTAAGGATCGTGGACCTCCTGCTCGATATGATGCGACTTCATCATATCGTGGCGCGGCTCGGCGCGATGGAGGTCTCGCTTCTTCATGCT
Source organism: Hyphomicrobiaceae bacterium (assembly GCA_035283385.1). GTDB lineage: Bacteria > Pseudomonadota > Alphaproteobacteria > Rhizobiales > Hyphomicrobiaceae > Hyphomicrobium_C. The sequence goes on from DATETZ010000165.1 coordinate 21,734, forward strand.
CGTTCTCGGACTTGAAAGGGCCCAATCAAAGTCGGCACGTCGTATCAGTCGCGGCGGTCGATCTCGATTTCCGATCGCGAGAGTATCTCACACAGCTCGGCGACGGTGCCGTGCGGCTGATGATGAAGTGCGCGCGTCATCGCATCGTCTGCGTAGAGCCAGGCGATCGCCTCCTCCAGCTCCTCCTTGGTCGCACCGGTTTCGATGATCTCGAAAATGAGGCTGTCGTCCATCGGGCCGACAACGAGAATCACATCTTCGCGTGTCATCGGGTTCATGGTCATCAGATCGCCCTAAATCGGCACGGCGCCGGAAAAGCTGCCCCGCACCATGTCGTCAATCGCACAATGGCGGTCATGACCCGTTGATGCGGGTCAATCGCGCATCGAGAGGGGCATCGCGGACATAGGTCAGATCGGGATAATCCATAGCAACTTCGGGCGAGGTCACAGACGATTGCGCTCGAAGGCCTCGCAGGAATGGCCCAAGAGCGCCAGCCCCTCCTCGAGGTAATCGCCGAGCAGCGGCATGCCGAGGAGATAGTTCGCCGTCTTCGCGTTGTGAGCCCGCGCTGCCTCTTGGCGGATGGACGGCCAGTCGTCGGCCGTATTGTCATCGCGCCCCAGCCAGGCCAGAGCAACGAGGTCGATCTGCTCGTCCTCCGTCAAGTTGTCGATCAGCGAGGTGAGCTCCTCGACGACGGGGTCGTCGGCATGATCCTCGAGCACAGCGGCCATCTTGTCGTCCGACGGATTGGACCCGGAATCGGGGTCGGTGACGGCATCCTTCACATCGAACTCGCGGGCCTTGATGATGATAAAACAGACCTTTTCGATCGGAATTTCGAGAACGTCAACGTCGTCTTCCGGCATGTGTCGCCTCCAGGCGAGAACGGCTGCGCGATCGCGACCATACGGTAAATCGCTAACTACCACATAACACTGCGCTGCTTATCGCCGCATGTCGTTGAGGCTCGTCAAGGGGAGCCCCCGGCCGTTCGTGCTGGCGCCTCACCTGCGTGACGCGCAAAGCGCCGCGGTTTGATTCATCGCAAAGGAGAGGCTGTTTCTTTGCGGTACAAAAAAGACCTCGTCGTGCCGAGGCAAGGCCGGCGAAGCACGGCGGTGAAACGCCATTTCGACGTGGATCCGACCCATGCGACGAACCGGCCTGCCGTTGACGCATGCCGGGCGGCCCCGTGGCTGCCGTGCCCGAGCGCCTCAAGGGAGACCTTAAGGTGGAGGGCAGGCAGCGCGGGTTCCGCCTCCTTTTTCCCAAAACACTACCCTCGACGTTTCGCGAGACTCGGTGTCGGTCAGGGGCCAGTGGGGGTCTCGAGCACGATGCGCTCTCTTGCCAAGTCCGGCTCGCGGCATTCCTTGAGCATGGCGGCCCGGGCGGCGTCGCGCAGCCCCAGCGCAGCGTCGAAGCCTTTTCCCATGGCGGCGATGGGCCTGCCGATATGCACGCGGATCGCCCCCCGCCGGGGGAACCATTGGCCGCCGCGCAGGATGGATCGCGTGCCGGTGATCGTTATGGGCACAATGGGCACCTCGGCTTCGCTCGCCACGACGAAAGCACCCAGATGGAATGAAAGGAGCCCCGGCATTCGCGTCAACGTGCCTTCGGGGAAGGAGACGATCCGCTCCCCGGACGTGGCGGCCAGGATTTGGGCTCGAGTGTCCTCAACGCCTCCTGCTGCCTCGGTGCGACGGGCATAGAGCGTGCCGATCCGCTTCAGCAACGGACCGGCGATGAGCTGCCCCTCGAGCTCGGACTTGGCCACGAAGGACAGGGGACCAGATATGGCAGCCGAGAGCACCGCAGAGTCGAGGTAGCTCGAATGGTTTGCGACTAGGACCGCTCGCCGCTTTGGAATCGGTGCCTCCTCGACAACAACGAGCGGGGTCGCGGTGACCCGGAGGAAGGTCCGCGCAGCCCGCCCGATCAGGGCGTGGCGCCAGCTCCGGCGCGGCGCCAGCATGGCCAAGAGCCAAGTCGAGGCTGCGATCAGAGCCAGTGCGATCCACCAATAGATGGCGTAAGCTAATTCGAGCAAAGCCCGGCCAATGCGCCGTGAGCGGTAACGGATTCCGCTCAAGCCTAGCCGTGTGAGCTGCAGCCACGTCGAGCGGGTCTTGCCGTGGAGCTGGCCTTGCTCGTAAAGGGTCCGCGCGGATGATCTGCGGATCTTCCCGCTCGACGTCTTGGGTACCGTGCGCGGCGGCACGAGGACGACCTCGTCCGCCGGCAGCTCCAGGAGCTCGGCGGAGGCCTCGGTAATCCGCGCTTTGAGAGAGTCCATCGCTGGCGGATTGGTGAGGCGGGTCTCGGCCATGACGACCAGGCGCTCGGTGCCGGTGCGCTCGTCGCGGCTCGCGAACGCGGCGACACAGCCCTTCCTCACGCCTGGAAGCGCGCCGACGACCTCCTCGAGCTCCTGCGGGTAGACGTTGCGGCCGGCGCGAATGATCATGTCCTTGACGCGGCCGGTTATGTAAATGTCGCCGCCCGCGATATAGGCGCGATCGCCGCTGTCGAGCCACTCGCCGTCGAAAAGCTGACGCGTCTTCTCCTCGTTGCGGAAATAGCCGCTGGTCGCGGACGGTCCTTTGAACTCGATGCGGCCTTCGCGCCGTTCGGGCAGCTCCCGGCCGCGTTCGTCGACGATGCGCACCTCATGCCCCGGGATCGGCTGGCCGCAAGCGACGATCTCGAGACGAGAGGAGCCCTCGCCGCGGGCCGGCTGCGCCACGCCGTCGCGGGCGAGCGCATCCCGGTCTATGCGGTCGACGACCGGGGGACGGCCAACCGGCGGGAAGGCGAGTCCGACCGCATTCTCGGCCAGTCCATAGACCGGAGCCATGGCCTCTGGCTTGAAGCCGAAGCGGCCGAATTTTTCGGTGAAGCGCGCGATTGTGCCGGGGCTGACGGGCTCGGCCCCGTTGACGACCATGCGCAGCGAGGAGAGGTCGAGGCCGGCAATGTCCTCGCCGCGAATGCTCTTCAGGCACAGCTCGAAGGCAAAGTTGGGGGCCGCCGAGAGCGTGGCGCGATGGCGATGGATTGCCCACAGCCAGCGCGCCGGGTCGGCGAGAAAGGCGAGCGGCGGCATGATGACCGTCGGCGCGCCATAGTAGAGGCAGCCGAGCCAGGCGCCGATCAGCCCCATGTCATGATAAAGCGGCAGCCAGCTCACGAAGATGTCGGAGGAGCTCGCCTCGATGGCCTCACCCATGGCGCGAATATTGGCGAGCAGGTTGCCATGGGTGAGCACGACGCCCTTGGGGTCGCCGGTGCTGCCCGACGTATATTGGATGAGCGCGGTCGTCTCGCGCGCTGCCGGCTGCGGCTCGGAAATCGGATCGGAGCCCAAGAGATCGCCAACCGTCTCGACCCGCTTCAGGTGTTCTGTGAGGCCGTAGAGCAGCCGGCCGAGGGGGCGGATCTCGGGACTCGTAATAAGAGTCGCTGCGGCGGCGTTGCGCAGGATGCCGGCTTGGCGGCGCAGGTGATCCTCGATTTGAGAGCGTCGGAAGGGCGGATAGATCGGCACCGGCACGCCGCCGGCCATCAATACGCCGAGGAAGGCCTGGAAGAATCCGGCCTCCGTCGGCAGCATGATGGCGACGCGATCCCCGACCTCGTGGCCGCGCGCGAAAAGGCCGCGCGCGACGCGGCGCGCCGAGGTGTCGAGGCCGGCGTAGGAAAGGGTCTCCTCCGGCTCCCCGCCGCGCCAAAGATTGACGTGAGGCCGCTCTCCGCGCAGTCGGACGTGATAGTCGAGGGCCTCGAGCAGGGTCTGAGCTTTGACCGGCTCGGCGACCGCCGGCAGCACGGCCGCCACCGGGGCGGGACCGTAAGCGAGTGCGGGGACTGCGGGGCGGGCCTCGAGCACCGCGCGCAGGAGGTCGGCCGGCGTCCTGGCATCGCTGAGGAGCTGATCCGGCAGCCGTACCTTGAATGCCCGATCGAGCCTCAGGACCAGCTCCGAGCGCGCCAGGCTGTCGAGCCCGAGATCACGGTCGAAATCGCTGTCGAGGTCCACCACGATCGTGCGCTCGAGATGCGGGTGCAGCTCGACGGCAAGCGTGCGCACAATGCCGAGGAGCTCCTGTTCTGCCTTGCTCGCGCGCGAAGGGCCGGCGGCTGGTCGCGTGTGTCTATCCTGGGCGACCATCGGATTCCTCTCCCACTGGCCGCAACGGCTCATGCCCATCTCTTTTGCTAGAGCCCAGCAAGACTAAGGACGTTATCGAGCGAGCGGCATTGACGGCCATCAACGCCATTCTGTGGGCGATGGCCAAGCTATTTTTCTGGTTCATGCTGCCACGGCCGCGACGAGCGCCTTGCAATGCATCATCGGTCTGGCGCCAGATTGAGGCTTCGCCCCTTGAGCGATTTCATCACAGCCGATGACGCCGGTACACTGCCTGGCCTCTTGCTCGAGCGCATTCGCCGCACGCCGGATGCGGCCGCATACATCGAGTACGATGCGGCGCAAGGAGGTTGGGGTCCGCAGTCTTGGCGCGACACCGGACGGCGCGCCGCCAAGTTCCGCGCCGCGCTCTCCAGGGCAGGGTTGGCGCCCGGCGAGCGGGTAGCGCTTCTCTTGCCGAACTCGACCGACTGGGTCGCCTTCGACATGGGCGCCATGAGCCTCGGCCTGGTCGTCGTGCCCCTCTTTGCCCACGACAGCGCAGCAAACCTCGCCGATGTGCTGGCAGATGCAGAGGCACGGCTCGCCCTGTTCGCCACTGGGAGCCGTTGGGCAGAGGTGCGGACTCATGCCTCACGGCTCGAGGCCTTGGAGCAGATATGGATCAGGGAGCCCGGCGGAGATCTCGATGACGCCGGCGGCGGGAGAGCGGCGCGGTCCCTGCTCGATGTCCTGCCGGCCGCGGCCGGGGAATTCGAGACCGACGCGAGAGATCCAGAGGCTCTCGCCACGCTCATCTACACGTCCGGCACCACGGGGCGCCCGAAGGGCGTCATGCTGTCCCACGTCGCGCTCCTTTCTAACGCCGAGGCCGCTGGCAAGGTGATCGCGCCGCGCGCCGACGATGTTCTGCTCTCGCATCTCCCCTTGGCGCACGCCTTCGAGCGCACGGCCGGGTGCTACCTTGCCATGATGGGAGGCAGCACGGTCGCCTACGCGCGCTCGATCGATCTCTTGAAAGAGGACATCGCCACCATCCGTCCAACCGTGCTCTTGTCCGTGCCGCGCCTCTACGAGCGGCTGACCGCCGCCATCCGAGGCAGGGCCGCAAGCAATCCGATCAAGCGTTGGCTGCTCGAAGCGACGGCCGATCTCGGATGGCGCCGGCGTCTCGCTCGTGAAAGGGCCGACGCGGCCTTCAGCCCGCTTCACGAACGTCTCTGGAGTGTCCTCGACCTGCTTGCCGCTGCGCCTGTGCGCCGGGCTCTGGGCGGGCGCCTCAGGGCGGCGGTGAGCGGCGGCGCACCGCTCGACCCCAATATAGCACGGTTCCTCGTCGGGCTCGGCGTCCCGTTGACAGAAGGCTATGGTTTGACCGAGGCGGGGCCGGTGGTGGCCGCCGCGACGCCCGAGGACAGCCTGCCGGGCTCAGTCGGCCGGCCGCTTCCGGGCGTCGAGCTTGCGACGAGTGCCGGTAGTGAGCTTCTGGTCCGCACTCCCTCCGTCATGAAGGGCTATTGGCGAGACAAGGCAGCCACTGCGGCAGCCATTGATGACGACGGCTGGCTGCACACGGGCGATCTGGCGGCAATCCGGGACGGGCGCGTGTTCATCCTCGGGCGGCTCAAGGACGTCGTTGTTCTCGCGACCGGCGAGAAGGTCAACCCGGCCGCGATCGAGGAGGAGATCTTGAGGGAGCCGCTATTCGAGCAGGCCGTAGCCGTCGGCGAAGGGAGGCCTTGCCTCGTCGCGATCATCGTTCTCAACCGCGATCGCTGGGCCGATCTCGCGCGCCGACATCATTGGAGCGAGCACGAACCCAATGCGCTCGCCGTAAGGGAACACGTGTTACAGAGAATTTGCTACCGGCTGCGCGACATGCCTGACTACGCGCAGGTGCGCGCAGTCCACCTGACGCTCGAGCCATGGACGCTCGAGACGGGCGCCGAAACGCCGACGCTCAAAGTCAAGCGCCAGGCTGTCGAGCGCCGCTTCGCCCGGGAGATCGCCGAGCTCTATCTAAAAAAGTGATGCGCCGGCCCGAATGGCGCCGCTGTTCTCGGCCCTGCGCGCAATCGCAGTCGGAGCGAGCGCCTCGGCGCGCGCAGCGGCGCGCCGAGGCTCCGCCACCTCAACCCTTTTTGATTTCGATCTTCTTTTCGGCTTTGACGGCCTCGGGCCTCTTGGCGGCGGTGACCTTCAAGACGCCCTTGTCGAAACGGGCGTCGACCTTGCTCTCGTCGATCGTATCGGGCAGCCGCACCGAGCGCGCGAAGCTGCCGAAGCTGCGCTCGCACAGGTAATAGTCCTCCTTCTTCTCCTCGCGCTCGTGCTTCTTCTCGCCCTTGATCGTGAGAATGCCGTTGGCGAGCGTCACCGAGAGATCCTTCTCTTCGACGCCCGGCAGATCGGCCTCGATCATGACCGACTTGGCGTCCTCGTGGACATCGAGGTTGGCCATCATGGTCTCGGCGCCGTTGCCGCCGCGAAACAGGCTCGGCCACCGCTGCCAGCCTTGCTCGAAGCGCTCGAACACTCGATCCATCTCGTCGCGCAAGGCATCGAACACATGATGCGTGCGAGCGGGCGGGGTCGTGGTGGGCTTGGAAATTTCGATGTTGGGCATGACGTACTCCTTCCCATGACCTTGTGAGCCGACGGGACACATCGCCCCCTCGGTTCTTTGGGCCCATATAATCGGCCCTCATTTGCCGGGCATTGACGTAAAGCAACGAATGCCCCGCGCATTTTGTTGCCTATTCGGTCACGCGGGAGCGCACGTGGTCTTCGCGTCCGTGCGCTCGTTCAATGGAACGGACGGTGCGGATCACCTCCTCGTCCGCGAGCGCCGGGCGGCAGCGCACGCGGTTCCAGGCCAGCATCAGCTCGAGGATCACGTCCGGGTCGACCCCGTGCCACAGGAGGTGGCCGGTGAACGAGGCAATGGTCTCGTTGCGCCGGCCCTCGGCCACTCCCTCGTGCACGAGGTCGCGCCAATAGCTCAGCGGGTGTCCTTGCTGGCCATGCCCGAAGCGGGGCACGAGAAGCCAGTCCGGTAACGGCGCGAGCACGACCTCGCCGGGCGCGTGGCCCTTGCGCCAGCGGTACGGCTTTCCTGACGGATGGATCGACGGCGGCACGATGATGACACCTCCGTCGCCTCTGAGATCGAGCCCCGGCGCAAGCCCGACGCGGTTTCTGACCTCGAAGCCCGGGTGCTTGAAATAGACGTGCCGGCCGCCGCCGCCGGTCGTCGCCTCGACCGTCTCGGGGAGCCCGGCGTTGTGCAGGGCGAGCCGCGTGAGCGACTCCTCCCCTCCGTGCTTGGGATCGACGTCGAGGACGACGATGCCGGAGACGGCGCCCGTCACGACCGAGACGTTGGCCGCGGGCCAGCGCTCGAACCAGCGGCGCACCTGCGCTTCGCTCGGGTGCCCGTCCTGGTAAGTCTGCCAGCGCACAATAGGCCGCTTGCCGCGCTCGGCCGCCGGCACGACGGACCAGCCGCGGGCGAGGTAGCCGAGCGCCGCCTCGAGGCAACTATGCACGCTGCGGCGGCCGCCAGGCTCCGACATGGCTCACCCCTTGATACAGATGAGGGGCGAGAGCTTGGCGACCTTTTTCGCGAGCCCCGCGGCCTCCGCGGCATCGACGACGGCGCGCACGTTCTTGTAGGCGCCCGGCGCCTCCTCGGCGACGCCGCGCATCGACGGGCTCTTGATGATGACGCCCCTCGCGCGAAGCTCGTCCACGACCTGGCGCCCGTACCAGGTTTTCAGCGCCTGGTGGCGGCTCATTTGGCGCCCCGCGCCGTGACAGGCGGACGAGAACGCGCGCGCCTCACCCTCGCCGGTGCCGACGAGCACATACGACTCCGTCCCCATGCTGCCGCCGATGAGTACGGGCTGGCCGACCGCACGCAGTGCCTCGGGTAGCGTCGCATGACCCGGGCCGAAGGCGCGCGTTGCGCCTTTGCGGTGGATGTAGAGCTTCCGCTCCTCGCCGTCGACGGCGTGCATCTCGACCTTGCACGTGTTGTGGGAGACATCGAACAGGAGCGGCAGCTCGCCGTGGCGGAAGAAGCGGGCGAACACCTGGCGCGTCAGGTGACCGATGATCTCGCGATTGGCGATGGCGCAGTTGATCGCCGAGCGCATGGCACCCAAGTAGCGCTGGCCGACCTCGGACTTGATGGGCGCGCAGGCAAGCTCGCGGTCGGGGAGCGAGATGCCATAGGATTCTGCAGCAATGGCCATCTCGCGCAGGAACTCGGTGCCGATCTGATGCCCGAGGCCCCGCGAGCCGCAGTGGATAGTGACCACGCATTCGCCGCGCTCGAGGCCGAATGCGCAAGCGGCCGCTTCGTCGAAAATCTCGGACACCACCTGCACCTCGAGATAGTGATTGCCGGAGCCCAGCGTTCCCATCTCGCGGCGCTGGCGCTTCCTCGCCTGCTCGGAGACCGCGGCGGGATCGGCGTCTTTCTGGCAGCCGGTCTCCTCGATGCGCTCGAGGTCCCCGGCGTGCCCATAGCCCTGCTCCACCGCCCAACCCGCGCCGCCGGCCAGCATCGCCGTCATCTCGTGGTCGTCGAGCGCGATGTTGCCTTCGGAGCCGACGCCGGCGGGGACGTGGGCGTAGAGCGCGTCGGCGAGCGGTTGCTGCACCGCCATGATGTCGGCGCGCGTCAAATGCGTGAGGTGCGTGCGCACGCCGCACGACACGTCGAAGCCGACGCCGCCGGCCGAGACGACGCCGCCCTCGTCGGCATCGAAGGCAGCGACTCCGCCGATCGGGAAGCCGTAGCCCCAATGGGCGTCGGGCATGGCGTAGGAGGCGCGCACGATGCCGGGCAGCGCCGCGACGTTGGTCACCTGCTCGAAGACCTTGTCGTCCATGTCGCGGATCAAATCCTCGGTCGCGTAGATGATGGCGGGGACGCGCATGGCGCCCTTGGGCGGCACCTGCCAGGCCGTCTCAGACAGCTTCTCGAAGCGAGCGGTATCCATCCTAGTCTCCTCTCGGCCGCCTCAGACATCGACCACGCATTGCGCGCGCCACGTGCCGGGCTGGTCCTCGGCGACGCGAAGCTCGGTCATGGTCGCGCCCTTGATCTCGACGGCGGGAGCGTGCCTTTCGCGCGAGACCGCCTCGCCTCTTGCCGTGGCCTCAAGGCGGTTGCCGCTGATCGCCACGTCGAAGGCCCCGAAGATCATCCTGCGCGTCGCCATCTCGAAGACGAGCGCGTTGAGCCAATCGAGGAGCAGGAAATCGGCGTTCGGCGCCTCGGCCTTGATCTCGACTGCCTCGTCGTGCCCGACAGCCGCGGGATCGGTCATGACGGCCGTCATGGCCAGCGCCGCCTGCTCGAAGGCCGCTGCCTTGGTCGGGCCCAAGCCGCGCACCCCAATATCGGCGCCGTGCGGGAAATGCTCCCAGCGGGCCGATTTCGCCTCTCTTTGCCGCCCGTCGCTCACTTTGGATCTGCGCGCCTACTCTTGCCCGCCAGAAAATCACTTGACCATATCGGCGCTGGAAAATCAGAGATATTGAGCCCGTTCCGGGGTGGCCCGCGGCGCGAGCCTTCGCAATATTAGGCCTACACGGTCAAGTCTACTCATGAGCCGTTACCTGCTGCCTCCCCTTGATCACCGTCAACGCTCCCTTGGGACGAGCCAAGAAGCATGGCTCTTCAACTGGGGAGGAGTCCACGTCGGGAGAGGAGAGCACCCGAAAATGCGCTGGCCTTGCCGCGGTGATTGGTGCTCATGAGGACGGCTTGCGCAAAGGCGTTCACCCTCCCTGTCTTTTTTGCGCCGCATCTACTATTGAGTATGCTCATTCTACTACGCTTGGCGCGCAGGTTCAGAGACGGGAATGCATTTTTTCAGGCACCGTCCGCGGCTCGGATGCCTCGCACTGCTCGCGCTCGCGATGCAGCTCGTGGGGTCTTTTGGCCATTTTCATGCGCCCCGCGCCGGTCACGAGGCCGCGGCACTGACGTGTCGGACCTTCTTCCGGCCCGCCCCCGAGCAGCCCTGCACGCCCTCCCTCCCTGACGACAAGTGCTGCGTCATTTGCTGGACGATCATGCTGGCCGGCTCGCTCGTTGTTCACGAAGCCCCGGCGCTTGCCCTTCCAGCGCTTGCCGCTGGGAGCCTCCTGCCCGATCGCGCGCGCGGGCTCGCACCGGACGTCGCGACCGCCGCCTTCCAGGCTCGCGGCCCTCCCTCATCGTTTGAGATCTGACGGCGCCGGCCTCGCCTGATCGCGGGCCGATGGCCGGGCTTGCCGCCGGCCGCGAGGTTCAGCTCGCGCTCGCTAAGCAGCCGACCAATCCCAAGCCGCGTAGTCTGCGCCGGCTCCGATCCACGGAACGACGCTCGAGACACGGCAGTTGCGAACAGCATGAACGGACAAGGTGTGCCATGAGACTATCCACCATCACCATTCTGGCGGCGGCGATGGCCGTTGCCCCGGCCGCGGCCGAGGACGAGCATCGCGAGCTCGGCGCGCACGAGCACGGACACGGCACGTTCAATATCGCCGTCGAGAACAACCGCGTCTCGATGGAGCTCGAGGTGCCCGGCATGGACATCGTGGGCTTTGAGTACGCCGCCAAGACCAGTGAGCAGAAATTGGCCGTCGAGAAGGCAACCGGCGTTCTTGCCGAGCCGCTGGCGCTCTTCAAGCTACCGGCTGCGGCGGGTTGCAAGGTCGCGGACGCGAAGGTCACGATTGACGTTGAGCAGGAGGACGGCGACGAAGATCAGGCCTCCGGGTCAAAAGAGAAGGGCGCTGAGCATGCCAAAGAAGAGCACGACGAGGACGAAGGAAAAGAAGGCCACAACGAGTTTCATGCCTCGTACACGCTCGATTGCGCCAAGCCCGTCAATCTGACGTCCATTGAGTTCGACTACTTCAGGTCGTTCGCCGGGGCGCACGATCTGACCGTCAACGTCATCACGGCCAAGGCGCAAAACAGCTACGAGGTCAGCCGCGACAAGCCGGCGCTCGATCTCGGCGGCATGATGTGAGCTCGCAGTGCATCCTGTGACCGAAGCCCGGCCCGGCGAGGCCTACGTGGGGGCGCCCGACGTCGTCAAGATGTCGGGTGTCCGCTTCGCTTGGCCCGGCCCGAAGGCGTTTTCGCTGGCGATCGAGGATTTCGCGCTGCCGGCGCGCGAGCGCGTGCTCCTCGTCGGCCCCTCCGGCAGCGGCAAATCGACGTTTTTGAGCCTGCTCGCCGGCATCGCCACTCCGTCTGCGGGCCGGCTCGAGGTCCTAGGCACCGACATCGCCAAGCTCTCGAGCGCGGCGCGGGATCACTTCCGCGCCGAGCATTGCGGCATCATTTTCCAGATGTTCAATTTGCTGCCCTACGGCTCGGTGGTCGACAACGTCGTCCTGCCGCTCGCCTTCGCGGCAAAGCGGCGGCAGCGGGCGGGTCGCAATGGAGCAATCGAGACCGAGGCTCGCCGGCTGCTCGCGAGCCTCGGTCTCGAAACATCGGAGCTCGACGGTCTTGCGGCGGCGAGCCTCAGCGTCGGCCAGCAGCAGCGGGTTGCCGCCGCCCGCGCGCTGATCGGGCGGCCCGAGCTGATCGTCGCCGACGAGCCGACCTCGGCGCTGGATCGCGGCCTCCAGGAGGCCTTCCTCGATCTGCTCTTTACGGAGGTCGCGGCGGCCGGTGCCACACTGATCATGGTGAGCCACGAGGAGGACCTGGGCCGGCTGTTTGATCGCGTGCTGCGGCTGGATGAGGTCGCAATCTCGGAACGGAGGGCCGCAGCATGATCGTTCCCCGCCTCGCGCTCCAGTCGCTGCGTAACCGCGCACTCACCGCGTCGCTGACCGTGCTCGCGATCGCGGTCAGCGTCATGCTGCTGCTCGGTGTCGAAAAGGTGCGGACCGGCGCACGGCAGAGCTTCGCCGATACCATATCGGGAACGGATCTGATCGTGGGCGCGCGCAGCGGGGCCATTCAGCTCTTGCTCTACTCCGTGTTCCGCATCGGCAACGCGACCAACAATATCACCTGGGCGAGCTATCAGGACATAGCCAAGCGCCCCGAGGTGGCTTGGATGGTGCCGCTGTCGCTCGGCGACAGTCACCGCGGCTTCCGCGTGCTCGGGACGACGCCCGACTATTTTGCGAAGTACAAGTATCGCCATGGCCAGCCGATCGCGTTCGCAGCGGGCAAGCCCTTTCAAGACCTTTTCGACGTGGTGATCGGCGCCGATGTCGCCTCCGCGCTCGGCTACAAGGCCGGCGAGCGGATCATCGTCGGCCATGGCGTCGGCAGCGTCTCCTTCATCGAGCACGAGGACAAGCCGTTTCAGGTCTCGGGCGTACTCGAAAAGACGGGCACGCCGATCGACCGCACGCTGCACGTGAGCCTCGAGGCGATCGAAGCGATCCACGTCGACTGGCAGACCGGAATCCCCATGCCGGGCCAGAGCGTCTCGGCGGATGAGGTGCGTACGATGCGCCTTGCGCCCAAGGCCGTCACTGCCGCTCTCGTTGGGCTCAATTCAAAGCTTTCGACGTTCAAGCTGCAGAGACTGATCAACGAGTACCGGGAGGAGCCGCTGTCCGCGATCATGCCGGGCGCCGCCCTGCAGGAGCTCTGGGGCCTCGTCGGGACGGCTGAGACGGCGCTGTCGGCGGTCTCGGCGATGGTCGTCGCGACGGCATTGCTCGGCATGGTGACGACGATCCTGACGACCCTCAACGAGCGCCGGCGCGAGATGGCCATTTTGCGCTCGGTCGGAGCGCGGCCGGCAACGATCCTCGGTTTGCTGACCACGGAAGCGGGTCTTTTGACCCTCGCCGGCGTGCTGCTCGGCGCGCTCTCTCTCTACGCCGGGTTGATTGTGCTGCAGCCGATTATCGACCGCGCTTACGGTCTGCAATTGAGCATCGATCCGCCGGCGCCGGGCGAATGGGCGATCCTCGGCGCGATCGTGCTCGCAGGGGTCGTGGCGGGGCTGATCCCGGCTCTGCGCGCTTACCAGTTGTCCTTGGCCGACGGCATGACCGTCCGAACATAGATTGGGAAAAACATGATTGGCAAAGCCGTGGCAGGTGCCACAATCGCGCTCGTTGCGGCCCTCGGGGCTCTCGGCGAGGCGAGAGCGGCTGAAGCTCCGATGGAGCTCAAATGGGCCCATCTGATGCCCTCTGCCGCGGCTGTTCCGGCCAAGCCGAAGACATTTTTCTCGGGCGCGACGCCGCACGACGGCAGTGCGGCATCATCGCAGATCCCGGAAGGGAAGTGGATGTCCTTGAAGAGCAAGCAGCCGGGCGGCGGCACCCCTCCGTCTGTCGTGGCGGAGCTCGACGGCAAGCGCGTGCGCATAGGCGGATACGTCGTGCCGCTCGATTTCGAGGCGACGAGCGTCAAGGAATTCCTGCTCGTTCCCTTCGTGGGTGCTTGCATCCACGTTCCGCCGCCGCCGGCGAACCAGATCATCTACGTCAAGTCCGAAAATAGCTTCGACGTCGGCGGCTCGTTCGAGCCCGTCACGGTCACAGGAACAATCAAGACCGAAACGGCTTTCACGGGGCTGGCCGACGCCGGCTACAGCATCGAGGCGGAAGTCGTCGAGCTGCTCAAACCCTGACTGTAAACTCTCGTTGCAGCGATGGCGTTCCCTTTTCTCAAACATCTGCGAGGGCAGGACCCATGAAAAATGCGTTCGTCACCCGGCTGCTGGCTCCGCTCCTCGCGACGTCGGCTCTCGCTGCCGCCGGCCCGGCCCAAGCCCATCCGCACGTCTGGGTTACCGTCCATGCGGCGGTTCTTTACGAGCATGGGGCGGTGAGCGGCGTGCAGCATGACTGGACCTTCGACGAGCTGTATGCCGCCATGGCGATCGAGGGTCTCGACGCCAACAAGGACGGTCAATATGACCGCAAAGAGCTGGCTGAACTTGCCCAGGTCAACATCGACGGGCTCAAGGAGTTCGAATACTTCACATACGCGAAGCTCAGCGAGACGAAGCTCGCCTTCGCGGCTCCAAAGGACTATTGGCTCGAATACGCGAACGGCCTCCTCACCCTGCACTTCAACTTGCCCTTGGGGCAGCCGGTGCCCGCAGAAACCCCAGGCTTCACCTTCTCAGTTTACGATCCGACGTTCTTCATCGCATTCGACTTCGCGAAGGACAATCCGGTAACAATGGCGGGCGCTGCACCGGCGGGCTGCAAGGCTGCGCTCAAGGCCGACGACGCCGGTCAGGACCAGCAGAGCCTTGCCCAAGCCTTCGGCACTCAGATGGGCCCACTCGGCACGGGGACAGCCGGGACCAATACCGTCGAAGTCACGTGCGGAAAGTAAGTTGGCGCTTTTCGCGCCGTCGGCCCTCGATCCCGATCGTGGCGGCGATCGAGCCGCCCAGTGATCGTCAGCGCCGCGCGCCGCGTGGCGACGAGCCCGCCACTGCGCAAACTCGCAAGGCGCCGGGACAGCGCCGGCTGCGCGAGATCAATGCGCCCCCGATGCGCCGGGATTCTCATGGCGCCCTTGTGCAGCCCGCGCCGGATCGATAGCCGCTGTCTGCTCGCGAGCGCCCTGAGGCGGCTCTCCGCCGACAGGCAGGCGTCAATGGCGGCGGGCGCCGGATCGGCCGGATGGAGAGCGGGAGGTGAGATGAGCTCCGAGGACTTGTCGGGCAACAACAGGACGACACCCTGGCACGCGCTCACTCCCGAAGAGGCTCTTGGCCTCATCGGCGCAACCGCAGGCGGGCTCAGCGCCCGGGAAGCGGGCGAGCGCCTGCAGAGGTTTGGGCCCAATGCCTTGCCCAGAGCTCGAGCCAGAGGCGCCGTGCTCCGGTTCCTTGCCCAGTTCGACAACCTTCTCATCTACGTGCTGCTCGCATCCGCGACGGTCACGGCATTCCTGGGCAATGCGGTGGACACGGCGGTAATTCTCGGCGTTGTCGTCGTCAATGCCATGATCGGTTTCATTCAGGAGGGCCGTGCCGAGAGGTCGCTCGAGGCGATCAGCAAGATGATCGCTCCAAAGGCCTCGGCAATGAGAGATGGACGGCGCGTATCGGTTGCTGCCGCCGAGCTCGTTCCCGGCGATCTGCTGCTGCTCGAGGCTGGAGACCGAGTAACGGCCGACGTCCGCCTCGTTAAGACCCGCAACTTGCGCATCGACGAGTCCATGTTGACCGGCGAATCCGTACCGGCGGAAAAATCGCCGCAAGCCGTACCGGTCGCGGCTTCTTTAGGAGACCGCCGATCGATGGCTTACTCGGGGACGCTGATAGCAGCCGGGCAGGGCGAGGGAGTGGCCGTTGCGACGGGTACCGCCACGGAGCTGGGGCGCATCACCTCCCTGCTGGGCAGGGTCGAGCCTTTGACCACGCCGCTGGTCAGGCAAATGAACGTTTTCGCCCGCCAGGTCACGATCGCCGTGCTCGCCTTGTCCGCCGCTACGTTTGCCTATGCGGTGCTCGTGCGTGACTACGTCCTCTCCGACGCCTTCATGGCCGTGGTGGCCATGGCGGTTGCAGCGATTCCCGAAGGACTGCCGGCCGTGATGACCATAACGCTCGCGATTGGCGTTCAGCGCATGGCCTCGCGCAACGGAATAATTCGCCGCCTGCCGGCGGTCGAGACGCTCGGCTCGGTCACGGTCATCTGCTCCGACAAGACGGGAACGCTGACCAAGAACGAGATGACTGTGCGAAGTGTCGCCACGAGCGGCGGAATTTACGAGGTTGCGGGTGTCGGATACGAGCCCCATGGCGGTTTCAACCTTAAAGGCAGACCCTTTGATCCCGCCGACGACCCGGTGCTCATGGAGCTCGCACGCGCCGCGCTCCTGTGCAACGACGCTCGGCTATGGAGGGCCGACGCGGAGTGGGTGGTCGAGGGCGATCCCATGGAAGGTGCGCTCGTGTCGGTGGGCATCAAGGCCGGCCTCGAGCCCGGGGCGTTGCGTAAGGAGTCTCCCAGAAATGACGAGATCCCGTTCGACGCCCAGCATCGCTACATGGCGACGCTACACCATGGTCATCGCGACGATGTGCTGCTCTAC
Organism: Hyphomicrobiaceae bacterium; assembly: GCA_035283385.1. Lineage (GTDB taxonomy): Bacteria > Pseudomonadota > Alphaproteobacteria > Rhizobiales > Hyphomicrobiaceae > Hyphomicrobium_C. Next base: position 37,948 of record DATETZ010000165.1, read on the forward strand.
GTCAAAGGTGCGCCCGAGCGCATCCTGGACATGTGCGTCGAGCAATCGACATCGGATGGTCGAGCCGCGCTCGACAAAGCTCATTGGTCGAGGATCGTCGAAATGCTTGCCACAGGCGGCCAGAGGGTCCTCGCATTGGCGACGAAGCCGATGGCCGCGGGAACGCACGATCTCACCTTCGCCGACGCCGAGGGTGGACTTGCTCTGCTGGGTCTGGTCGGTCTCATCGATCCGCCTCGCGAGGAGGCCATTGCCGCAGTTGGCGAATGCCGCTCGGCCGGAATCCGGGTCAAGATGATTACCGGCGATCATGGCGCAACGGCATCAGCGATCGCCGCGCAGCTCGGCCTCGACACGCCCGGCCTGGTCGTAACGGGAGCGAGTCTCGACGATCAGAGCGACGCCGGGATGCGCGATGTCGCCCGGCGGGCCAGCGTCTTCGGCCGTACCAGCCCCGAGCACAAGTTGCGCATCGTGGAGGCGCTGCAGGCAAATGGTGACGTAGTCGCGATGACGGGCGACGGCGTGAACGACGCCCCCGCGTTGAAGCGGGCCGATGTCGGGGTGGCGATGGGCAAGAAGGGCACCGAGGCCGCCAAGGAAGCCAGCGAAATGGTGCTTGCCGACGACAACTTCGCATCGATCGTCGCAGCCGTGCGCGAAGGGCGAACCGTCTACGACAACCTGACGAAGGTGATTCGCTGGACGCTCCCGACCAGCGTCGGCGAGACGCTGACGATAGTTGCTGCGATCCTGCTCGGACTCACACTGCCGGTGACGCCCGTGCAGATCCTGTGGATCAACATGGTCACTGCCGTCGGGCTCGGGCTCGTCCTGGCATTCGAGCCGACAGAGCCGGATGTCATGAGGCGGCCGCCCCGGTCACGGGATGAGCCCATCCTCTCCGGTGAGCTTGTGTGGCAGACTGCATTCGTCTCGATGCTCTTCGTCATCGGAGCTTTCGGGATGTTCAGCTGGGCTGAGCGCCGCGGCCTCTCCCATGAGGAGGCCCGCACCATCGTCGTCAACGCGATCGTCGTCATGGAGATCTTCTATCTCTTCAGCGTGCGCTATTTGAGGACTACGGCGCTCACCTGGCGGGGTGTGCTGGGCACCCCCGCCGTGCTCATCGGGGTCGGCGGCATCGTCGCGCTGCAGCTTGCCTTCACGTATGCCCCTTCAGTGCAGCGGCTGTTTGGCACACGCTCCGTCTCGCTTGGCGATGGGCTCAGCATCGTCGGTCTCGGGGTCTTCCTATTCCTGGTCCTCGAGGTTGAGAAACGTGTTCGGAGCAACATTACCCGGCGCCGCGTGGCGATTAGCTGAATTTGCGAGCACGTTCATGCGCCTGCCATCTTGGGCAGATGCGCCGAGCAGGGAGCAGCGGGCCTACGCCGCCCACCAGCTCTAGCTGGCGCCTGTCCGTCACCGAGCGTTATCCTCTATTCGACGGGCGGCCCGAGCAACGGTCGCCGTCGTGCCCGCGTGCAGGAGGGGTGTCATGCCATTTCGCCGCACCATAGGCCGGACGACCTACGCCTTCGCCGACTTGCGGGAGCTGATGGCCAAAGCGACGCCGCCCCGGTCGGGCGACTGTCTGGCCGGCGTCGCGGCGATGACGGCGGAGGAGAACGCCGCCGCCAAAATGGCGCTTGCCGATCTCCCCTTGACGCGCATTCTTGCCGAGCCGCTGATCCCTTACGAGGAGGACGACGTCACCCGGCTCATTCTCGATACGCATGACACGAAGGCCTTTGCGCGCGTCGCGGCGATGACGGTCGGAGAGTTCCGCGATTTCCTGCTCTCGGACCGCGCCACGACCGAGGTCCTAGAGCGGCTGGCCCCGGCCGTCACGCCCGAGATCGCGGCCGCCGTCGCCAAGATCATGCGCAACCAGGATTTGATCCTGGCCGCCCGCAAGTGCCGCGTCGTGACGCGCTTCCGCAACACCATCGGCTTGCCGGGCACGATGGCGGTCAGACTTCAGCCGAATCATCCAACCGACGATCCCGACGGCATCACGGCGTCGATCCTCGACGGGCTGATGTACGGATCGGGTGACGCGGTCATCGGCATCAACCCCGCGACCGACTCGCTTCCGGTCATCACGGGCCTATTGCGGCTTCTCGACGACCTTATCGGCCGCTACGAGATCCCGACCCAAGGATGCGTCCTGACCCATGTCACTACCTCGCTCGCGCTCATGAGGAAGGGTGTGCCCCTCGATCTTGTGTTCCAGTCGGTGGGCGGAACCGAGGCCACCAACCGCTCGTTCGGCGTCACACTGGCTTTGCTGCGTGAAGCCTGCGAGGCGGCCCGAGAGCTCAAGAGGGGCACCGTCGGACAGAACGTGATGTACTTCGAGACGGGACAGGGGTCCGCGCTGTCGGCCGGCGCTCATCACGGGGTGGATCAGCAGACCTGCGAGGCGAGAGCCTATGCGGTGGCGCGCGCCTTCGAACCGCTTCTCGTCAACACGGTCGTCGGCTTCATCGGCCCCGAATACCTCTATGACGGCAAGGAAATCATCCGCGCCGGCCTTGAAGACCACTTCTGCGGCAAGCTGATGGGTGTGCCGCTCGGCTGCGACGTTTGTTACACTAACCATGCCGAGGCCGATCAGGACGACATGGACACGTTGCTGACCCTGCTTGCGGCGGCCGGCGTGACCTACGTGATGGGAGTCCCCGGAGCGGACGACATCATGCTCAACTATCAATCGACGTCGTTCCACGACGCGCTTTATGTGCGCGACGTATTCGGACTGAAGCGCGCGCCCGAGTTTGAGGGGTGGCTGCGGCGCATGCGCATCACCGGCAGCGATAGGCGGCTGCTGCGCCCGCGGGCTACGCATCCGCTGATCGCCGGCTCCGCGAGGACGTCCTGAGATGAAGGGCTCGGGAAGCGATCCGTGGATCAAGCTGCGCCGATGGACCACGGCGCGCATCGCGCTCGGCCGCACCGGACCGTCGCTGCCGACCGGCGCCGTATTGGAGTTTGCTCTGGCACACGCCCTCGCACGCGACGCGGTGCATGCGGTGCTCGATGCCGCCGTCATTGAGCGCGGCCTTCAAGAGCTGAACCTCGAGATGATCGAAATCGAAAGCGATGCCAGCGACCGGGCGGTGTTTCTGAGGCGGCCGGACTTCGGCAGGCGCCTTTCGAAGATCTCGCGAGCCGCCCTCGAAGGGCGCAAGTTCCCGCCTTGCGATCTCGCCATCATCATTGGCGATGGGCTTTCGGCGATCGCCGTCGAGAGGCACTCCGTTTCCGTTGTTGGCGCTATGCTGGCGCAGCTCGCGCCGCTCGGGCTCACGCTTGCCCCTGTCGTGCTGGCCCGCGGGGCACGCGTCGCCCTCGGCGACGAGATTGGCTCACTATTGAAAGCGCGCATCGCGGTGGTTCTGATCGGCGAGCGGCCGGGACTGTCGTCCCCCGACAGCCTCGGCGCCTATCTCACGTTCGATCCGCGACCGGGCCGCACGGACGCGGAGCGAAACTGCGTCTCCAACATTCGCCCGGCCGGTTTGAGCTATGAGCGTGCCGCCGTGAAGCTCGCGTGGCTCGTGCGCGAAGCGCTGCGCCGCTCATTGAGCGGCGTCGACCTCAAAGACGAGAGCGATCCGCTCGGGGCATCCGCCAGCGCGACGGCTCTCAGTCACGACTGAGCCCGCCGCAGCTTGCTGGAAAGGCGGGTCGCCGGGCGCGGACGAAGCCCAAATGCAACGACAACCTGTCTGGGTATTGTCGCGTCCCGAATATGCGTATAGCCTTGGCGCTCTGGAGAGCCGGACGCGATACGACCAGCTCTCCAGCAGAGGGAGGTCGGCCTCCATCCCCCCAATGATTGGGACCGGCCTTGGAAAGGCAGATCTAGCGGGGTAGATCTGCCTTTCACCCACAACTTATCCACAGCTTATCGACATATACAACTCGATGTCCCGCGTTTTTGGGCCGATGTGACTTTCGTGCTGCCGCCGCAGGCGGTTGCGATCCTTTGATCTTGGCGCCAGCCGCACTTGCACGGGGCCTCGAATGGTGGGATTTGCTGCCCGAGACCACAAAAAAAGGGGAACGCCGCATCCGGTTGCGGGGTATTGCCCCGGAATGTGCGTCCCCCAAAAAGTGCCGCTCCTCCAAGAGGGCCTGGAGAAGCGAGCGCCGCAGTTTCTTCACCACGGTCCTGAAATCGTCCACAGAAATCTTTGGCTAATTCTTAGCAGCCGCTTGCTCCGTGGCAAATCGGCAACGGCGATGATTCGCATGCGAAACGTCCGAGGTGCGACGGATCGGCGATCCGGCTGTCAGGTTAGGCGAGGTGCGAGGAGCTCGTCTGCGGCGAGGAAACCTCCCGTTAACGTGCGTCGGGTATGCTTGCCGACAGGAGCAAATCGGCTATGAGTGTCACGGTTCGTCAAATCGGTGACGCGTGGATTGTTGAAGTCGACGGGTGCCGTGTGGGCCAGGTCCGCACCGAAGCTGAGGCAGAGGCGCTGGTCGGCGAATGGCGCGCGAAGCAGTCTTGGGTCGCGTCCTGGCGCTTCTGCTGACGGCGTCGGACAGCGACGTCAATGGCGTGGGATTGCGCTGGATAGCGCGGCTGAAGCGCGGCTCCGCTTTGTGTGAATCCTCTGGATGCCGTGAGTGGCCCTCAAGCGGTTTCTCGCGCAGATCGTGTGCAGCAGCTAGCCTTTGGCCTGTGCATTGCGTTCGAGAGAGGGCAAAAAGGCCGGCCGCATGCGGACTAGCGGCTAAGCCGCGGTGGCCGCGGCGAGCGCCTGATCGATTTTCTCTTTCAGGGTCTTCTCATTGAAGGGCTTGACAATGTACCCGCTCACGCCGGCGTTCTTCGCCGCGGTGACGTTGTCTTGCTTCGACTCGGCGGTCACTAGGATAAAAGGCGTCTTGGCCATGCCGGGATCGGCGCGCACGACCTTGAGCAGGTCGTAGCCCGTCATGGGCTCCATATTCCAATCGGAAATAATCAGCCCGTACGGCTTGGCCTTGATCTTCGCAAGAGCCGCCTCGCCGCTCGAGGCCTCATCGACATTCTCGAAGCCTATCTGCTTCAAGAGCTTGCGGATGATACGAACCATCGTGCTGTAATCGTCGACGACGAGCACAGACATGCTGCTGCCGCTCATACTTCACCCCTCTAACGCAACCCGGCATTGAGGCCGCCGGACCGACGCGCCGTTCTGTTCGAGGCCGAAGTATGCGTCGAGATGCTTGCAACACGGTTAATCCCGATCGCCCCCACGCCGAATTTGGCGGCGACAGGCACCCCTGCAGTGCGGGGGGAGAGTTGATTGGTAGGTCGGCGGCCGATCGCAGGCTGTAGGCACCACCGATCGTCGCTTGCACGTTTGTTGGGCAACCGTAACGAAACCGCAATCCTTGCAGGTGTAACTGAATTGGCGGGAAGAGCGGGCCGGCCGGCGCCGTGCCGCTGGATCCCGCACGCCGCGCGCGAGTGTGCGCAGCACTGAGGGGAATCTAACGCATGCAAAGTCCGATACGGGTCTTGGTGGTGGACGATTCCTCGTTCATGCGCGGGGCTCTGGTACGACAAATCGAAGCCGATCCCCGATTTAAGGTCGTCGATACGGCGGTCAATGGCCGGGACGGCGTCGCCAAGACATTGCGCCTCAAACCCGACGTGGTCACGCTGGACGTCGAAATGCCCGTCATGAACGGGCTCGATGCCTTGAAGGCCATCGTCAGCCAAAGCACGACGCCGGTCGTGATGGTGAGCGCGCAAACCCAAGCCGGCGCCAAGACGACTCTTGAAGCGCTGGAGATCGGGGCGATCGACTTTATTCCGAAATCGCGCGGCGCCGAATTGATTCATGAAAAGCTGGTTGCGGCCGTGAGTGCTCGTCGCGGCCGCCGCCGCGTGCCGGCCTCGCGTCCCCAGGCCATCCGCCTTCCCCCCCTAGTGCGTCCCTCCGCGTCGGGTCGCGTCAACGCCAAAATCGTGATCATCGGCAGCAGCACCGGCGGACCGCAGGCGCTTCATGACGTCATCAGCCAGCTTCCGGCCGGACTCAGCGTGCCGGTCGTCGTCGCCCAACACATGCCGCCGCAATTCACGACAGCGCTTGCCCAGCGCCTCAACGATACCTGCGCCCCGAGGGTGGTCGAGGCCAAGGACGGCGATCAGCTGGCAAAAGGAACCGTCTACATCGCTCCCGGGGGGCTGCACCTGCGCGTGACGGCAAACGAGCTAAAGGTTGCCCCGGATCAAGGGGAGAGCCTGTACCGGCCGAGCGTCGACGTGCTGGCCAAGAGCGCTCTTTCTGCGTTCGGAAAGCAAGTGCTTGGAGTGATGCTGACCGGGATGGGCAACGACGGCACCGCCGAGTTCGTGAATCTCAGGCGGGCCGGCGCCTACAACATCGCTCAGGATCAGGCGACAAGCGTCGTATACGGCATGCCGCGCTCTCTCTTCGAAGCGAATGGAGCCGACGAGGTGCTGCCGATCGAAAACATCGGATCGCGAATCCGGACGGCGCTCGGGTGTTGAGCGGCCCGCCGCGCCGCTGCCACGCGCTGCGACATCTGCCCCTGCCGCTCGAGAACGAGCCAACGAGCTAGCATCGCCGGGCTCATCGCGGCATGTTCGCTCCGGGCGCTGCCGAGGCGCACCTGCAGCATTCGAATGCGTCGGGTGGACTTGACCGGAGCCCCGCGAAGCAGTCAGAGCTTCGAGCGCACGTGATTTCCCTTCAAAGTCCGCCAGGCTCTTCCCCCCGATGCGCTTCCATCGCCCCACACACAGGCCGGACTTCGATCTTTATCTGCAAGCCGCCCTCGAGGAGGCCGGTTTCGAGCTCTTGCTGGCCGATCTCCTCGCGACCGGTCGGGCCGAAGGCCCGGCCCAGAAGTTTCGAACCGCGCTCGATGCGGTGCCGGACGGGACCGGCTCGGCGCCTTGTGTCACTCGCCGTTCGCTCATCGCCGCCTATGAAGGCGAGCCGGTTTCGCCTCGAGAGGATCAGCCGGAGAGGCCCAAGCGGGCCCCCCCCGATCGTGTGCTCGTCCTGCCGCCGGGTCTGGCTGCTGCGGAGCTCAAGCGCCTGCGCCGCGCACTTGCGCTCGCAAATCATCCCGATCGGGTCCCGGCGGAGCTGCGCGAGGAGGCATCGCGGTTCATGGCCGCCGCGAACGCGCAAATCGATCGGGCGCTGAAGCGGGAAGGCCGTGGCTAGCTCGTGTGGCGCGTGAGCTTGGCGCAAGCCGAATCGCGACAGGTCCGCCTCGATATCATCGCCGGGGAGAACAGCCAATGTCTGGGGGCCACGCAACTCTCGCCGACCTCGTTGAGCTGGGCAGGCAAGCCATGCTCGAGGGCCGTCATGTCGGCGCGCGCCGTCATGACACGTCTGATGTGAGGCTCGAGGCGGCTCACGCGGCATCCGCTCAGGGCCACGGGCAGGGCGGGCTTCACGAGGGCTCGGGGCGCTCGAAGAGCGATGGCGCCGATGCGCTCGTCGCGAGCACCAACAAGCTGATCGCGACCCTGCTCGAGCTGCGCAACGGCACGTGGGCCGACACGCACGCATTGAAGGTCGCACTCCTGCGCTCGATCGAGACTTTCGTCGCCGATATGGGGCGGATGCGCTGAAGACCGCTCGGGCCGGCGAGGCTCGCGCCGTTCGGCTCGGCCGGGTTCGGGCGAGCCTCGGGATGGGAGCTACCAGAGTTTCGAGGCTTTCGTCCGGCCCGCGATATCCTCCCACCGGAATGCAGCGAGGAAGTCCTCGCAACTGCCCATCACACGATCCGCATAGGCCCGCAGGTGTTCCACGTGTCCGTCGTCGAGCCATACGGTGATGTAAAGGCGGTCGCGAATGTCGAGAAGGTGGGGGCAATACTGCCAAGCTTGCCGCAAGTCCTTGGCCTGGATGTAGTCCGGCGGACCGAGGACAGACTGCAGCTCCGTCTGAGTCATTCCCGGCACGACGGCGTCGACCCGGTTGGAGTGGAAGAGACCAGAGGCGCAACCCGTCAATCCCAAGCCGCACACCGCGAGCAGCACTGTGCCGCAGGTCCGTTTCTTGGCCGCTGCGGCCGGCTCTTTTCCCATGTGGCGACTTTTCAAGGTGCAGCGCGATTGCGGGGCAACGCCGAGCGGCGACGTGAGCTCTTTCCGCTTGCGCGGACGGATCGAGCCAACCTGAAACGCCTCTAGTATGGCGGTTCAGAAGTTCCCCTTTCCTCGCGGTTGGGTCGTGAGGGAACTTCTGAACCAAAGCCATACTAGCAAGTCTATGATTCTAGTGTCCCTTATGAACCCGAAGTTCGCAAACGCGAGTACCGCAAGGTGTGTGCGAACTTCGAGTTCGGGACACTAGCCGGTCGCTCGAGCCAGTCCGATTAGAGGAGAAGGGACTTGTGCCAAGCTTGACAAGCGGTCGGGGAAGCCAGCGGCAGCGCTATCGACGACAACCCGCAGGCCCTACTGGCGCGGAAGGACAAAGCCCGTGTCAATGTCTCGCATATCTTGCGGGACGATAATGCGAGACCGGCTTGCGCGCGGTTTGCGGTTTACGGATTTGTAGCATAACCAAGTCGGCGACTCGGCGAGAGTGAACACTTTTCGCCACACCGCAAAAACTATCGCCCGCGCGGCGCGAAAATTCAGCTGGAAAACATTGCATCGAGGCGGCGGCTCAATGCATCCAATTAAACAGTACTGGTTAGTGATTCGGAGGGTAATCGATGCCGGGGGGCCTTCGATGATACTAATCGTGGACGAGCGCGCGACGGTCACTCAAGGCTACGCAGCGTGGTTCAATCGAGAGGGAATTTCGGCTTGCGGCCTGTGCCCATCCGAATTTGACAGCTGGGTCAGAACCGCTTCGGACCCGGACATGCTGGCCGTCGAAGCCGTGCTTCTGGGCGAGTGCCCCGACCGCCATGCGCTGTCGAAAGTCATCAAGAGGCGATCCAACGCCGCCGTTATCGCGCTCAACGAGAACAGATCGCTGGAGGAGACTCTGGACTTGTTTGCGGCCGGCGTCGACGACGTCGTTCGCAAACCGATCCACGTGCGGGAAATCATTGCGCGCATCAAGGCGATCCGCCGCCGCGCCAAAGGCGCCCCGGATTTTGCCGACGTTGGGGAAATGCGCATCTTTTTCGATGGCCGCGACCCCGAGATCAGGGGCGAATTGCTGCAGCTGCCGCGGCGCGAGCGCCGAATTCTCGAGTACCTCGTGAACAACCGGGGTTGCAGAGTCAACAAGACCCAGATTTTCAATTCGGTCTACGGGCTGTTCAGCGACGATATCGACGAAAACGTGGTGGAAAGCCACATCAGCAAGCTTCGCAAGCGGTTGCGCTACCGCCTCGGCTACGATCCGATCGATTCCAAGCGCTATCTCGGCTACCGGCTGGTTGCCAGCGGACCGGCCGAGAATCGCGAGCAGCACGCTCACTCATCCAGCTTCGCGCAAGATGCAAATGCTCTACTTAAAAGAGCTGAGCCTCTTGCTAAGGAACACGCTGTATGAGCCTTTTCGGAATGATGCGGACGAGCACGTCCGGGATGAATGCGCAAGCCAACAGGCTCGGAACCGTCGCCGACAACATCGCGAACTCCAACACCGCCGGTTACAAGAAGGCGTCGACGGAATTCTCGACCCTCGTGCTTCAGTCGGGAACCTCGGACTACACGCCCGGCAGCGTGGAAACCGAAGTGCGGTACGGAATCAGCGAGCAGGGCGGGTTCGAGTTCACAACTTCGGCGACCGACCTTGCAATTCGAGGCACCGGGTTTCTGCTCGTCGCGGACGAGTCCGGTGCCACCTATCTCACGCGTGCCGGCGCATTCGTCCAGAACGGCAACGGCGATCTCGTCAATACGGGGGGCTATACGATGATGGGCTACCCCGTGACCGGGGGAGTGCCCAACGTGGTCGCGAACGGCACCGCCGGTCTGGTTCCTGTCAACGTCGGTACTCTGGCCCTCCAGGCGGAAGCGTCCACGGTAGGGGCGTTCAACGTCAATCTGCCGTCGACGGCCACGATCGTCGCCGCGGCCGATCTACCGTCCGCAAACGCCGCCACCGCGACCTACACGGCAAAGAGCTCGCTCGTCGCCTACGACAACATCGGCAACCAAATCACGCTCGACGTCTATGCCTCGCTGTCGTCGGCGAACAATTGGGAGATCACCGTCTTCGATCAGTCTCAGGCCGCCGCACCGGGCGCTCCGTTCCCTTACGCAGCGGGGCCCCTCGTCACGACGACGCTCACCTTCGACCCGACGACCGGCGGTCTCGACACCGTGCTGCCGAGTCCGACAACGATCAGCATTCCGATCCCCAACGGACAAACGCTGGTCCTCGACATGGCGCAGACGAGCGAGTTGCCTGCCCCCTATCAGGTGCTCGAGGCGACCGTGGATGGGAATGGGCCGAGCGCGGTCGATCGGATCGAGATCGACGACACCGGCACTCTCTACGCCGTCTACGAGAATGGCGCCCGCACGGCGACCTATCTCATTCCGCTGGCCACGGTGGTGAGCCCCGACAATCTGGTTCCCCTGGCCGGGAACGTCTTCGTTCCGAGCTCGGAATCGGGGCCGCTGCGCGTAGGCTTCGCGGGAACGGCGGGCTTTGGAGCTCTGGTGCCCAAGGCGCTTGAGAAATCGACCGTCGACATTGCCTCCGAGCTCACGACGATGATCGAGGCGCAAAACATTTACACTGCGAACTCGAAAGTGTTCCAGACCGCAGCGGACCTTATGGAGGTTCTGATCAATCTCAAGCGGTAGTCGGCACGCGGTAGGGGCGGGGACGGCGTAGGATGAGCCTGACAACTGGTCTCAGTATCGCCCGGTCGGCGCTGTTCGCGGCGGGGGACCAGACTGCGGTCGTCTCGCGCAACGTCGCCAATGCGGGCAATCCGCTGTTTTCGCGAAAATCTGCCAACGTGGTGACCGCGCCGGGTGGCGGCGTGCGAGTGGCCTCGGTCACGCGCGCATCCGAGCCCGCGCTGGTCCGGCGGCTGTTGGCGGCAACCTCGGATGCCAGCAGCCAGAAAGCGCTTGTCGATGCGTTGGACGAGCTCGAGCAAACGATCAACGACCCGGAGCTCGATGCCTCCCCGGCGGCTCGCCTCGCCAAGCTCAGCGATGCCATCCAGAACTACGCCGCCCAGCCGCAAAGCGACCTTGCCGGCCAAGCTGCCGTTAGGGCGGCCGGCGATCTGGTCCGAGCGCTCAACAGCGCCACTGAGACCGTCAACAGGGTTCGCCGCCAGGCGGACGCCGACATCGCCTCCTCCGTCGATCGGATCGCGACCTTGCTCGCGCGCTTCGAGGTGGTCAACGGCCAGATTGTCAATGGTACGCGGGCCGGCAGCGACGTGACCGACTTACTCGACACGCGCGATCAGATCGTCGCCAGCATGTCCGAGGAAGTCGGCGTGCGCACGATCATCAGGGCCGACGACGACATGGCGATCTATACCGACAGCGGCGTTCCGCTGTTCGACAGGACGGCGCGGGCCATCACGTTCGGTGCTACGCTCAGTCTTGCGCCGGGCGCGTTGGGCAACGCGGTCTACGCCGACGGCGTGCCGGTTACCGGCAGCGGCGCGACGATGCCGATTGCATCCGGCCGTCTCAAGGGGCTGACCGCGGTCCGCGACGAGGCAACCGTCCTCTATCAGTATCAGCTCGACGAGATGGCGCGCTCTCTAATCGAGATTTTTGCCGAGAGCGATCAGAGCGCCGTGCCGTCGCTGCCTGACGCGCCCGGCTTGTTCACCTATGCGGGGGCGCCCGCGATGCCGGCGCCGGCGACTATCGTCGACGGTCTTGCGGGTAGCATCAGCATCAACCCCAACGTCGATCCCGATCAGGGCGGGCTCGTGACCCGGCTCAGGGACGGCGGGATCGCCGATCCGCTGGTTGCGAACTATATCTACAATACGTCCGGCGGCGTCGGTTTTTCCGATCGCCTCGAGCAGATGCAGGACCGGTTGTTCGCGGCACAGGCGTTCGATCCGGCGGCGGGGCTCGAAACTAGCGCGACGCTCGTCAAGTTCACGTCATCCTCGGCGGCGTGGGTCGAGGATGTTCGCAAGTCTTCCGCCGACGAGTACGAGTATCGCAACACGCTCATGCAGCGGTCCTCGGAGACCCTGTCCAAGCTGACGGGCATCAACCTCGACGAGGAAATGACGACCATGCTCGAGCTCGAGCGGTCCTATCAGGCCGCGTCCAAGCTCATATCCTCGATCGACAGCATGCTGGCGGCGCTGCTGGTGGCAATAGGCTGACGCCATGAAGACCACTTCTATCTCGACCCAGGCGATATCGGATGCGACGCGGCTCTCGCTCTCCAAGCTGCAGCTCCAGCTCTCGACGCTTCAGAAAGAGGTGACGAGCGGCCGCTTAGCGGATGTCGGTCAAACGCTTGGTCACAATACCGGCCAAACGATCTCGCTGCGCCAGGAACGCGACCGTCTTGCCACGATCATCGACACCAACGGGGTCGTGAGCGGGCGCTTGAAATCGACGCAGACGACGCTCGAGGCGCTCAACGACAGCGCGCAGTCGTTCATCAATACCTTGCTGGTCGCGCGGTCGAGCTCCGCGAGCAGCCAGGTGGCGATAGCGGAGGCCCGCACCAAGCTGACCGCGCTGGCGGGCACGATGAACACGAATGTGGGCGGGGCGTATATCTACGCCGGCATCAACAGCGACGTGAAGCCGCTGACCGACTATTTCGAGACCCCCGCCCCTGCGAACCAACTGGCCGTGGCCAACGCCTTTGTTACGGACTTTGGTGTCGCGCAGTCCGCTCCTGGCACCGAGCTTATCACCGGGGCCAATATGCAGACGTTTCTCGATACGACGTTTGCCGCACTTTTCGATCCGGCAGCCTGGGCCACCACCTGGTCGGCAGCATCGGATCAGAACATGCGCAGCCGCATTGCGACGAGTGAGTTGGTCGAGACTTCGACCAATGCCAACGTCGACGCGGTTCGCAAGCTGGCGAGCGCCTTCACGATGATCGCCGATCTCGGGATCGACACCCTCAATCAGGATGCCTACTTGGCCGTCATCGATACCGCCATCCGCGCGGCCGGCGAGGCGGTGGGCGAGATCACACAGCTCAGAGGTCAGCTGGGCGCGGTCGAGGAGCGGGTCGTCAAGGCAAACGACCAGATGCAGCTGCAGATCGACATCATGGACCGCCACATCAATCTGCTCGAGGCCGTCGATCCGGCCGAAGCTTCGACCCGCATCAGCTTGCTGCTGACGCAAATCGAGACCGCGTACTCGCTCACGGCGCGGATTCAGAGGTTGAGCCTGCTCAACTATCTCTAGATCCGGCGCTGGCGCGGCCGGGAGACAGGGAGAGAAAGGGATATGTACAAGTTTTATTACGCCGAAGTTCTTGACGAGATCCCTAAGGAGGCACGCGAGGGCGAGCGTACGGCTCTCGAGCGGGCGATCGAGCTCTTGCAACTCGCCGAGCAGAACGGCCCGCAGTCGCGCGAAGCGGTCGAGGCCTTGTTCTTCGTCCGAAAGCTGTGGGGAATTTTCCTGGAGGATCTCGCCAAGTCCGAGAACGAGCTGCCTCAGAAGCTCAGGGCGGATCTCATCTCGATAGGCCTCTGGGTGATGCGCGAGGCCGAGGAGATCCGGCAGGGTCGCTCGCGCGATTTCAAGGGGTTGATCGAGATTTGCCGGACCATCTACGAGGGCCTCAAATGACAAGGGGCCTGCAAGTCCCGCTGCGCGCGGGCGACAGGATCTACGTCAATGGCGCGGTGCTGCGCGTCGACCGTAAGGTCTCGATCGAGTTCATGAATGACGCGGTCTTTCTGCTCGAGGGGCACGTGTTGCATCCGGAGCAGGCGACGACGCCGCTGCGCCAGCTCTATTTCGTTCTGCAGACGATGCTGCTCGAGCCGAGGAACGCCGCCGCGACACGGGGGATGTTCGAGGAGTCGTATCAGTCGCTGCTCGAGACGTTCTCGAACAACGAGGTTTTGCAAGCACTGAGGAGCGTCCACACCCTCGTCGTAAAGGGTAGCGTGTTCGAGGCGCTGAAGGGGATCCGAGGCCTTTTTCCGATTGAGGATTCGATCCTTTCCGAGAGTCATGGCCATGAGCTTGAAATACGGGAGGCTGCATCATGCAGGTAGGATCTTCGATCGCGACGCTGCCGACGGCGCAGACGGACACGACCGCGAGCTCGGCGCAAGCCGCCGCCACGCTCGACTACAACGCGTTCCTGAAGCTCCTCATCGCGCAGTTGCAGAACCAGGACCCGACGAATCCGATGGACTCGACCGAGTACATGGCTCAGCTCGCGGCGTTCTCAAACGTCGAGCAGGCGATCCGGGCGAACGTGAAGCTCGACTCACTCCTGACAGCGTCCGCGCTCACGCAGGCCGACGGGCTGATCGGCCGCACGGTGACCTCTGACGATGGCACGGTTTCCGGCAAGATCGAGGCCGTTCGCATCACCTCGGGCGGCGCCGTCGCGTTGCTCGCGGGCGGCAAGGAGGTTCCGCTCGTCGCCGGTATCACGGTGAGCGGCTAATGAATCCCGCCGACGCACTCGATATCGCCCAGGCCGCGATCTGGACCGTGGTGGTCGCCTCGAGCCCTGCGGTCGCGGGAGCCATGATCGTCGGCATTGCCATCGCGCTCTTGCAGGCTTTGACGCAGGTGCAGGAGATCACGCTGACGTTCGTGCCGAAGATTCTCGTGATTCTTCTCATCACCTCGTTCGCCGCGCCTTTCATCGGCGCCGTAATCTTCGCCTTCGCCGAGCAGACCTACGCGCGCATTCCGAACGGGTTCTAGCTGGGCCCACGTAGGCAAGTGCTTGAGACGCGGGCGGTCATGCAGGCCACGCCCGAGCACGCCTTGAGCGACGTCCGGCCGCGCGGTGGCGTCGCCGGTCTCGGTCGTGCACCCCCCACGCCACCTTCGCGCAAGCTTCGTTTCCCAAGCTCGCCACGACCCACGAGCACGAGGTCGTGATGGCAGCATTGGTCGCGGTGCAAGCGAAGCCGGAGCGCGATGGCGCGCGCGACGTGAGCTTTGCCATTGGCATCGTCTTCATTCTGACGGTGCTGTTTCTGCCGCTTCCCGCGGTCATGATCGACGTCGGCCTCGCGTTCTCCATCGCCTTCGCCATCTTGATCCTCATGGTCGCACTGTGGATTCAGCGGCCGCTCGAATTCTCGGCGTTTCCGACCGTGCTTCTGATCGCGACCCTGCTGCGCCTGTCGCTCAACATCGCGACGACGCGCTTGATCCTTTCCAACGGCGCGGAAGGCTACGCGGCCGCGGGCCACGTCATCGCCGGGTTCGCCAACTTCGTCATGGGTGGAGACTTCGTGATCGGGAGCGTCGTGTTCTTGATCCTGATCACGGTCAACTTCCTGGTCATCACCAAGGGTGCGACCCGCATCGCCGAGGTCGGCGCGCGCTTCACCCTCGATGCCATCCCCGGCAAGCAGATGGCCATCGACGCCGACCTTTCGTCCGGCACCATCGACGAGAACGAGGCCATGCGCCGACGCCGCGAGCTCGAGGAGGAGAGCTCCTTCTTCGGCTCCATGGACGGCGCCTCGAAGTTTGTCCGCGGCGATGCCATCGCCGGCATCATCATCCTGGCCGTCAACGTATTCGGCGGTATCGTGATCGGCGTCACCCGTCACGACATGTCGCTTGCCACCGCCGCGGACGTGTTCGTGAGGCTGTCGGTCGGCGACGGCCTCGTCACCCAGATCCCGGCGCTCATCATCTCGCTCGCCGCCGGCCTTCTGGTCTCGAAAGGCGGCACGCGCGGCTCCGCCGAAAAGGCGGTCCTGTCCCAGCTCGGCCATTACCCCCGCGCTCTTTCCGTCGCCGGCCTGGTGGTGCTTGCACTCGCGCTGGCGCCGGGCTTGCCGTTTCTGCCGTTCGCGGCGCTGGCCTCGATGTTGATGTTCGTTTCCTACGCGATACCGAGGCGCCTGGCCGAGGCCAAGGCGGCCGAGGAAGAAAAGGTGCGCGAGACGGAGCGGAAGGCGGAGGACGAGGCGAGGCAGTCGGTCAGGGCATCGCTCAAGACCGCCGAGATCGAGGTCTGCCTCGGCAAACAGCTCGCGACCGCCTTGCTCGCCGCCCACGGCGAGCTTGCGCAGAGAGTGAGCCGCATGCGCCGTGCGTTCGCCAAGCAGTATGGCTTCGTGGTCCCGGAGATCAAAGTCTCCGACGATCTCTCGGTCCCGCCCAAGAGCTACCACATCAAGATCCATGGAACGTTTGTGACGAGCGAGGAGCTGCGCATCGGCGACCTACTCGTGATCACCGGCGACGGCCCGCGGCCGGATGTGCCCGGCGACGAGGCACGCGAGCCGGCCTTCGGCATGAAGGCGGTGTGGATTTCCGAGAGCTTCGCCAACACCGTCAAGCGCGATGGCTTCAGTCCCGTCGACAACATGTCGGTGCTGCTTACGCACCTGCGCGAGGTCATCAGAAGCAATCTCTCGCAGCTGTTGTCCTATAAGGACATGCGCATCCTTCTCGAACGGCTCGAGCCGGAGTACCGACGCCTCGTGGACGAGATTATTCCGTCGCATATTTCCTACTCCGGCCTGCAAGCGGTGCTGAAGCTGCTCTTGGCGGAGCGAATCTCGATCAGGAACCTCCACCTCATCCTCGAGGCGATCGCCGAGATTGCGCCACATGTGCGCAGGGCGGAGCAGATCACGGAGCACGTTCGCATGCGCATGGCCCAACAGATCTGCGGCGATCTCGCCGAAGAGGGTGTGCTCAAGGTCTTGCGGCTCGGCAACCGGTGGGACCTCGCGTTCCACCAAAGTCTGAAGCGGGACGGCAAGGGGGATGTCGTCGAATTCGACATCGACCCGCGGCTCATCGAGCAGTTCGGAGCCGAAGCCTCGAAGGTCATCCGCTCACTTCTCGATCAGGGGCACCAGTTCGTGCTGGTCTCGGCCCCGGACGCCCGGCCTTACGTGAGGATGGTGACGGAGAGGCTGTTCGCGACGCTGCCGGTCCTGTCGCATCTCGAGATAGCGCGCGGTGTGCAGATCAAGTCCCTGGGGACGATCTCGTGACGGCGATCAACGCCCACACGATCCTGCTCACGTTCTTGGTGTTCTGCAGGATCGGCGGATGCCTGATGCTGATGCCGGGCTACTCGAGCCAACGCGTTCCGGTCCACGTGCGTCTCTTTCTCGCCCTTGCGATCACGCTCGCGCTCGCGCCGTTGCTCGTGCCAGCCCTCAAGCAGGTGCTGCCCGATCTCCCGCCGGCAATGGCGGCCCGGCTGGTGGTCTCCGAGACATTGATCGGAGCGATCTTCGGCGTCATGGGCAGAATCTTCCTGCTCGCGCTGCAATTCATGGGCACGGCCGCGGCCTATTTCATCGGCTTCAGCGGCATGACCGACTCGCCGGTCGAGGAGGCGGAGCCCGCTCCGGCGGTGGCGACCTTGCTCACGCTCACGGCCACCGTCCTCCTGTTCGTGGCCGACCTGCACGTCGACGTGCTGCGGGCGCTCGTCGCCTCCTATTCGCTGTTGCATGTCACGGACTTTTTCGACGCCCAATTCGCACTCGCGAAGCTGACCGACGCCTCTTCCGACGCCTTCTTCCTCGTGGCCCAGCTCGTCAGCCCGTTTCTCGTCTATTCGCTCGCCATCAACTTCCTGTTCGGTATCGCCAACAAGCTCGTGCCGCAGATCCCCGTCTACTTTATCTCGTTTCCCTTCGTGCTCGCGGGCGGCCTCGTGCTCCTCTATTTCACCTTCTCCGAGTGCTTGCGGCTGTTCATGGCGGGCTTTCAAGCCTTTCTGGCCAATGGGTGAGTGAAATGAAGGATCGCGCGCGTGCCGCGCAGCGGATCCTCGGGGTGCAGAAGAAGCTGCATCAGCTCGAGGAACTCAAGTTCGTCCAGCTCCAGCAGCGGCTTGCGGAGATTGAACGCGAGCAGCGCGAGCTGACATTGGCGCTGAGTGACGACGGGGCGCTTCACAGCCTGTTCATCGACATGACCGTGCGCCGCCTCAAGGCCTTGCGACAGGAGGCAGATCGCCTGTCTCAGGACATTGCGGAGAGGGCCCGCAGCCTGATCCAGCATGCCGGGCGGTTGCGACACGCCGAGCGCCTGGCGGGGGCGCTCGATCTGGAATTGCGCCGCGCGGGAGAGCGCGCCGAGCTCGAGGAAGTTCTGGACCTGAGCGTCGCCAGGGGTGACGCAAGCCTCAAGCAAGACGGCTAGGACATCCTGGGCATCGCAGTCGAAGGTCTGGAAGGGCGAGCCTTGATCCCCCATGCGACTCTGAGCGCCGTTTTGCGGCCCCTTCCGGCCGAAGTTGCCGGGAGCGCCGGCACGTCTCGGCGGCAGCCGACCGCGGCCGACGCGGCGCAAGAGTTCGAATCGGTCCTGCTGCAGAGCTTCATTCAGGCCATGTTGCCCAAGCACGCCGAGAACGTCCTCGGCCGCGGTCTCGCCGGCGAGATTTGGAAGTCCATGCTGTCGGAGAAACTCGGAGCCGAGCTTGCACGCCGCGGTGATTTCGGCATAGCGGAGCTGGTGCGCGAGGCGGGTGACGCGGCTCGTCCGGCAGGGACGGGCCGGATCGAGGCGCCGGAGCCGGGCAGCCGGGCTCTGACGGTAGCGAGTGATCTCTCCATCGCCCCGATGTCTGATTGGACCCATGCGACAACCGTTGAGCGGAGCTGACCCGTGCTGAGCCGATCGCCTGTCCCGCAGACTTCGGATCCCTCCCACGCAAGCGGCGAAATGGGCCGGCGTGCGCCGTTCCGGCTCGTGGCGCCAACGTCCGCGCCCACCTCGAGCAGCGATCGGGGAGCCCACTCGGTGAACACCATGCTTGAGAACACCCTGCAGCGGCTCGAAGAGCTCGTCGATCAGGAGACGGCAGCGCTGCGCAACCACGCGGCGATCGATCTCAAGGACTTCAACGACAGGAAGAACCAGGCGCTGCTCGAGCTGAGCCGGGCCTTGCGCCACCTTCAAGGCGGGGCCGACAATCCGGCTCTCTCGGCTCGCCTCGGCGCGCTGCGTGCCAAGCTCGAGACCAATCGCGCGGTTCTCAAGATGCATCTCGAGGCCGTGCGCGAGATCTCGATGACGCTTGCCGATGCGATTCGAGCCGCCGATTCGGACGGCACGTATTCACAGGCGATTCGGACAACGTCCCCCAAACAATGATCAAGCTCGTTGCAGTGGGGTTATGGGTCTGCGTCGTGACGCTTGCAGCAAGCTACGGCACGCTCCAGTGGCTGATGCACAGCGCGGCGCCGCACGAGCCCGAGGAGCAGCAGCACAATATCGAGGAGGTGCGCACGAAGGCGATCAACGTGCCCATCATCGCCGACGGTTCGATTCAGGGTTACGTCGTCGCGCAGTTCGTATTCACGATCGACTCCAAGCTGCTCAGCCAGTTGGCGGTCAAACCGGACGTGTTTCTTCTCGACGAGGCGTTCAAGACCATCTATGCGGGCGACTCCGTGAATTTTCGCCAGATGAAAAAGCAGGACCTGCCCGCGCTCGCCAAGCAGCTCGCGGGGAACGTGAACAAGCGGCTCGGCGCAGCCATGATTCAAGACGTGCTCATCGACCAGCTGAACTACGTCACCAAGGAGGAGGTTCGCGGCGGGCAGAAGCATTAACCCGCCTTTCTCACAGGCTCGCGGAGCGTCGTCGCGCTGGCGGGAGCCGATCCGCAAGGAGCGCGCCGAAAAGCGTAGCTCGTGCTTACGGTTGAGGCGCGCGACGCTGCGGGCGGCCGCGCCAGCGCGACCCGTCGTGTCGGAGACACGCCTTCGGCGTGATGGGCGGGGCGAACTTGACGACAGAGTGCGTCGCGACGCTTGACCGATGCTAAGGCATCGCTCTGCGCACCGCTCCTGCTCACTCGTCAAGTTCGCCTCCGTGCCGCCCGTGACCCTGTGAGAAAGTCGGGCTCGGCCTCGGAGCCGACTATGTAGTGCCGGAGTACCTTCCCGGAGTGTCGTGCAAGGTCTGTGGCGGACGGCTCAAGTTCATGCTGGCGACACAGCCGCCGACAGAGAATTGAACCGCCGCCCCGTCGCGCGCGGGCGCGATGTGTGCGGGTGGCGGCATCCGGACCGGCGCGCGAGGTGGAAATGATCGGCGGGACGTGTCCGTGATCGTTGCGCAGGAGGCCCGGCAGCGACGCCGGGCTTCATTCACTTTCTGAAATACCTGGCGAGCAGCACGGCGACAATTATGGCGCCCGCCGCGTAAGCGCCGACCATGAGCCACATCGGATCTATCGCCATCGCTGCATGACCTCAAAAACGCCGCGCACGTGCTGCGAGCATACAGCAGCGCCTCTTGTGCGTCTCGCCCCACATCACGGCCGGCGCAAACCGGGCCGAAGCCCAGCCGGTCGAGTGCGAGTAGAGGGCCGCCGGCGTCTGCGTCCTCCGCACCTATCCCGAGAGGAGCGACGGCATGAAAGACGCCATCGCGCTCGAGTCGATCCCGCCGCCGCTGTGCAAGGTGGTGGGTCAGTCGACCTCGGTGCCCGTCGCGAGCCGGCACCGTTGCTCTTGCGCATCAGGTGGCGTGAAAGCCGACGCCGAAGGCCAAAGAACTGGTTTGGGCGCACTTATTTCCAATTTCGCAGCTATGAGTGCTTACGATGAGGGGCTCACTCGGGATGGAAAAGCTCATGGCGCGCACAATGACGGCCTTGATAGTGGCGGCCTTTGCCGCGGTTAGCGTTGGCACGCTCGGGCTAGGCCCGGCTCCTGCCGCGGCCCAGTCGAGCGAGGACGCGAAGCCCGGCAAGCCGCTGCGCGGCACGATCCACTACCGCCGCAAGCGCGGGGGCTATTCCTACAAGTCCAGCCAGACCATGAGCGGCGCCGAGATGCGCCGGTTCTACGATCCCGACGCGACGCGTCAGACCCCGGGCGGACCCTTCGACAACGGCTTCTTTTTCGATTCCGGCATCGGCCCGCACGGCGGCCAGGCGCCCTATCAGCATTAGCAATTCGGCAAGGTAGCAGGCGCATCGCGGGGAACTCCGTGCGTGACATCGCGAGCGCCGGCTCTCCCGCCTTCGATGTCTAAGCAAAGCTTCCGCAAAGTCCGACGCATTTGCTGCATACGCAGAAATGCAGGCGTGCTCAGGTAGTAGCGCGGGTCAGTATTTCGGTGCGCTCCACTGGCCACGCGCAGCCCCTGTCGATCTGCTTGCCAATGATTTGCGATGGCGCACTCTAATCAGGTGTTAGTCAGCGCTGTGCCACTAGCCGACTCCTAGCTCACCGCAGATCCGGCGGGACCGCCTCGGCGCCAAGCGCCGCGAGGGCCTCGGCAAGACCCATAACCAACTGATCCGAGCCGCCTAGACGGCGGATCGAGACCTTGCGCTCCTCCGCCTCGCGTTTGCCGACGACGAGCAGCACGGGGACTTTGGCGAGCGAATGCTCGCGCACCTTGTAGTTGATCTTCTCGTTGCGCAGGTCGATCTCGACGCGCAGCCCGGCCTTGTTCAGCGCCGCGACCACTTGGTGCGCATAGGCGTCCGCATCCGACACGATCGTGCACACGACGGCCTGCACGGGGGCGAGCCACAGCGGCAGGTGGCCGGCGAAATTCTCGATCAGGATGCCGGTGAAGCGCTCGAGAGAGCCGAACATGGCGCGATGGATCATCACCGGCGTCTTTTTCTCGCTGTGCTCGTCGATGTAGAAGGCGCCGAGGCGCCCGGCGAGATTGAAATCCACCTGCGTGGTTCCGCACTGCCAGTCGCGGCCGATGGCGTCGCGAAGGACGTACTCGAATTTCGGTCCGTAAAAGGCGCCCTCGCCGGGATTGATCGAGGTCTTGATGCGCCCCTTGCCCCTCACCTCGATCTCCTTCAGGACTTTGCCCATCACCGCTTCCGCGCGGTCCCACAGCTCGTCGGCGCCGACGCGCTTCTCGGGCCGGGTCGAGAGCTTGACGACGATGTCCTTGAAGCCGAAGTCCTCGTAGATCGACAGCATCAGGTCGTTGAGCTCGAGGCACTGCTCCTCGAGCTGGTCCTCGGTGATGAAGATGTGCGCGTCATCCTGCGTGAAGTGGCGCACGCGCAGCATCCCGTGTAGCGCCCCCGAGGGCTCGTAGCGGTGCACCTTGCCGAACTCGGCGATCTTCAAGGGCAGGTCGCGATAGCTCTTGAGCCCGTGCTTGTAGATCTGCACGTGGCCGGGACAGTTCATCGGCTTGCAGCAGAACACGCGCTCGTCGGGAAGCTCGGTCACGAACATCAGCTCGCGGTAGTTCTCCCAGTGCCCCGAAAGCTCCCAGAAATGCTTTTCCATCATGTCGGGGGAGTTCACCTCGAGATAGCCCGCCCCCTGCTGGCGCCGGCGCATGTAGGCGATGAGCGTCTGGAACAGCGTCCAGCCCTTGGGGTGCCAGAACACCGAGCCCGGCGCCTCCTCCTGGAAATGGAACAGGTCCATCTCGCGCCCGAGCTTCCTGTGGTCGCGCTTCTCGGCTTCCTCGAGCAGCTTCACGTAGGCTTGAAGCTCCTCCTCGGTGGCCCACGCCGTGCCATAGATGCGCTGGAGCTGGGCGCCCTGGGCGTCGCCGCGCCAGTAGGCGCCGGCGAACTTCATGAGCTTGAAGGCGCGGCCCACTTGGCCGGTCGCGGTCATGTGCGGGCCGCGGCAGAGGTCGAGCCAATCGCCCTGCTTGTAGATCTTGATCTCCTCGCCCGCGGGAATGGCATCGACCAGCTCGACCTTGAAATGCTCGCCCTTGTCGCGGAACAACGTCCTGGCCTTGTCGCGGCTCCACACCTCCTTGGTGAAGGGCGCGTTGCGGGCGACGATCTCGTGCATCTTCGTCTCGATCCGGCCGAGATCGTCCGGGTGGAATGGCTCCTCTTTCGCGAAATCGTAGTAGAAGCCGTTCTCAATCACGGGGCCGATGGTCACCTGCGTGCCGGGCCACAGCGCCTGCACGGCTTCCGCCATCACGTGCGCGCAGTCGTGGCGGATCAGCTCGACCGCTTCCGGGTCGGTGCGAGCCACGAACTTGATCGCGGCATCGGCGGTAATGGGGTCGGCAAGGTCGGCGAGGCGCCCGTCGAGGCTCATGGCGACCGCGCGCTTGGCAAGTGACGGCGAGATCGACTTCGCGACCGCGAGCCCCGTGGTGCCGCTCTCGATCTGGCGCTTGGCGCCGTCCGGAAATGTCAGGGTGATCTGCGGGGCCGCATCGGCCATGGAGCTCTCCTCTCACTCGCTGCATACCAAGCAGGTAAGATTGGAAGCGCTACATGCGGCGGGTGGGCGAGGAAGTCAAGCGGGAGCGCATTTCACTCGTGCACGGGCAGCAGCTCCGAAACGGCGAGGTCGATGCCCGGCGGATCGAGGACGAGGCTCCCCTCGGTCAGCGCGACGGAAACGATCTGCCCGTCGGCCCCGCGCTTGTGATGGACAATGGCGCGCCGTTCCGGATCGACGATCAGGTAGTGGACCACGCTCGGCAGCGAGAAATAGCCGTGAGATTTGACACCTGCATCCACGCTGCGACTGCTTGGTGAGACGACCTCGACGACAATGACAGGCGTCGGGAGTTCTACGCTGTCTGGCGACAGCCTGGGGCCGCAGTACACCATCGCGTCCGGCTCGTAAGCCGTATGTTCGTCGATGCGCACAGTGGGACCGTCGGGAATGGCCTCGCAACCGCACCCTGCTCGTGCGATCGCGTTTCGAAGCGCCAGAAAGACAAGCCCTTTGGTCCGCGTATG
>DATETZ010000166.1:0-8142 GCA_035283385.1 Hyphomicrobiaceae bacterium
GCACAGCGCGAAGGATCTGAAAGTCCCCGACTGCATTACGCTCGAACCGCTCCCTGCGCGCTCACCCGAGCTCAATCCGGTCGAGCGGCTGTGGTTGTTCCTGAAGGAGCGCTTCCTCTCCCACCGCCTTCTCGCAGACTATGACGCCATCGAGGCCGCGGTCACTGCCGCCTGGCAACGCCTCATCGCCGAGGCCGGACGCCTGACATCGCTCACGTCCTATCCATGGATCATGAATTGCGTCAGAACTTAATGCGAGCGGTATTATCTGGTCGATCTCGTGTGGACGGACAGCGCCGGCGCGGCCCGCAAGGCCGGCCGCTTGGACATCGATCATGCACTTGCGAGGCAGCTCGGTATGGAGGCCGCGACGAATCCCCCCGCCGTCCTTATCAAATATCTGCCCGACGAGCCGGGAACGGCTCCCGTCATCGTGCGTCAAGCGGCGCCGCGCCGGGAGCGGGACCGGTTCAATATTCTGGCGGCCGGGATTGGCTCGGCCGTGTGCGCACTCGGCTTCGTGGTTTTCTCGTGGCTCGGACGGCGCGGTCCGGATTGAGCCTTTCCTGCGCCGGCAGGAGGATGCCGCGCAGGTCGCCTAGCGCTAACATGGCCCCGGATAGCTTGGCTCGCGATAAGATGGCCCCATGACCAATCTGTTCGAAGCTGCAGGGCTCGAGAAAGGCGCGCCGCACCCGCTGGCCGACCGTCTGCGTCCGAAAAAGCTTGCCGAGGTCGTGGGCCAGGATCATCTCCTGGGACCCGAGGGGGCGCTCTCGCGAATGCTCGAGAGCGGGCGGCTTTCGAGCATGATTCTTTGGGGCCCGCCGGGCTCGGGCAAGACCACCGTCGCGCGTCTCTTGGCCGCCGAGACGTCGCTCGAGTTCGAGCAGCTCTCGGCGATTTTTTCCGGCGTCCAAGACCTGCGAAAAGCCTTCGAGAGGGCGAAGGCGCGCCGGGAGCAAGGCCGCGGCACGCTGCTTTTCATCGATGAGATCCACCGCTTCAATCGCTCGCAGCAGGACAGCTTCCTGCCGCACATGGAAAACGGCACGATCACGCTCGTCGGCGCGACGACCGAGAACCCGTCCTTCGAGCTCAATGGCGCGCTGCTCTCCCGTGCAACCGTGCTCACCTTCAACCGGCTCGATGACGAGGCGCTCGAGGAGCTCTTGCGCCGCGCCGAGACGGAGGAAGGCCGGGCGCTGCCGCTCGATGCCGACGCGCGCGAGGCGCTGCGCGCCATGGCGGACGGGGACGGGCGCGCCGTCATCAACCTTGCGGAGGAGGTTTTCGGCGCCAGGGCGGCGGGCGCCGCGCCGCTCGGCCGCGAGGCGCTCGTCAAGCTGGTGCAGCGGCGCGCGCCCCTTTACGACAAGAGCCGCGAGGGGCACTTCAACCTGATTTCGGCGCTGCACAAATCGGTGCGCGGCTCCGACCCCGACGCGGCCCTCTACTGGCTCGCGCGCATGCTCGACGGCGGCGAGGATCCGCTCTATCTCGCGCGCCGGCTGGTGCGCATGGCGGTCGAGGACATCGGGCTCGCCGACCCGCAGGCCATCGCCCACGCTCTCGCCGCCAAGGACGCCTACGATTTCCTGGGCTCGCCCGAGGGCGAGCTTGCGCTCGCGCAGGCGACGATCTACCTCGCGACCGCGCCGAAATCGAATGCGGCTTATGTCGCCTACAAGGGGGCCATGCGCGCTGCGAAAGAGCATGGCAGCCTGATGCCGCCGAAGATCATCTTGAACGCGCCGACCAAGCTCATGGAGGAGGAGGGGTACGGCTCGGGCTACGAGTACGACCACGACACGCCGGAGGCGTTCTCTGGCCAGAATTACTTTCCCGATGAGTTGAAGAAGCGGCCGCAGTTCTACGATCCGCCCGAGCGCGGCTTCGAGCGCGAGATCGCCAAACGCCTCGAGTATTGGGCGAAGCTCCGGCGCGAGCGGGGCACATCGTAGGCTGGGTCGAGCGCAAGCGCGAGACCCTACATTCCTTGGGTGAAAGCCGTAAACGTTGGGTTTCGGCCTTTGGCCTCGTCCCAACCTACGAGCTCCTGCCACCCATCTGGCCAACCGGGCCCGGCCCGTCCTATAGTCTCGGCTACTGGCAGCGACGGGACGGCAAGGCCTTAACCCGACTTTCTCACAAGGTCGCGGGCGGCACGGAGGCGAATTTGACGACAGGCAAGGAGAGACGCGCAGAGCGATGTCGCACATCGGTCAAGCGGCTCGACATAGCCTGTCGTCAAAGGCGCCCCGCCCTTCGGGTCGCGCTGGCGCGGCCGTCCGCGGCGTCGCGCGCCTCAACCGTAAGCGAAAGCTACGCTTTTCGGCGCGCTCTTGGCGGACCGGCTCGCGCCAGCGCGATGCCGCTCCGCGAGCTTGTGAGAAAGTCGGGTTAAGCCGCGCCGGCGAGTGGGAGTGCGTTCGATGATTGTGTTCAGCGATCTCTGGCGGGGCCATCCGATCAACGAGAGCGTGCAGACGCCGTGCATCGCACCGTACGACTTGACCAATCTCGAGGGCGAGTTCATCCGCAAGGGCCTGCCCGTATTCCACAACCAATGCGCGATCCGCATGGGCGTCGCACTGCGCCGCGCCGGCGTGCAGCCATCTCAGGTCGGGGGTTGCACGACATGCGGCGTGCACCCGCGGGAAGAGATGCACACCATCAACGCCAATCAGCTCGCCAATGTCCTCGCGCGGGCGAGGTTCGACGGCATGGGGCCGATCGAGAGGTTTTCGGGACCCGGGGCGGCGACCTACTATCCCGAGATCTTCGGGCGCACCGGCATCATTTACGTTCAGGATTATTGGAAGCGAACGTCGGACAGCGACCGGGCGACGGGGGATCACATCGACGTCTGGAACGGCTTCCGCTCCTCCGCCAAGTGGCTGATGGAGTGGTTCTCCTGGCTCGGCTATTATTCGAACTATGCGGGAGCCGGCGAGCTCTGGTTCTGGCCGGTGGAGTAAGAGCGGTCTCGAGCCGCCGGAGGAGGGGACATGCGCTATCTCGTCGCCATCATCTTTGCCATCGTCGGGGCGGCGCTCGCCATGGTGTTCTTGAGCGGGCCGATCTCGAATTGGGCGGCCCTGCAAGTGACGTTTGACAGCTCCGACGACGCAGAGAACCTCAATCAGATGGTGTTCATGGCAATCAACATTCTGGGGCTGATCGTCGGCTGGACCATCGGATGGGCCGTCGCGGGGCCGCTGACGCGCGGCGCGCAGCGCCCCGAGTGAACCGTTCGCCCGCCCGCGGCGATGGCGGCTCCGGATCGTGGCCGGCCATGGCATTGCGAGCCGATCGAACGTGTTCGGACCGGTGAGATTGTCGGGGTCTTTTTGCTATCGAGACCTCGTTTCCGGCGCTGGCAGCGGCCGGCTGTGCGATGATCCATCCTGATGAGCGATCGTGTCGAGACAATCGAGGTCAAGGCGAACGAGGCGGGCTTGAGGCTCGACCGCTGGTTCCGTGTGCACTTTCCCGCGGTCGGGTACGGCTACCTTCAGAAGCTCCTGCGCTCGGGGCAGGTGCGGGTCGATTCGCGGCGCGTTGCGGCGAACCAGCGGCTCGCGGCGGGCGCGAGAGTGCGCGTGCCCAAGATCGCGCGCGCGCCGGCCCCCGAGTCCGGGTTGGGGCTGGAGCCGGCGCCCAAGCCGTCCAAGGCCGACCGCGATCTCATCCTCGGCATGATCCTCTACGAGGACGACGATGTCCTGGTCTTGAACAAGCCGTTCGGCATCGCGGTGCAGGGCGGCACGGCGACCCGCCGCCACATCGACGGGCTGCTCGCGGGCATGGCCGATCGCTTCGGCGGCCGGCCGCGCCTCGTGCACCGGCTCGACCGCGACACCACGGGCGTGCTGCTGGTCGCCAAGCACCGCGACACGGCGGCCAAGCTCGGCCGCGTCTTTCAGACGCGCTCGGCGGCCAAGACCTATTGGGCGCTGGTCAAGGGCGTGCCGAAGCCGCCCCAGGGCCGTATCGAGGCGGCGCTGGTCAAGGCGGCGGGGCCCGAGGGCGACCGCGTGCGCAAAGCGCAGCCGGGCGAGCAGGACAAGGCCATGCATGCCACCACGCACTATTCGGTCATCGACCGCGTCGCGCACAAGGCGGCATGGGTGTCATTGAAGCCGGTCACGGGCCGGCAGCACCAGTTGCGCGCGCACATGGCGATGATCGGCCATCCGATCCTCGGCGACAACAAATACGAGGGCGGCCTGGACCTTCCGGCCGAGAACATGGAGGCGAAGCTGCATTTGCATGCTCGGCGGCTCGTCCTCCCGCACCCGTCGGGCAAAGGCAAGCTCGACGTTTCGGCGCCGCTTCCGCCGCATATGGCGGCGACGTGGGAGCTTCTTGGGCTCGATGCCCGGAAGTACCCGGAAGGAGACGGAGACCGGTGAACCTCGTCATCTTCGATTGTGATGGGACCGTCGTCGACAGCCAGCACGCGATCGTCGCGGCTATGGACGAGGCGTTCCTGTCGGCGGGTCTCGAGCCGCCCGTGCGCGAGGCCGTTCGAAACGTTGTCGGGCTCTCGCTCGCGACCGCGATTGGGAGGCTCTTGCCGGAGACGGCGGACGCGCGTCTCGTGGCGGATCTCGCCCGCCGCTACAAGACCGCATTCGGCGACGCGCGCCGCCGGCCCGGGCATCGCGAGCCGCTCTTCCCCGGCGTGCGCGAGGCCCTTCACGTGCTCTCGCGGCGCGACAACGTCCTGATCGGCATGGCGACGGGTAAATCGCGCCGCGGCGTCGATGCCGTCCTCGAGCGCGAGGGGCTCGCGCCCCTATTCGCCACCATTCAGACTGCCGACACCCACCCCTCGAAGCCGCACCCGTCGATGATCCTCGCGGCTATGGCCGAGGCCGGCTCCGAGGCGCGAGGCACCGTGATGATCGGCGATACGACCTATGACATCGAGATGGCGCGGCAGGCTGGCGTCGGTGCGATCGGGGTCGGCTGGGGCTATCACTCGGGCCCGGCCCTGCGCGCAGCCGGCGCCCGCCAGGTGATCGAGGACGGCGCGCATCTGGTGCGCGCTCTCGACGGGCTCGGTCTCGAGGCGGCCTCATGAGCACGTCCGAGAAGCCCGGGTTTGCTAGGGGCAAGGAGCGAGCCAAGGTTCCCGGCAGAGAGGCGCTGCGCGCGCCCCTCCCGAAGCGGTTCTACAAGTCGGTGACGGTCGCGGCCGCGAATCTCCCTCCCCCATTATGCATCCGGCACGATGGGGAGGGAGGTAGGGGCTACTGCATCCTGCTCGACGGTAAACGAGTCAAGACGCCGAAAAAGCGCGAGCTCGCGCTGCCGGACCGGGCGCTGGCCGAGGCGGTTGCCGCGGAATGGGCGGCGCAGGGCGAGCGCATCGATCCAGCCACCATGCCCCTGACCAGGATCGCCAACACGGCGATCGATGCGGTGGCGGACCACATGGGCGAGGTCGCGGCTGACATCGCGGCCTTCGCCGCGAGCGACCTCGTCTGCTATCGCGCGGCCGGGCCCGAGGGCCTCGTCGCGCGCCAGGCGGCAAGCTGGGACCCGGTGCTCGACTGGGCGGAGTGGGAGCTCGGCGTCGGTTTTATGCTGGCCGAAGGCGTGAATCCGGTCGTGCAGCCCCCCCAGATGCTGGCGCGGATCGCGGCCGCGCTCGACGGGCTCGACCCGTTCCGGCTCGCCAGCCTACACGTCATGACGACGCTCACAGGCTCGGCGCTCCTGGCCTTGGCGTGTGCCCGCCGCAGGCTCGCGCTTCAAGAGGCGTGGGCCGCCGCGCACGTCGATGAGGATTGGCAGATCGAGCACTGGGGAGTGGACGCCGAGGCCGAAGCGCGCCGGCGTTATCGCTTGAGCGAATTCGAGGCGGCAGGCAGGATGATGGAGCTTCTGGCTGCTAATTGACGGTCCGCCACATTAGACTGATGCCGCGGAAAGGGAGGCTTC
The DNA here is from genome assembly GCA_035283385.1 of Hyphomicrobiaceae bacterium. Taxonomy (GTDB): domain Bacteria; phylum Pseudomonadota; class Alphaproteobacteria; order Rhizobiales; family Hyphomicrobiaceae; genus Hyphomicrobium_C. The sequence goes on from DATETZ010000166.1 coordinate 5,956, forward strand.
GATGCGGAAGCTCAAATGGGGTGCCCTGATGATCGGGGCGATTGTCGTGGCCGCCGGCCGGGCCGAGGCCGGCGACCGCTACGGTGCCATCGCCTACTCTCCTTCGACCGGTGCCTACGGCTGGTCCTACGACCACGTCTCGCGCGCGGCGGCCGAGGGGGCGGCTCTTGCCCAGTGCAACCAGCGTGCGGGAGACTGCCAGGTGCCGCTGTGGTTTCAAAACGCATGCGGTGCGCTCGCCATCGGCGACGGCGGCGGGTGGGGCACGGGCTGGGGCACGAGCCGCGGGCTTGCGGAGGGGTACGCTCTGCAGACGTGCCGGCAGTATACGGGCAATTGCTCGGTGCGCCGCTGGGCGTGCACGGCGCGTTAAGGATCGAACGACAGCCGGCGAGACAACGGCTCTCTTTGGGCTTGCGCGGGCGCGAGCGCATGCTATGAGCCCACACGATCGCCGGCGCCGGGTTCGGGTGCTCCATCGGAGAAGGCTGCCATGAAGGACGTCATCGAAGAGCTCGAGCGCCGCCGCGACAATGCTCGCCTCGGCGGCGGGCAAGCGCGCATCGACGCCCAGCACAAGCGCGGCAAGCTCACCGCACGCGAGCGCATCGATCTCCTGATGGACGAGAACTCGTTCGAGGAGTTCGACACCTTCGTCGAGCACCGCTGCACCGAGTTCGGCATGGAGAAGAGTAAGACGCCGGGCGACGGCGTCGTCACCGGCTGGGGCACCATCAACGGGCGCGTGGTGTGCGTGTTCGCCAAGGACTTCACGGTGTTCGGCGGCTCGCTCTCCGAGAGCCACGCCAAGAAGATGACCAAGATCCAGGACATGGCGCTGAAGAACCGGGCGCCGATCATCGGCCTGTTCGATGCCGGCGGGGCGCGCATCCAGGAGGGCGTCGATGCGCTCGGCGGCTACGGCGAGGTGTTCCTGCGCAACGTCCTCGCCTCGGGCGTGATCCCGCAGATCTCGGTCATCATGGGCCCGTGCGCGGGCGGCGACGTCTACTCCCCGGCCATGACCGACTTCATCTTCATGGTGAAGGACACGAGCTACATGTTCGTCACCGGTCCCGACGTCGTGAAGGCCGTGACCAACGAGACGGTGACCGCCGAGGAGCTCGGGGGCGCAAGGGTGCACACCACGAAGTCCTCGATCGCCGACCGGGCCTACGACAACGACGTCGAGACGCTGTTGCAGATCCGCCGCCTGATGGACTTCCTGCCGTCGAGCAATCGGTCGGGCGTGCCGGTGCTGCCGACCAGGGACAGTGCCGACCGGGATGACTTCTCCCTCGATACACTGATCCCCGACAACCCGAACAAGCCCTACGACATCAAGGAGCTGATCCTCAAGGTCGTGGACGAGGCGGATTTCTTCGAGATCCAGGACGCCTACGCCCGCAACATCGTTGTCGGATTCGCGCGCATGGAGGGGCGCACGGTCGGCATCGTGGCGAACCAGCCGCTGGTGCTCGCGGGCGTGCTCGATTCCGACGCCTCGCGCAAGGCCGCGCGGTTCGTGCGCTTCTGCGACTGCTTCGAGATCCCGATCATTACGTTCGTGGACGTGCCGGGGTTCCTGCCGGGCACGGCGCAGGAGTACGGCGGGCTGATCAAGCACGGCGCCAAGCTACTGTTCGCCTTCGCCGAGGCGACGGTCCCCAAGATCACGCTTATCACGAGGAAGGCCTACGGCGGGGCCTACGACGTGATGAGCTCGAAGCACATCCGCGGCGATGTGAACTACGCCTGGCCGTCGGCCGAGATCGCGGTGATGGGAGCCAAGGGCGCGGCCGAGATCCTGTACCGGCCCGAGTTGGGCGACGCCGAGAGGATCAAGGCGCGCATCGACGAATATCAGAAGCGGTTCGCGAACCCGTTCGTCGCCGCCGAGCGCGGCTACATCGACGAGGTGATCCTGCCGCACGGGACGCGGCAGAGGATCTGCCGCGCGCTCAATATGCTGCGCAACAAGACCCTCGAGAACCCCTGGAAGAAGCACGATAATATTCCGCTTTAAGTCGCTCACGCCTGCTGATCCGAGCGCCGATCTCGGCGCTCGGGCAGGCTCCGCGGGGGCGCGGCTCGCCGCGGCGGCCCTTGGGCCCGGGCCCTTCGGGCACGTGGGAATTTTTGGTGAGTGAGGGGCTCACGTTCGCCATCCGCTTTGTCATCCTCGGG
>DATETZ010000167.1:0-14548 GCA_035283385.1 Hyphomicrobiaceae bacterium
CTCCCGCCAGTCCCAGCCGCCGGGGGGGAGCGCGATGAAGATCTGGCCCTCGGCGTGCCGGGCGACGTCGGCGAGGAACAGCACGCACTCGCCCTTCTCGGCGCGCATCTGGCCGAGCGAGAGGAGACGGCAAAGCCGGCCGTAGGCGGCCCGGCCGGTTGGCAGGCACAAGAGGCTCGGGGCGTCCTTAAGATCGAGGCGCGCGCCGACGATCAGTCGCAGGCCGACGTCTTTGGCGGCCGTGTGCGCTCTGACCACGCCCGCGAGCGTGTTGCGGTCGGTGACGGCGAGCGCCGAAAGCCCCAAGGCCTTCGCCTGCGCGACGAGCTCCTCGGCGTGCGAGCCGCCGCGCAGAAAGGAGAAGTTGGTCGTCACCTCGAGCTCGGCATAGCGCATGGAGTTCTCTCAGCCGAAAAGCCCGTGCAGGAACCAGCGCGGCGGGCCGTCCTCCGCCGCGTTCTGGTACAGACCCTCGCGGAACACCCAGTACCCGGCGCCGCCCTCGTCCTCTAGGCGGTAGTAGTCACGCGGGCGGCTCTGTCCGAGGGCGCGCCACCATTCGGGCGCGATGCGCTCCGGACCTTCCGCCCTGACGACGCGATGGGGGAGGCGGCGCCAGGTGAAGTGCTGAGGCGGCCCCTCCGGCACCTCCGCCACGACCGCTATGGGTTCCGGCCTCTCGAGCAGGAACGGTGGCCGGCGCGGAGAACGGCGCGATGATGGCCGCCGGGCTTGCGGTGTATGCGCTCGAGCGCCCCAAAGCGCGGGGAGGCGGATCTCGGCGCGCTCAGGCGTGTGGCTTTCGCGGGGGCTCAAGTCATAGACACGCGCGGGGCCGAGCCGGTTCGCGAGCCGGTCGATGAGCGCTGTCGTCTCGTTCCCGTCCGCCGCCTCGAGATGAGCGCCGAGCGCCGCCTGGCGGGGGCCGAGCCGCTCGACGGAGAGCGCTTCGAGCACGGCTACGTCGATGCCGAAGCCGGCATCGATCAGAGCGAGCTTCTCCTTGAGAAGCCGCAGGAGATGCGCGGGGATGCGGCACGGGCTGCTGGTGCCGGCCTGCGCTTCGGCCACCGTGCCGTCGGCGCGGTAGAGCGAAAGCCGGATGCGGCGGGCGCCGAGCGCCGCGTCCGCGAGGCTCCGGCAGAGCTCGGCCGCGAGGGCGGCCGTCGCGGCCTCGAGGGCTTGGGAGGAGATCAGCGGCTCGGCCCACCTGCGCCGCACGCTGAGGATCGGCGGCTCCCGGAGCGGCCGGCGCGGCGCGAAGCGGACACCCAAGGCTTCATCGAGCCGGCCGAGAACGGCTGCGGCCAGATCGGCGCTCTCTCTCGCCCTGCTGCGTGAGGCCGCTTGCGGACGGAAGCGGCGCTCGAGGGCTGCGCGCGGGAGGCCGTAGAGCTGGCCGATGCGGAACAGCCCGAGCCGCTTCAAGAGCACGACCGTCTCGGGCGCGAGACGCAGGGCCTCGACGGGAAGACGAGCGAGAGCGGCACGCGTCTCGCCCGCCGGCGCGATGATCCAGGCGCGGTCGCTTCGCGAGTAGGGGTGCCGCTCGACGACCTGCCCGGGGGGACACCCCCCGGCCCCCTCGTCTCTTGGCTCCAAAAAACCGAAGCGGGCGAGGGCGTGCGCGGCGCCGAGCGTGTCGGCAAGGCCCGCTCGGGCCGTCAGCGCGAGGCTCGCGAGCCGGCGGCAGAGATCGGCGATCAGCTTGTCCTCTCCGCCATAAAGGTGCGCGACGCCAGTAACGTCGATCCAAAGGCCGTCGGTCCCGTCGCTATTGCGGGCGGGGCCGTAGCGTCCGCACCAGCGCGCGAGACGGATCAGGGCAGTCCGGTCGCGATGTGGCTCGGCAGGGCGCGAGAGAAGAGCGGGCAGCGCCGCACGGGCGTCCGCAAGCGCTGCGGCGACGCGCACGCCTTCGGCCGCCGCGCGTCTGTTGACGGCGGTGACGCGGATGCCGTGGCTTGCCGTCGCGACGAGCGCGAACGGCTCATCCTCCGGCACGGCACCCGGCGTGTGGCGCCCCATCCGCTCGATGGGCCAGAAGGGGAGCCACACGGAAACGATGCGTTTCATCGGACCATTCCAGCGTCAGCGAAGCCTCGGGTGGCGCGGCGCGCCGGCCGCGGCAGCGCTCGAGGGTGACGGCCAAACGCGGCGCGCCGGGCGCTGGGGCCTCGAAGAGGTGCGCCCCGCTCCGGGCCGGCGCGAGAAGCCAGCGGGTCGCCGTTGCGGCCGTGGCGGGCGCATGCGCCCCCGTGAGCAGGAGGCAGGGCACGAGATGGGCTTCGGCGGCGAGGCTCAAACGCCTGGCGGGCGTCAAAGCGACCTCGTCGAGGACGCCCAAGACGAGCGCCAGGCTTCCCGAATTGAGCCCCTCCTCGAGGGCCCAGAGCGTGTCCGCGGCTTTGGCGGTCTCGACGATGAGGAGCGCCTCGGGATCGAGGCCCAAAGAGGCGAGACCCGGCCCGTAGAGCCGGCCGAGCTCGCGGGCAAGGGAGGAGGGCCAGCACCAGAGGAGGCGGCGGCCGCGAGCAGCCGGCATCTGGCGCATGCGGCGCACGGCGAGGCGCAACGCAAAGATGAGGGCCGCGGCCCGGCCGCCGGCTCCCTTGGCCGCGGGCTTCACCTCGTGGACGCCCGCGGGATCGAGGGCGGTTGCCCCGAGGAGGGCGTCGATCTCGGGGGCGCCGAGAGTCCAGCCGTCCGCGTCGCTTGCCGGTCCGGCAGGGGGCAGGGGAGCCAAGGGAGCATCATGACGCTCGATGGCGCGGATGCGCTCGCGGAGCCGCGTGAGCAACGCTCTGCGCCCGAGCGCTTCGGGGGTGAGCGCTGCGCGGGAGACCGGAACGGCGAGGAGGGGCTCGCCGTTCCGGCTCGGGGGGGACCGGAGCTTACAAGACGCAGACAGACGCGATCCGGCATTCGAAGGCGAGACCCGCTTTAGCTCGGCGGAGGGATGGGGGGATGGGGCCGCCTGGTCCACGGGGACGCTCTCGCACTTACATTCATGTTTGCACACGTTTATGTTCTGTTTTTGTTCTAATAGCTGCATGCCAAAGTGTCAAGAACAAAAAGTGAATATCGACCGGCCGGCACAACCCGTAACGCTGCCCGTGGAACTCCCGGCCAACCGGCATCTTGCAGGAGCAACACCAATCCCCGCCAGATCGAAACAAAACGTACAACCGAGCGCTCTGCCTCCCACCCGAGGCGGCCGTTGCCGCGCTGCATTCCTAGAGTCAAAAAAGGGCTCGAGCATTGAAATCATGACCGAAGTGTGACTTCCCTGCTCTGCCGTCGAAAATGGGACTACTATATACGGACCGTTCACAAACCTGCGCCACGATCGCGCATCGGGACAGGGCAAAGGACAGGGCTAAAGGCCGGGGCAGAGGGACGGTCCGGCCCGAAAGCGAAATGCGGAGTATGTGCTGATGTCTGTCGTCACTGAAAAGAGCCGGGGCATCTTTGCGGCGCTTGCGGTGGTTCTCGGCCTCGCCTTTCCGGGGGCTGCGAGCGCGCAGGGCTTGATCGACTTCCTGTGGGGCGGCGGCGCCGAATGGGGCGGCAGCCGCCAGACCGTCACGTTCAGCCCGCAATACAAGCCCGGCCAGATCATTGTCAGCTTCGGCGACCGCCGGCTCTATTTCGTCCGCCGGCCGGGCCAGGCGATCAGCTATCCGATTGCCGTGCCGCGCGAGCAGAGCCGCTGGCAGGGCGCCGGCACGATTGCCGACAAGCGCGTGAACCCGCCCTGGACCCCGACGCCCGACATGATCAAGGAGAACCCGCGGCTCCCGAGCTGGGTGCCGGGCGGCCACCCCATGAACCCCTTGGGCGTCAGGGCTCTCTACATCGGCGGGACCACCTACCGAATCCACGGCACGGACGCACCGTGGACCATCGGCCAAGCCGTGTCGAAAGGCTGCATCCGCATGTTCAACGAGGATGTGCTCGACCTCTATCCGCGCGTGCCGATCGGCAGCAAGGTGATCGTCACCTGGCAACGCTTCGATACCAACGTGGCCAGCTCGGACTACTTTGGCGGCAGCGCCGAGGCGAGCGCACCGCGCCCCAAGGTCGGCATGACCACCAAGTTCGGCCGCAAGGTCGGCGGGCAGGCCTCGCGCGCCGCCGAGACCGCTCAGGCCGAATGAGCGGCTGAAAAAAGCGAATTTCTGGAACGAGAACGGGGCGGCCCCATCGGCTGCCCCGCTTGCGTTCTTGTGGGTCGAGATCGAGCGGCCGGGCGCCTGCACCGAACGTCATCATTGGGCGCTTTGCTGGCCCCTCGCATCCTCAGCTCACCTCGTGAAGGCAGGACTTGAGGCTCGAAGCGAGGTTGCGCAACAGCGTCGCATAGGCCTCGGGGCCCGGGTCGACGAGCGCGCCCTCGGGGTCGAGCGTGCCGGAACGGGCCTTCGTGCCCTCGATCACGGCGCCGACGAGCTGCCCCTTGAACTGCGGCTCGGCGAACACGCAACTCGCGCCGAGCGTCGCAATCTTGCGCCTTATTTCGCTGAGCCGCTTGGCCGAGGGCTGCACCTCGGGTGAAACCGTAATCGAGCCGAGTGCGGTGAGCCCGAAGCGGCGCTCGAAATACTGATAAGCATCGTGGAAGACCACGAACGGCTTGTCCTTCACGGGATCGAGGTCGCGGGCAATCTCCGCTTCGAGCCGGTCGAGATCGGCGAGCAGGCGCTCGGCGTTCCTGTTCAGGATCGCGGCGTTGTTCGGTGACGTTTCGACGAGCACGCGCGCGATCTCCCGGACCATATGCTTGGCGTTCTCGGGATCGAGCCAGACGTGGCCATCGCGGATCGGCTGACCGGACTCGCCATGGTCGTGACCATCGTCCGTCGCGCTTGCGCCGCGATCATGATCCGCGGGGCCGTGCCCGCCCTCCGCGACGTGAGCATGGGCCTCGAAGGTGGGGCTGGTCCGCACATTCAAGAGCGCGACGCCGCGCGCCTCGGCGAGCGTGACCACGCGCACGGTCTCGGGGAGCGACTTGACGACCTTGACCGTGAACGGCTCGACGGACTCGGAGACGCGGAAGAACACGTCGGCATGGCTGAGCGACCTCGCATCCGACGGGCGCATTGCATAGGTATGCGGGGAGGCCGCGCCTGCGACGAGCAGAGCCGGTGTTGCGATGCCGTCCATCACTTGCGCGACGAGCCCGTGCACCGGCTTGATCGTGACCACCACCTTGAGCTCGGCGGCGGCCGGGGACGCGAACCGCCCCGCTGCGGCGAGCGCCACCGCCAATCTCAACGAGCTCCACGCCAAGTTGTTGCAATAGCTCATTTTGTGTCTTTCCTTTGGCCGGCGCGGGTGCTTGCAGAGTGTTGGATACTATAACATCCGAGTGGGCGCAATTGGCGCCCCGCGACCATTGCCGTGCGGCCTGGTCTCGAGCCTCGGCCCGGCGCCCCAATCCTCATCGCTTCGCACGAGCTCGAAGACCCTCTCAAAATCTCGCCCTGGCTCTCATGCGCGGCCCGGGCCCGTTACTTCAAGGCCCGCCGTATCGCCGGACGGTCACCAGCGGGGCCGCGAACCCGGGACGCGATTAACCACGGGCGGCATTCGGCACGCGCGCGAGGCTTGAGTTGGCCCGAGTCGTGAATTGCCGGGGTGAGCTTATCGCCGTGTCGGGTCCCGCGCATGCTTCGCTTGGTCAAAGCCGGCCTCGCCGCACTCTTGGTGGTCGCCTTCGCTGGCATCGGGCGCGCGGCATACGATGTCGAGGCGGCGGCGCTTCCCGCCTTGAACCTCGAGTTGCTCGTGGTCGAGGCCGAGGGCTGCATCTACTGCCAGATCTTCCGCCGCGACGTGCTGCCCGCTTACCAAGCCTCCCCGCGCGCCGGAAGCGTGCCCATCGGCTTCCTCGACGTGAACGAGGTGGAGCCGGCCAAGCTGGCGCTCGAGGCGCCCATCGACGAGGTGCCGACGGTGCTGCTCCTCAAGGACAGGCAGGAGGTCGGGCGCATCACCGGCTACGTGGGCCCCGAAAGCTTCTTCCACGCCGTGAACCGGCTCATCGCCCGCATCGAGTAGCTGCTTCGAGCGTTGTCATCGGGCCGCCGTTGCGCTTTGATAGGCCCTCAAAGAGCGGGGACGCTCGGAGGGGATGCCCATGGACCGTCGCGAGTTCCTGAAGACGACGGGCGGCGCCGCCGCCCTGACCGCTGCCGCAACCGCGGCAACGGCCGCCACCGCCGGCGAGACGCCACCTGCCGCCGAGATCGCGGCGCCCGCCATCGGCTCGGGCGCGCGCGAATTGCGCCTCGCCATGCCTTGGCCCGACGACGGCAAGGGCTTCTCCGACAGCGCCCGCCGCCTTGCGCGGCGCATCGAGGCCGCCGCGGCGGGGCGCCTTAGAGTGACCATCGTGACCGGGGAGGAGGACGGCGAGGCCGACCTCTCTCACGGCACCGCGCACGATTGTGCCGCCCAGCATCCTGCGTTCGCATATTTCGCGGGGCTCCCGGGCGAGACCGGCCTGCCGCCGTGCGATCTCGATCATTGGCTCGCCGTCGGCGGCGGCCAAATGCTGTGGGACGATCTCGCGGCCGAGCGAGGACTGAAATCTCTGCTCGCCGGGCACTCGGGAGCGGCGCCCGCCCTGTGGTCCGCCAAGCCCGTGACGAGCCTCGGCGATCTCGAAGGAGAGCCGGTCTTTGCCATCGGGCTCGCGGCCGATGTCGTGCGCGCGCTCGGGGCGGGCCCGGTCGCCGTGCCGTTCTCTCGCCTGAAAGCGGCGCTCCAAGGAGGAACGATCCGCGCCGCGGAATGGGGCGGTGCGCTGCAGAGCCTGGCGGCGGGCCTGCCGGAGGCCGCCAAGCATGGCCTCGGCAGCGGTATCAACGGCAACGGCACGGCGCTTTCCCTTTCGCTCCGCCTCCCGCTCTGGGAGCGCCTGAGTGCGGCCGACAAGGCGCTCGTCTCCGCGGCGGCGGCAGAGGAGTTTCGCTTTGGCCTCGCGGAAGCTCGCGCTCACGAGGCGATCATTCGCGACCTGCTCGCCAGGACGCACGGCGTGCGTTTTGCGCCGTTCCCCGACGATCTCGCCGATGCGCTGCGCCGCGTCTCGGACGCCGTGGTGGCGCATGTGGCTGCCACCGATAGGCGCGCGGCGAGGATCAACGCGAGCTACATGGCATTCAAGAGTGCTCTCGGCGGCTCTCGAGCTACGAGACCGGTTGTTTGACCAGGGGCCCGATAGGCGACGCGGCGACGGTCGACGAGGGCCTTTACCGGAGCCGCACGAGGGGCCACTTATTCTCCCAAGGCCAAGTTGCGAGTGCCGGGTCCGAGCGTTGCCGGTGACGCACGCGACTCGTGCTATGTCAGCAAGGCTGATCCAACTCGGCGCCGCTCGGCCTCGTTCGGGGTCTGCGCCGCGGCCGCAGGACTTGGCGCCAGCCGAGGTCGATCGCAATGGGAAAGCGCCAAGCGAGCCTCCGCGATAAGTTCGATCTTTCCGAGACGCGCCAGCTGCTCACCGGCACGCAGGCGGTGGTGCGCCTCGCGCTCATGCAGAAGGCGCGCGACAGCGCGGCCGGCCTCAAGACTGCCGGATACGTGACCGGCTATCGCGGCTCGCCGATCGCGACGCTCGAAGCGGCCTTCGAGCGCGCCGCAGGTCTTTGCCACGCGAACGACATCCTCTTTCATGCCGGTCTCAACGAGGACCTCGCCGCGACCGCAATCTGGGGCTCGCAGCAAGCCGAGCTCAGGGGCGAGGGCCGCTACGACGGCGTGTTCGCCATCTGGTACGGCAAGGGGCCCGGCGTCGACCGTTCGGGTGACGCCTTCCGCCATGCCAATCACGCCGGAACCTCGAAGCACGGCGGCGTGCTCGCGCTGATGGGCGACGACCACACCTGCGAAAGCTCGACCAGCGCCCACCAATCCGAGTTCGCGTTCGTGGACGCGATGATCCCGATTTTCAACCCGGCCGGGGTTCAGGAGATCATCGACTTTGGCATTCATGGCTTCGCACTCTCGCGTTACGCGGGCGTGTGGGTCGGCTTGAAATGCGTCAAGGACAACATCGAGAGCACGGCAACCGTCGACGGCCGGCTCGATCGCGTCGCCGTCACGCTGCCGGCCGAGGACGAGTTCCGTATGCCGCCAGGGGGACTCAACATCCGCCTCGGCGATCAGCCGCTCATCAAGGAGGCGCGGCTGCACGACTTCAAGCGGGGCGCTATTCTCGCCTTTGCGCGCGCCAATGCCTTGGACCGCGTGATCATCTCAGGCGGGCCCAACCGCAAGATCGGCATCGTCACCGCGGGCAAGAGCTACCTCGACACGCTCGAGGCGCTCGACGAGCTCGGCCTCGACGAGGTGCGCGCGAGCGGCCTCGGGATCGGGCTCTACAAGGTTGCGCTCGCCTGGCCGCTGGAGCCGGAGGGAATCGCGCGCTTTGCCGAAGGTCTCGACACCCTCCTCATCATCGAGGAGAAGCGCTCGCTCATCGAGACGCAGGTCAAGGAGCAGCTTTTCGATACGCCCAATCGGCCGCGCGTGCTTGGCAAGAAGGACGAGGCTGGCAATTGGCTGTTCCCGGCCAAGGGCGCGCTCGATCCTCTCGATATCGCGGTCGCGATCGGCGAGCGCGTGATGCGCGTCGCGCCCGATGAGGGGGTCGCGCGCCGCCTTGCCGAGCTCAAGCGTCTCATCGCCTCGCGACCGGTGGAGCCGGACGCGTTTCAACGCGTCCCCTATTTCTGCGCCGGCTGTCCGCACAATACATCGACCGTCGTGCCCGACGGCTCGCGCGCCTACGCTGGCATCGGCTGCCACTACATGGCTCTGTGGATGGACCGGCAGACCGAGGGCTTCACGCAGATGGGCGGCGAGGGCGCCAATTGGATCGGCGAAGCCCCGTTCTCGAAGCGCGCGCACGTGTTCCAGAACATGGGCGACGGCACCTATGTTCACTCGGGCAGCCTGGCGATCCGCGCCGCCGTGGCGGCCGGCGTCACCATTACCTTCAAGGTCCTTTACAACGATGCCGTCGCCATGACCGGCGGGCAGAAGCTCGACGGCGGGATCACGGTCGCTCAGATCGCGGCCCAGGTGCTGGCCGAGGGCGTGAGAGACGTCGACATCGTGACCGACGAGCCTGACAAATACGGCGCGGGCGAGCTGCCGGGGCGCGTTACGGTCCACCACCGGCGCGATCTCGATGCCGTGCAGCGCAAGCTCGCCCGCACCGCGGGCGTGACCGTGCTGATCTACGATCAGACCTGCGCCGCCGAGAAGAGACGGCGCAGGAAGCGCGGCGAAGCTCCCGATCCCGACCGGCGCGTGTTCATCAACCCCGACGTCTGCGAGGGGTGCGGCGACTGCGGCAAGAAGTCGAACTGCGTTGCCATCGTTCCGCTCGAGACCGAGCTCGGCAGAAAGCGCGCGATCGACCAGTCGGCCTGCAACAAGGACTTCTCCTGCCTCGAAGGCTTCTGCCCGAGCTTCGTCACGCTCCACGGCGCGAAGGTCCGGAAAGTGTCGGGACGCGCACCGCCGACGGCGTCCTCAAGCGGCTCCCCTCCCCGCCAAGGGGAGGGGAACAAAGTGACGACTGCCTCCGATCACAAGCGAGTTCCCGATGTCTTGGCGGTGCCGGATACCGGAAGCCTGCCAGAGCCCATATTGCCGCCGCTCGGCAAGCCCTACGCGGTGCTCGTGACGGGCGTCGGAGGCACGGGCGTGGTCACTGTCTCGGCCGTGCTCGGGCAGGCGGCGCACCTTGCAGGACTAGGTTTCGGATCGATCGACATGACCGGCCTCGCGCAGAAGGGCGGAGCGGTGGCCTGCCACATGCGCTTCGCGGCGCGGCCGGAGGACATTCACGCCATTCGCGTCGGCACCGCGCATGCCGATGTCGTCCTCGGCGGCGATCTCGTCGTCACCGCCTCGAGCAAGATCCTCGACGCCGTGCGGCCGGACCGCACGGCCGTCGTCTATTCGAGCTACGAAATGACGACCGGCGAGTTCGCCCGCAATCCGCAACTCGAGGTGCCGGGATGCGCCTTGAACGACGCTATCCGTGCGCGTGCGGGTAAAGGTCCGGTGCATGCGATCGATGCACACGACCTCTCCGTCAAGCTGTTCGGCGACAGCATGTTCGCCAATGTGGTGCTCTTGGGGTTTGCCTACCAGCTCGGCACAATCCCGATTGCGGCCCGCGCCATCGAGGAGGCGATCGCCCTCAACGGCGCGGCCGTCGAGCTGAATCTGCGCGCGTTCCGCCTTGGCCGGCTCGCGGCCGCGAAGCCCGGCGCCTTCGGTCCTCTCCTCGCGCCGCCCGCGGCAAAGCCCAAGACTTTGGACGATCTGGTCGCCGTCCGCGCGAGCTATCTCACCGGCTATCAGGACGCTGCGCTGGCCGGCCGCTACCGCGCGTGGGTCGCCGCCGCCGCCGTCCTCGAGCGCGAGAAGGCGCCCGGGCACTCGGGCCTGGCGGAGGCGGTGGCGAGGAGCTACTTCAAGCTTCTCGCCGCCAAGGACGAGTACGAGGTCGCACGGCTGTTCTCGGACGGCCGCTTCGAGCGCATGATCAAAGAAAAGTTCGAGGGCGTGCGCCGGATCGAGTTCCACCTCGCCCCGCCGCTGCTCGCGCGGCGCCACCCGACGACCGGCGAGCCCGTGAAAATGCGGTTCGGTCCCTGGATGCTTCCCGTGCTCCGGGTTCTCGCTAAGGCCAAGCGCCTGCGCGGCACGCGCTGGGATCTCTTCGGATACTCGGCCGAGCGCCGCCTCGAGCGGCAGATGATCACCGATTACGAGCGCCTCCTAGAGGAGATCGCGGGGAGGCTCTCGCCGGCGACGCACGGCACTGCCGTCGCGCTCGCGGCCCTGCCGGAGGAGATTAAGGGCTTCGGCCACGTCAAGAAGAGGAGCTACGCGGAGGCCCGTCAGCGCGAGGCGCGCCTGCTCGCCGAGCTGCACCGTCCGGCGCCCTCCCTTGCTGCGGCGGAGTAGCGGCCGCTTCGGTCTCTGCTCTCCGTCCGCCGGCCCGCGCGGGCGTCAGGGAGACTTCTGGATGATGACGCCGTACCAGCCGAGGCCGCGGTAGGTCTCGTAGCCGGGGGTGCGATGAAAGGCGATGATCTCGCCCGCTGTCCTCTCGCCGTAGCCGGACGTCTGGCCCCTGCCGCCGAGATCGATCACCTCCGAAAGTACCCCGGTGCCGCCGGATGAGGCGAGCACCAGGCCGCGGGCGTCGACCAGGAGTGCGCGCGAGCGCGCCCGGTCCTCGCCGGAGAAGCGAACATTGTCGACCACCGTTTGCGCCTGCGGGCCCCAGTCGAAATGGATCGCGAGAACGCCGAGCGGCCGGCCCTTGGCCTTGCCGCCTTCGCGGATGCTCGCGGCATAGGTGGCCACCAGCGCATCGTTCAAGAGCTTGTTGCGCGCGATATCCGCGCACGCGTAGTCGTCGCCGCTGGCGAGGCGCGCTGCGCGCTCGAACCAGGGCTCGCGCGAGACGTCGGCTCCGACCGCCGGATAGCGCCCCGACCGGCCGCTCGCGATCACCCGGCCGTCCATCGAGCACAGCCAGATGTCGAGATAGACCGTATAGGCGCCGAGAATGACGCTGAGCCTCTCGCCCGCGTAGGCGGCCGCCGTCTTGGACGGATTGGCCGCACAATCGACGACCGCGGCGTCCGTTGCCCACCAGCGCACGTCGCACGTCCGCTCGTACAGATTGCGGTCGATGATCTCGATGGCGTTCAGCGCGAGATCGACGAGCCTCTCGCCGCGCGCGCGCTCGCTCATCGACTGCGTCATCGCCTCGAGTTCGCCGATGCGCCCCGATAGCTCCTGTTCGAGGGAGCCCGCGACCTCCTCGACGGCGCCCGAGACCCCTTTCACCTCCTCGGCCACGACCGCGAAGCCGCGGCCCTCCTCGCCGGCCCGCGCCGACTCGATCATGGCGTTCAGCGCCAAGATGCGCAATCGGCCGGTGATGGTGCGGATCGCCTCGATCTTGCTGTCGGCAAGCTGTTTCACCTCGCCGGTGAGCTGAGCAATGTCCAGCAGCGATACGGTTGCGTCGGCGGCCCGCGCCATTGTCATGACCCCCCGGACAAATGACACGGCTAGAAGAAACGATGTACAATTACTATGGCGCTGGATAACGAGGCGTTAACGATTCCCCATGGCGCGATGGCCGGCCGTACGTGATCCGGAGCAACGTGCTGCGCTGGCCATAGCTACGCGACCGCGAACTCGCGGTTCGAGGCCGGCGAGATCGGTGCGCGGCCGCTCCGGGCAGCCGAGCCGCAGCCCCTAGCCAGCTCAACCCTAGGGCACAGGTGGATACCAACGCGCGTCGAGGCAGCGGTCGCCATCCCAATAATGATAGGTGCCGCAGTTCAAGGGCCGCTCGTACACCCAGCCGTAAACCGGAGGCGCGTAGGCGACCGGCGGCGCATAGTAGGCGGGCGGGTATCCATATCCGCGCCGCGCGGCCGGCGCCCCGCGATAGATTTCGACTCGCCTGGTAATGATCGTGACGTCAGGCTCGCGCGGGCCGCCGTAGTAGCGGCCGTAGTCATAGCCGTCGTAGTCGTCGTAGGGGTCGGCGGCGGAGGCCGCACCAAGAGTGCCGAGCACGGCTAGAGATGCCAGGGCGACGGTCGGCAGAAGCGAACGCAACATTCGAACCTCCCTTGTCAGCACTTCCCCCGTGAGCACAAGCGCTATCGGCACGTTCCGCCCGGGCGCCGGCCGTTGGCAAGTCAAATTTCAACTGAACGTGAAGGCACGGTGCTGTGCGGCCCCGCGTTCGTCAGGCACCTTCGATGGCCGATCGGACGGGATCGCGGATCATGCTACGCTCTCCACGATGCCGGCGCCTCGAACCCCGCTGCTCACTGTTGATTGCGTCGCAATCGACAGCAAGGGCCGCGTGCTCCTGATCCGGCGCGGCAACGAGCCCTTCAAGGGGTGCTATGCGCTGCCCGGCGGATTCGTCCGTGTTGGCGAGACGGTCGAGGACGCCTGCCGGCGAGAGCTCATCGAGGAGACCGGCGTGAAAGCCGGCCGGCTGCGCCTCGTGGGCGTCTATTCCGATCCCAATCGGGACCCGCGCGGCCACACGGTCTCGGTCGCGTATCTCGCCCGCGTCCGCACCGGCGCGGCGGCGGCCGGCTCCGACGCCGCGGCGGTGGAATGGGTGGCGCGATGGAAGCGCATCGAGCTCGCCTTCGACCATAGGCAGATCCTGTCGGATGCCATCCGCCTTGCGCAGAGACGACGCTGATGTCGCGCCCCGCGCGAGGGGTGGCCCGCCGCTCGAGGCCGTCGGCGGGCGCGTCGTATTCGAGTCGGATCCCGAAAAACGCCGCGGCGCGATCTTTCGTCTCACCTGGCCGAAGGTGATCTGCACTTAGCCGATCAGTGACCGCGCCTCCTCCTCGTTCCAAAGTACAACTAGCCGTTGCACAGGAATTGTGTTGGCACTGTGCTGCGAGCGTGCCGGCAGTCATTGCACAACGGCGCAGCCAGCAAGCCTCGCTCGACGCACGAACGGCTGGCTCCGCAGGCATTCGCAGCACGCAGTTATTGCAGATATCTTTGCAGGCTGCCCTCGAAAGAGGGCAAGGACAAATATGAAGAGCTCACGCGATGGATTGGGCAGCGAATTCCTCGCCAGGAAAAGCGATGTCACCAGGCTGAGGCAGGCACTGCCGGTGCTCGATGACGTGCTGATCGTCGAGGACGAAATCCCGGATGCCGACCGCTTGCAGGCCACTTTGCGCGTCATGTTCGGCTATGACCTCCAAGTGAGGTGCGCCCAGACGCTCGGCCAGGCGCTCGATTGCATCATCGCGCGCAAGCCCGCCCTCGTCTTGCTCGACGACGTGCTGAAGCCAAGCGACACGGCGCTGCAAGCGATCCCGTTTCTGCGCCACGCGGATTACACCGGACCCATTGTCGTCGTGAGCGGGCAGGTGACGCGCAATCACCGAGTGAAGCTGCTCGCCGCCGGTGCAACGGACGTAATCCACAAGGACGATGTCGATAGCGTCCGCCTCGGTGAGGCTCTGCTGCGGGTGTTCAGTGCGGAACCGAACGGGCAGCCCGGGGACGCAGGCACGAAGAGCCAAAGCACAGAGAGTGCCGAGAGCGGCACGTAAACGCCAATCAAGACCAGGTCGGCCCGAGCCGGGTGCGTGTGCGTCGAGCGGCGCGCGCCGGAGCCATGCGGCTCCATGAGCCCACGAGAAAATTCAGCCAAAGTGATTGCGCTGGCGCGGATAGTCCGACCAACCCGCAGAGATCCTGGAATTTGGCAAGGCGCGAGGCGCCTTTGTCCGCAGGCACGGGTGTGTAAAGGCGCTGCGCTCACCCGAAGGACGGCGCGGGAGCTGCCTTGGGCCGCTTGGCCGCCTGCATGCGCACACGTCCTTCGGCGCAGCCGATACAACCCGATCATGCGCGACCCTCTCCTGAAGCGCCGGTGCCCTCCTCTGTCTCGCGCATACCGTGCACCCAATGGGTATGAGCGTACCTTGGGTTG
>DATETZ010000168.1:0-21181 GCA_035283385.1 Hyphomicrobiaceae bacterium
GAAGCCGCCAAAGACCACCGAGTGGACCGCGCCGATGCGCGCGCACGCGAGCATCGCGTAGGCGGCCTCGGGGATCATGGGCAGATAAATCGTGACCCGGTCGCCCTTCTTGACGCCGTTGGCCTTCAAGACGTTGGCGAACTTCGAGACGCGCTCGAGGAGCTGGCGGTAGGTGATCTTCTCGTCCTGGGTCGGATCGTCGCCCTCCCAGATGATCGCCACCTGGTCGCCGCGTGACTTCACATGCCGGTCGATGCAGTTGGCCGCGACGTTCAGGGTCCCGTCCTCGAACCACTTGATCGAGACGTTGGACGGTTCGAACGAGGTGTTCTTCACCTTGGTGTAAGGCTTGATCCAGTCGATGCGCCGGCCGATCTCGCCCCAGAAGCCGTTCGGATCGTCAATCGAGCGCCTATAAAGAGCCTTGTAGCGCTCGCCGTCGAGCCAGGCTCGGCTTGCCCATTCGGCGGGAACTGGATAGCGCTTTTCCGACATTCGCGTTTCCTCCGGGAGCGGACATCTAATATCCCGAACCCGAAGCTCGCACACACCTTGCGGCACTCGCGCTTGCGAGCTTCGGATTCATAAGGGACGCTAGAATCATAGACTTGCAAGTATGGCGGTTCAGAAGCTCCCTCACGAGGAAGCCGCGAGGGACAGGGGAACTTCTGAACCGCCCTACTAGGCCGCATTATGCTGACCCTGCTCTCGGGGCACAACTTGCCCGTTGGTCAAACGCCAAGGCCGCGCAGGGCGCCTGGCCGGCCTCACCCCACACCCATCCAACCGATCACCGCGCCTTGGATCAGCAGCACGCCGAGCCAATGCGCGGCGTCGATCAGGGTCAGCTCCTTTTTTGCGCCTTGAAAGGCGTGATTGACGGTCAGCGAGGTCGCGACGAAGCCGGCCCAGACGGAGGCTGCGGTAATCATGCCGTTACTTGCCGTGACCTGTCCCGAGCCGAGATGGCCGAGCAGGCCCGCGAGAAACAGCG
Organism: Hyphomicrobiaceae bacterium; assembly: GCA_035283385.1. Lineage (GTDB taxonomy): Bacteria > Pseudomonadota > Alphaproteobacteria > Rhizobiales > Hyphomicrobiaceae > Hyphomicrobium_C. The sequence continues at coordinate 995 of DATETZ010000168.1, forward strand.
CCATGACGAGCTGAGCCACGAAGGCGATGACGTAGGGAGCGGCGGTCGCGGCTCCTTTGGCCTTCTGCAGGTCCTCCGGGCGGATGTTGGCGGCCGCCAACCATTGGGTGGAAAGGAGGCCGTACCACACGCCGCCGAACATGAAGCTCGAAACGGCGGCGAGCACGATGGCGAGATAGTTCACTCCTTCCCAACTCATGGCGCGTCCTCCGGTGATCCACTGCGATGCGGCAAGACTGGTGTCCCCGCCCCGAAGTTCGTACCCACCATGGTGCAAGCGCGCTTGCGAACCTCGGATTCAAAGGGACACTAGCAGATTATGCAGGCGTCTAAAGCCGCCAGACGGCCGTCCTCTTGATGAGGGCGTCCTCGAGCTCGCGCGTCACCGGCACCTCGTATTCCGCCGCGAGCTTGAACAGGCCCTTGGGGAAGTAGCTGCGCTGCGGATCGCCGATGAGGACCAGCGCACCGTTCCGCGCCGCGGCGGCGGCGAAGTCGAGTACGCGACCGGCGAGCCCGCGCTCGTAGAACAGGTCGCCGAGGAGGACCGCGTCGAACGGGCCGGGCGCAGAGGCGAGCAGGTCCGCGGCCGCCGTGCCGACGCTCACGGCGTTGGCCGCGGCATTGAGGCGGACCGCCGCGAGCGCCAAGGGATCGATATCGGCGGCGAGAGCCGAGGCCGCACCGGCGAGCCGCGCCGTTATCGCGCAAAGGCCCGAGCCCGCGCCCAGATCGAGGACCGTCTTGCCTGTGACGAGACCCGGTCTGTCGAGGACATAACGGGCGAGCGCCTGCCCGCCGGCCCAGGCGAACGCCCAGTAGGGCGGCGGCACGTTCGTCTGCCCGAGCTCGTCCTCGGTCCTCTGCCAGATCGGGAGCGACTCTTCGGCCAGGTGAAGCTTGATTTCCGGCACCAGCGGCGGGGCGAGCAGCTTCGTGTTGGCGCGGATGAAGGCTGAGCGCTGCAACGGGGCCGGACCCCGCGCCGCCGCACCTCGATGCTCGGCGAATTCCAGCCCCAAGGCGTCCGACCCCACGGCTCACCTCTTAGTCATCTTCGGACCCAGCCCGCCTGTCTTGCCGGAGGCAAGCCCGCCTGTCTTGCCGGAGGCAAGCCCGCTCGTCTTGCCGGAGGCAAGCCCGCCCATGCGGCAGACCTCGGCCCACTCTTGCGCTGTCACCGGCTGCACCGAGAGGCGCGAGTTCTTGACGAGGGCCATCTCGGCGAGCTTCGGATTGGCCTTGATCTCATCCAGCATGACCGGTCTCGGCATGCCGGCCGCGGCGGCCACGTCCACGCACTCCCAGGTTCCGCTGCCGTCCTTTGGGTCTGGATGCGCGAGCGCGATCACCTCGAGGATGCCGACGATCTCGCGCCCCTCCCCCGAATGATAGAAGAAGCCCCGGTCGCCGAGGCGCATCGCGCGCATGTTGTTGCGCGCCTGGTAGTTGCGCACGCCGTCCCACGGCTCGCCCTTGGCGCCGCGCGCCTTCAAGTCGTCCCACGAGAAGACGCCGGGCTCGGATTTGAACAGCCAATGGCCCATGGCGGGCGTTTCTCGGAACGGTGGGCACCAACTGGAGCTTAGCGAACCGGAATGGAGCGCTGAGCGGTGCCGGCCGCTCCCTAGCGCGAAACGGACCCAGCCTCAAGCGCGCAGGGCGAGGCCGCCGCCGAACACGACCGAGCGGCGCAGGAGAAAGACCGCGAGGAAGCTCGCGCCGGCGGCGAGCATCTTGGCCGCGAGCGCGCCGAGGTGGAGCATTTCGGTCGCGATCGCGATGATCGACGCCGTGATGAAAAGGCCGATCAGGCCGCTCATGGCGAACTCGCCGAACAGGCGGCCGTCGGATTTTCGCGTCGCCCGCGCGTCGAACACGAAGCGCGCCGAGAGCGCGTAATGCAGCGTGAGCCCGATCGCATAGCCGATCGCGCCGGCCAGCGGGGCGGCAAAGCCCGAGCCGACCAGCGCGAGGTAGACGACGAAGTCGAGCCCGAGCGCGAGCGCGCTCACCGCCGAATAGCGCGAGAGCTGCGGCGCAAGTGCGATCATCGGCCGAAACAGCCGAGGCGCGTTCGCCGCGACGCCGGCCTCGTTGCGCCTCATGCCGCGGCACCCGCAGGGCGCGGCCCGACCTTGCGAGGCACCAGGCGGACGCTCCGCAAGGCCTCGCTCTCGCTCGAGCGTCCCTCCTCGTGATACTCGGCATCCTCGTTGACGCCCCACACATCGTAGATCTTCTCGCCGGCGAGGATGTTTCTCGCGGTCAGCATGGCCGTCATCATGGCGTGGTCCTGGTTGTTGTACTTGTGCATGCCGTTGCGGCCGACGAGGTGCAGCGTCGGATAGGACGCCTCGAAATCCTCCCTGATCGTGTCGACGTTCGACTTGTAGGCTTCGTCGTAGACCGGATAGGCCTTCCTCTGGCGCACGACCGTGCCGTCTTTGACCTCGTCCTCGGTCGCGAGGCCGACCTCGGCGAGCTCGACTTTCGCGAGCGCGACGAGCTCCTCGTCGGTCGCGGTCCAGAGGCCGTCGCCCTCGAAGCAGAAATATTCGAGGCCCAAGCACGCGAAGCGCTCGTCCGGCACCATCTCCGGCGACCAGGAGCGGAAATTCTGGATGCGGCCGACCTTCACGGACGGTTCGTGAATGTAGATCCAGTTGTCGGGGAAGAGGTCCGGTTTCTCGACGACCAGGGCGACGGTCAGGAAGTCGCGGTAGCGCAGGCGCTCGGCCGCCGCGCGGCACCGGGGCTGCGGCGAGAGGCTGCCGACGAGCTCGCGGATCGGCGCCGAGGAGATGACGTGCCTTGCGGTGAAGACCTTCGTCGCGCCGTCCGCGCCCCGCGCGGTGATCGTCCAGATCTCGCGGTCCTTGTCCCAGACGAGGCTCTCGAGCGCCGCTCCCATGTGGATCGCGCCGCCCTGGGCGCGGGTTTTCGCGGCCGCGGCCTCCCACATCATGCCCGGCCCTTTGCGCGGGTACTCAAAGCTTTCGATCAGCGTCTTGATGACCGTGCCGTCCTTGCTCGGGACCGGCTCGGCCGAGATCGAGCGCCGGAGCGCATTCGCCATCGCGCTCCACAGGTCGAGGCCCTTGATGCGCTGCGCGGCCCAGTCGGCAGAGATCTCGTCGCAGCTCATGCCCCACACCTTCTCGGTGTAGGTCTTGAAGAAGATCGAGAACAGCCGCTCGCCGAACTGGTTCGCGACCCAGTCGTGGAAGGTGACGGGCCTCTCGTTGGGAAACGCCTGCTTGTACGCGAACGATAGGACGCACAGCGCGCTCTCGACGACCCCAAGGTTGGCGAGCGCCTCGAACGCCTTCAAGGGATAGGAATAGAACTTGCCGTCGTAGTAGATGCGCGACAGCCGAGGGCGCTCGATGAAGCCTTCGGGCAGGAGCTCGTGCCAGAGATCGACCACCTCCTTCGACTTCGAGAAGAAGCGGTGGCCGCCGACGTCGAACAGGAAGTCTTTGTAGGCGGCCGTGCGGCTGATGCCGCCGACGTATCGGGGGTCCGCCTCGATCACGGTCGTGGCCACGCCTTGTTTCGTCAGCAGGTAGGCGGCGGTGAGCCCGGCCGGCCCGGCGCCGATGACGAACACCTCGGAATGGCCCATGGGGGAACCTGCGGACGGAGCAACTCGCTGTGGCCGCTCCGGGCACGCAAGCGCCAGCGCGGGATCGCGCTGGCAAAACGGCGCGATACCGTTCGAAGGCTACGTAAGAGGCCTGAAGAAACTCTTGAGGCTCGGAGGTGTTAACGCGCCGCTCTCGGGTTCCTCCCGGTGTTTACGGCCGCGCAACACCCATTGGTTAAGGTCGGCCGAGGCCCGTGAAGGACCGTTGGATGTCGACCTCAGCCCTCAGCGTGCGGCCGGCGATCGGCGCCGCCGTGCGCATCTTCAATGCGCCGTTGACGCTTTGGTGCGTTGGCGCCGTGGTCCTCTTCGCCTTGGGGCAGGCCGCGGCAGACCCGGCCCGGTTCGGCACCTCATTCTTCGATTCCGATGATGCCACCCGCATGGTCCAGGTGCGCGAGTTTCTCGCCGGCGCGCCGTGGTTCGACACCACGCTCGCGCGCCTCGGAGCGCCCGAGCCGCTCGTTTCTCACTGGTCGCGGCTCATCGACCTGCCGATTGCTGCTCTGATCGCCGCGTTCGGGCTCGTGCTTTCGCCGCCAAACGCGGAGCTGGCCGCGCGCTCGGTCTGGCCGCTGATACTGCTGTTGCCGCTCTTGTGGCTCACCGCGCGCGCGGCAGAGGAGAGGTCGGGCCGCACCGGCGCACTCATTGCGCTCGTCCTCGCCGTCACGTGCTTCTCCGGCCTGGCGCAATTCGGGCCCGGCCGCATCGACCATCACAATGCGCTCAATCTGGCGGCGGTCGGCGGCATCCTGCTCCTGGCGCAAAGCTTCTCTGCGCCCCGGACGGGATTGATTGCGGGGGCGCTGCTCGGCGCCGGCCTGGCGGTTGGCCTCGAGGCGCTGCTGCCGACCGTCTCGAGCCTGGCGATGGCCGGCTTGCTGGCGGCTTGGACCGGACGCGGCAGGGAGGGGGTCTCGAACGCGGCCGCTCTTTTCGCGGCGACGCTCCTCGCGGCCTTTTTGCTGACGACGGCCCCCTCGCAGTGGCTCGACGTGCGCTGCGATGCGCTGTCGTTGAACCTCGTTGTGCTGGCCGGGACCGCGGCGGCCGGACTCTCGGCCGTCCTGCGCTTCGCCGGCCGGGCTCCCCTTTGGGTCCGGCTGTGCGCCCTCGCCGCCGCCGGCGGCGCCGGCATCCCTCTCTACGGGTCGATGGAGCCGGCCTGCCTCGCCGGGCCGTTCGGCCAAGTCGACCCAGCCGTGGTGCCGATCTGGCTCGACCATGTGGCGGAAACACAGAGCTTCCTCTGGCTTCTCGAAAACCTGCCGATCGTGGCGGCAGCCGCCCTCGTCCACCTCGCGGCAGGGCTTGGCGCGGCCATGCTCGTGCTGCGCCAGGATCGCGACGACGGCGCTCTCTTCTACACGGGCGCATGTCTGGTCACGGCGGCCTTGAGCCTGTGGCAGTTGAAGCTCGTCCCCTACGCGGCCCTGCTCGCCCTCCCGCCACTCGCCATCGCGATCGGCAGGATGAGGGGTGACGGACACGTCTCGCCGGCGACGTCGCGCGCCGCCGCCGTCGTCCTCGTCAATCAATGGACCTTATTGGGGCTCGCGGCGCTGCTCCTCGGCTCGAGCAATCCCGCGACCGAGCGCACCTTGAAGCTCAGCGCCGCAAGGGGGGCGTGTCTCGCGGCGGAAAGCATCGCGCCCCTTGCGTCGCTGCCGAATGGCCTGGTGGCGGCGGAGGTCGACCAGGGACCATTTATCGCCGCGCTGACGCCGCTGCGGGTTCTTTCCGCTCCCTATCACCGGCTCGACAAGGCCATCCTCGAGACGCACGCCATTCTCTACGCGAGTCCGGAGGAAGCGAAGCGCCGCCTTTTTGCGCTCGACGCGACCTATGTCGCGCTCTGTGCGGGATTGGCCACGACCAAGGTTCAGGGGACGCCGCCGGCCGATGCCCTGAAGCCGTCGCTGCTTGCCGGACACGCACCGGCGTTTCTCGAGCCCGTGCCGCTCGCCGCCGACACGCCGCTCAAGGTCTGGCGCGTCACCAGACACTGAGGCCGATCAGTCCTCGGCCTTGAACGGCCGCTGCATCAGCTCGGCGATGGCGGCATCGACGGTCGCCCGTCCCTCGAGAATCGCGGCGACGGCCGCCGAAATCGGCATGCCAATGCGCGTCTCCTGCGCACGGCGCGCGACCGCGGCTGCCGTATAAACGCCCTCCGTCACCGAGACGCGCGCGGCGAGGACGTCCTCGAGCCTCTCGCCGCGGCCGAGCGCGCGCCCCAAGCTCATGTTGCGCGACTGCGGGCTCGAGCAGGTGAGAACGAGGTCGCCGAGCCCCGACAGCCCCATCATCGTCTCGGGCCGCGCCCCAAGCGCCTCGCCGAGGCGGCGCATCTCCGCGAACCCGCGCGTGACGATCGCGGCGTGAGCGCTGGCGCCGAGCCCCTTGCCGTCGACGATGCCGGCCGCGATCGCGAGTACGTTCTTCAATGCGCCGCCGAGCTCGACGCCGATCACGTCGCTCGACCAGTAAAGGCGGAACTGGCGGTAGCCGAGCTGTTCGGCGAGCACACGGCCCAAACCTTCATCGCGGCAGGCGATGGTGAGGGCGGCCGGCAGCCCGCGCGCCACATCGGCGGCGAAGCTCGGCCCCGAAAGCACCGCGAGGGTGGCTCCGGGGAGCGTCTCGGAGAGGACCTGCCCCATGAGCTTCCCGGTCGCCTGCTCGAGGCCCTTGGCGCACACGACGAGCGGCTGGCCGTCGCGCGCGTGGGGCGCGAGCGCGGTCGCAACCAGGCGCACGTGCTGCGCTGGCGCCGCCATCAGGACGGCATCGGAGGCCGCGAGGTCGGGGAGCGCCCCGGTCGCGCGAAGCTCGGGATCGAGCGCAATGCCGGGCAGGAACGTGCGATTGACATGACGCACGTTGATGTCGTCGACCGTCTCGGCCTCGCGCGCCCACAACAGCACCTCGCGGCCCGCTAGGCGCAGCGTCTGCGCGAGCGCCGTGCCCCACGCGCCGCCACCGATGACGCCGACGCTGTCGACCCTCATGCGCTTCCCCTGCCCTGCCGGCAGCCTGATCTCTAGCACGACCGGATCGCGCTGTATTCGGGCGGCTGTCAGGCTTTCACACCTGCGCCGATGGCGGGAGCCGCGTCGGCATCGAGCGGCCAGCGCGGCCTGGCCGCGAAATCGAGGGGATCGGCGAGGCCGAGGGCCAGCCGCTCGGCTCCCGCCCAGGCGACCATCGCCGCATTGTCGGTGCAGAGGGAGGGTGGCGGCACGTGGAGCGCGTAGCCGTTCGCCCTTGCCACGGCCTCGAGCGCCGCTTTGAGCCGGAGATTCGCGCCAACCCCGCCGGCCACCACCAGGTGCCGGGGCGTGTCGGCTCCGTGCTGTTCCGCGGCAAGCTCCATTGCCCGGCTGACACGATCCGCGACGATGTCGCAAACCGCCGCCTCGAACGACGCGCACAGATCGGCAATGTCCTGATCCCTCAGCGGCGCCAGCGCCTCGGCCTTGTGGCGCAGCGCGGTCTTGAGGCCGGCGAACGAGAAGTGCGCGTCCGCGCGACCGAGCATGGCGCGCGGAAAGTCGAACCGGGCGGAATCGCCGCCCTCGGCCGCCCGCTCGACGGCCGGCCCGCCGGGATAGCCTAATCCCAGGAGCTTCGCCGTCTTGTCGAACGCTTCGCCCAAGGCGTCGTCGATCGTCGTGCCGAGACGCCGGTAGCGGCCGACGCCCTCGACGAGGAGGAGCTGCGTGTGCCCGCCCGAGACGATGAGCAGCAGATAGGGCGGCCTAAGCCCCTCCGTGAGGCCCGCGGTCAGCGCATGGGCCTCGAGATGATTGACGGCAAGGAAGGGCTTATCATGCGCCAAGGCGATGGCCTTGCCCGAGACGAGGCCGACGATCAGCCCGCCGTTGAGGCCGGGCCCCGCCGTAGCCGCGACCGCGGCCAGCTCGGCATAGCTCAGTCGCGCCTCGCGCATGGCGGCTCCGATGATCTCGTCGAGACACTCGACATGGGCTCGCGCGGCGATTTCGGGCACGATTCCGCCGAACGCGCGATGCTCCTCCCACTGCGAGCGCACGATGTTGGAGATGATCGCGCCGTGTCCCGAGGCCTCGCGCATGACGACCGCCGCGGCCGTCTCGTCGCAGCTCGTCTCTATGCCGAGCACCAGCGCCCTCTCGGCTTCCTTGGCGCCATTCATTCGCATCAAGCCATTATCCGTCGTGTTTGCGTTGCCTTGCCGGCGGCGCCGTTAGGCGTTAATGGCGGCGCCAGTCGAGGCCCTAGCATCAGGAGCAAGAAACCTGCAAGCGGCCCCCATCCGCATCGGCACGCGAGGCTCGGCGCTTGCGCTCGCGCAGACGCACGAGGTCCGCGCCCGCCTGATGGCGGCCCATGGTCTTCCCGAGCAGGCGTTCGCGATCCGCATCATCAAGACGACCGGCGATGTGATCGTCGATCGCCCCCTGGCCGAGGCCGGCGGCAAGGCGCTGTTCACGAAAGAGATCGAGGAAGCGCTTCTCGCCAATGACATCGATCTCGCCGTGCATTCGATCAAGGATATGGCGACCGTCCTGCCCTCGGGCCTCGCCATCGCGGCGGCGCTCGAGCGCGAGGACCCGCGCGACGCCTTCATCAGCGTCAAGTTTCGCTCGATCGACGGCATGCCGGCCGGCTCCGTCGTCGGCACCTCGTCACCGAGGAGGCAGGCTCAACTCAAGCGCTTGCGGCCCGACATCGAGGTCGCGGGCTTGCGCGGCAACGTCGAAACCCGTTTGCGAAAGCTCGGAGAGGGCGCAGCCGACGCGGTGGTTCTCGCCTGCGCCGGCCTCAACCGGCTGGGGCTTGCGCACCGGATCACGATGGCCATTCCGATCGACGTGATGCTCCCGGCCGTGGCTCAGGGGGCGATCGGCATCGAGATACGGAGCACGGATCATCGCACGGCCGAGCTCGTCACGCCGCTCAACCACGAGCCGACGGCTCTCTGCACGACAGCCGAGCGGGCCTTCCTGGCGCGGCTCGAAGGCTCGTGCCGGACGCCGGTCGCCGGTCACGCCGGGCTTCAATCCGGAGCGATAGAATTCCGCGGCATGACGCTCTCCCCCGATGGGCGCCAATGTTTCATCGCCAAGCGCAACGGCCCGGCGCACGAGGCGGCGGCCATCGGCGCCGATGCCGCCGAGGAGCTGCTAGCCCAGGGCGCGCTCGCTTTTCTCGGGCGGAGCCCGTGATGCATCTTCTCGTCACGAGGCCGGAAGCCGATGCGGCCGAGCTCAAGGCAAGGCTAGAGAGCATGGGCCACCGCGTAAGCCTCGCGCCCCTTCTCGGCGTCGAACTCGATGCCGCGCCGGCGATCGACCTCGGGGCAGTGCAGGCGCTGATCGCAACCAGCCGCAACGGCCTGCGCGCGCTCGCCGGGAGCCCGGTTCTGGGGACCGCCGTCCACCTTCCGATCCTCGTCGTCGGCCCAGCCACTGCGGCGCTGGCGCGAAAGCTCGGCTTCGCGCGCGTCATGGAAGGGCCCGGGTCGGCGCCCGGCCTCGTGGCGCTCGCGACCGCCGAGCTCGAACCAAGGAACGGCACCCTGCTGCACTTGGCTGGCGACCGGCAGGGCTTCGATCTCAAGTGCGCCCTCGAGCGCCATGGGTTCGAGGTGCGCCAACCGGTCGTCTACCGCACGCGAGCGGCCGAGAGCCTCACACCCGAGGTGGCAGATGCAATCCGCTCCGGCTCGCTCGATGGCGTGATCCTCATGTCGCCGCGCACGGCCGAAATCTTCGCGACCCTTGTGGCCGGGGCCGGCCTCGTGGAGGAGGCGCGCGGCCTCCTGCTTCTGTGCCTGTCCACAAGTGTCGCGAACCGCCTCGCGGCGCTGTCGCCGATCCAGGTCAGGATCGCGGCCAGGCCAAATGCAAATGAAATGCTTGCCCTCGTCACCGCGATGGCGGCAAAATCCGACTAGAATCCTCTTGGCTCGGCGGCATTTTCGGATTTTGGTTCCCATCGCCTGCGTGCAGACTCATGGGCGCAGGCGCGCCGTCCAACCCGGCGTTCGCTCGGAGACCCGGCTTTCATGGCAGAGAATAAGGAAGGCCCCGTCAAGGACCCCGCCCGGCCCGGCGAAAGCCCCGGCCAGAAGCGTCCCCATGCGACACTCGACCTCAAGGCCACCGAGATCGGGAACCCGTCGGCGGCGGAGCCGGATGCCGGTGGTGGGGGCCTTCAGAAATCATCCGCCGAGGCCGTGAAACCCGGCAAGACGGCAGAATCTTCCAGAGCCACCTCTAGCGCATCCTTGCCATCCGGCGCCAAAACGGGGACACGGCCCGCCGAAGCCGGCACGGCCGCGACAGACAAACCGGCTCAAGCACCACCACTCAAACCCGGGGCGGCAGCGGCGCCAGCGAGACGGGCCGGCGTGGCTTCGGATCTCGGCTCGGTATTCACGCATCTCGTTGCCGGCCTCGCGGGAGGTCTGTTGGTGCTCCTGGGTGCGCATTGGCTCGGATCCGATAGCACCACCCCCGATTTCGACCCGGCCGCGGGGCTCGAGGATCGGCTGGCCAGCCTCGAGGAGAGGCTCGACTCGGCACCGGTCGCAGGCCTCGCCCGGAAGGTCAGTGACGTTGAAGGCCGGCTCGCCGCGCTCGAGGGCATGCGCCAGTCCGTGGGCGCGCTGGGCGAGGCCCAAGCCAAGCTCGCAACGGAGGCCAAGGCGCTCGCGGAAAAAATCGCCCAGCAAGGCGCCGAGCCCGCCGATCGCGATCGCATCGCCAAGCTCGAGGGGCGCCTCGACGCGCTCTCCGCCGCCGCGGAGGGGGATCCGGGCAAAGGAGGCATCGCCGGCCTCGCGGCAATCACCGGCAAAATCTCCGACCTCGAGACGAGCCTCGCCAGTCGGCTCGCCGCAGAGCGCAAGAGCATGGAGCAGGAGATCGACGGCCGCCTGGCTCAGATTTCCGAGGCGCGCGAAACCGCAAGCGCCGCACGAACCGATGCAAGCCGGCTCGGCCAGCGCGTCGACGCGCTGAAGTCAGAGACCGAGCGCCTCGCCGCCGCGCTTGGCGTCGTGGAAGGGAACGCCCGCGCGTTGACGGGTGCGCTCGGCGATCTCAAGGTTGCCGTGGACGCCGAGCTCAAGGGAATCGCGCGCCCGGCCGACGTCACGGCCGCCGTGGCGCCGATCGCCGCCAAGCTCGCGGCGCTCGAAGAGACCCTCGAAGGCATCGTCACGAACGAAGCGGCGCGGCGGACGAATGCCGAGCGTGTCGTGCTCTCGCTCGAGCTCGCGAACCTGAAACGTGTGCTCGACCGCGGCCAGGCGTATGCGTCCGAGCTCGCAGAGGTGAAGCGGGCGGCCGGCGGACGCATCGATCTTGCGGCCCTCGAGCGCTACAAGGACCGAGGCGTGCCCACGCTCGCCGATCTCGAGCGCAACTTCCCCCCCGTCGTGCATGCCGTCCTCGACGCGGAAGCCGAGCCGGCCGACGCCTCCGTCTTCGATCGCTTGATCGCCGGCGCCAAGTCGGTCGTGCGCGTACGCAAGGTGAGCCACGGCGTCGAGGACAAGAGCGCGGAAGCGGTCCTCGGGCGCATGGAGGGCGCGCTCAAGGAGGACCGGCTCGGAGACGTGATCGGGCACGCCAAGGACCTCCCGCCCCACGCCTCGGCACCGGCGGAGGAGTGGCTGAAGAAGGTCGAGGCGCGCCACGCCATCGACCGCGCGCTGGCCGCACTCGAAGATGAGCTCAAGACATCGCTCAGCGATCGGCCGCGGATGCCTCGGGATCAATCCGAAATGCCGGCCGCGGCGGCCGGCAAGGACCGGAAAAGCGGGCTGCCAGTCCGATGATGCGTCTCGTCCTGTTCCTGATCATCGTGCTCGTGCTGGCAACGGGCTTGGCTTGGCTCGCCGACCGGCCGGGCACGCTGCTCATCAATTGGCAAGACTACGTGATCGAGACCAGCGTGTTCCGGGCCGCCGTCATGCTGGCCGCGCTCGCCGCCGCGATCGTTCTCGTCTGGTCGATCATGCGCCAGGTCTGGTCGAGTCCGGCCGTCCTGAGCCACTACTTGACGCGGCGGCGCCAGCGGCGCGGGCTCGACGCGCTGTCGTCGGGCATGATCGCGATCGGCGCCGGCGACCGGGCGATGGCGACCCGCTACGCGCTGCAGGCCAGAAAGTCGCTGCCGAACGAGCCGCTGACCCACCTCCTGCGCGCCCAGGCCGCGCAGCTTACCGGCGACAAGGCGACCGCACGGCGCATCTTCGAGGCCATGCTCGCCACTCCCGACACCGAGCAGCTCGGCTTGAGAGGATTGTTCCTGGAAGCGGGACGCGAGGGCGAGAGGGTGGCGCAGCACCAGTTCGCGGAGCGCGCCGTGAAGCTCAATCCAAAGCTGTCCTGGCCGGTCGAGGCGCTGTTCGACCTCGAGTGCAAGGAGGGAGATTGGGCGGGTGCGCTCGAGACGCTCGCCATCGCGCGCCGCCACGGCCACATCGAGCGCGCAACCGGGGACCGGCGGCGCGCGGTGCTGCTGACCGCTCAGGCCCAGGCCGTCGAGGAGGCCAATCCGGACACGGCGCTCACCCTCGCGCTCGAGGCCCACCGCCTGGCGCCCGACCTGGTCCCTGCCGCGGCCATCGCCGGCCGGCTCTTGGCGTCGCGCGGGAACACGTCCCGCGCCGCCAAGATTCTCCAGAAGACGTGGTCGAAAGCCCCGCACCCCGATCTCGCGACCGCCTACGCCTACGCCCGCATCGGCGACAGCCCGCGCGACCGGTTGGACCGTGTGAAACAGCTTGCCGCCTTGAACCCCTACTCGATCGAAGGCCCGATCGCGGTCGCAATCGCCGCCATCGAGGCGCGCGAGTACGACGAGGCGCGCAGCGCGCTCGCACCCTATCTCGAGACCGGATTGACCCGGCGCGCTGCCGCCCTCATGGCCCGCATCGAGGGCGAGCAGCACGGCGACAAGGGGCGCATGCGCGAATGGCTGGCCCGGGCCGTGAACGCGCCGCGCGATCCGGCCTGGACCGCCGACGGCGTGGTCTCCGATCGCTGGGCCCCCGTCTCGCCGGTGACGGGCGCTCTCGACGCCTTCCGCTGGCGCGTGCCGGTCGAGGAGCTCGAGGGGAGCGAAGGCGGCGTGCTCCATCACGAATTCGAGGAGCTGGTTGCGCTCGGCGCGCCCTCCCAGCCGATCACGGCCTCGACAACCGCGCCCGGGGCCGCAAAGCTTGTCGCGGCTAGAGGGCCGATCGGCGCCGAGGCCCTCGATGCCGGCCTCGCCGGGGGTCCGGCAACGTTGAGGATGACGGGCGCCGGAGCGGGCAGATCCGCCGCGGCGCAGGCTCCGGACGCAGCGGGCCGACAGCCCACTCTCGAGACGGAAGGCCGGATGCGGGCTTCAAAACCTCCCGTCCCCGAGCTTCAGCCCGCGGCTCCTGCGGCCAAGATAACCGGCAGCGCGATCGGCGGGCAGAAAAGGCCGCTCGAGCCCAGACCGAAGACAGAGGACCGCGCCGAGGGTGCAGCACCGAACGTGGCGCAGCAGAAGAGCAAGACCAAGCCGGGCCGGCCCGCGGAGCCGCGCATCTTCGTCCCGCCGCGCGCGCCGGACGACCCGGGCGCGGAGGCGGCCGAGGCCGACGAAGCCCCATCTCCGCTCGGGCCGTTCCGCGCTCCGTCGTAGACCGAACACCAGCAGTCACGGCGGCGCATTGTCCGCGAGCTGCGAGCCACGCCGGCCGCGCCCGCGTGAAGATCGGCAACGAGCCCAGAGTGCGGCACATCGCCGGGCTGACATTGTGGACGGGGTTGTCAGCGGACAGCGTGGCAAGACCGGCAAGATTGTCGCGTCAAAGTGGGCGTGACGCCCGGCGATAACTCCCAGCAGCCACCGGAAAGTGGAGAGAAGTTTCGCCAGTGCACGGTAGGCCGCCGTATCGGTTCATCTCGCGATCATGTTGCAGGCGGCAAGTTTCGCGTGGGCATGCCCGACTGCATCTGCAAACCAAATTGAGATGAAGGGGACCACCATGAACAAGCTCATCCTCACCGCCCTTGCGATCGTCGGTCTCGGGCTCTCCGGTACTGCCGCCGGCGCCGACTCCTCGCCCGCATTGACGATGAAGCCACGTCACGGGATCAGCTTCGATGTCGGATTGAAGCGAGCCGTGAGCTACTTCCTGAGCGAAAGCGGGATCTGCAATCTGACCCTGATGATCGCCGAAGCCATGAATGGCGACGAGGTGCCGGGTGGAACCGCCTCCCGCTTCAGGGTCGCCGTAGGCGCCGGCAAGAGCACCCGGCTCGATACGACCGAGGGCAAATCGCTGGACTTCGCGTGCGCGGCAAATGCGCGGGCAATGAGCGTCAAGGTTGTCGACCGGGTCGCGGCCGGCTCGCGCCCCTCGAGGTAGCGGCGAACATCTCGGCCGTCTCGGGAAACTGAGACGGCCGTTTCATATTCAGGCTGCGCGGACCGCCGGTCGACTTCTCCTCAAAACCGCCATAAGCCCCGCGTATTCTTAGATTGCCGTCGTTCCGCAGCGGAACATTGGGCCTTGAGGGCGAGGCTGGCGGCTAGGGGCGCCGGTCAGGTTCCGCTACTCCCCCACCGGCGCCCCTTCTCTGTGCGGGCAACTCTGATCACGTCGAGAGTGCCGTCGCCGGCAGCGCGAGCGGCGGGCCGAAGAGGCCGCTCGAGCCCAAACCCAATTAAGAGGACCGCGCCGAGGGTGCCGTCCCGAACGTGCCGCAGCAGAAGAGCAAGACCAAGTCGGGTCGGCCCACGCTACGTCGTAGCGGGCCATGGCGTGCGCGGCGGAGAATTGTCCTCGAACTGCGAGCCACGCCGCCGGCCTGCGCCGGAGCCGGCGCGCGATCTTGCTTTCGCGGGGCGCAACGGCTATTCCCACGGCTCCCGAGGCCTCGGTCCGCCGCAATAGCTCAGCCGGTAGAGCACGTCATTCGTAATGACGGGGTCGGGGGTTCGAGTCCCTCTTGCGGCACCAATATTTTCAAGGGCTTAGATGGCAAGATCAGGAGCCATCATGGGCGCAGTGTAACGCCGGTGTAACGCTCGCGCTGAAAGCGGTCCGACATCAAGGGGCTCAGCTGAAAATCCATTTCTCCCGGCGGATGAGGTCGAGCAGGTTGATGCAATCGGTCTTGAACCGACCGTCGGCACACACGTCGGGAATATTCGGCCGCGCGGGCTTGCCGGTGAAGCGCTCCTGGGTGACGAGCACGAGTCCCCGCTCGATTGACAGGGCAATGACCCAGGGGTCGGCGGCAAAGTGACCGCGGCGCGTGTCTATGAGCTTCGGAAATGCCGCCATGATGGCAGTCTGCCGGCGCTGGATATCCTCGTCGATGTCAACGAACATGGCCTTGCGCTTACCGAGCCACTTGTGAAGCTCGGTTGATCGGCGCTTCGTTTCATGCAGGACCTCCACCGGCGCTTTGAGTCTCCCGTTCTGGACTAGGGCCTCGACATGCTCCCAGAGCTTTGGAAAATGCTCGATGGGGTAGAGCTCACCCCAGGCGGCAATCAACGAGCTGGTGTCAATGCAATAGGTCATCCAATGCGGCTTCCATCAAGCCGCGCGCCCATATGCGAGCGCCTCGAGCTTTGAAATATGAGGGAGTCTGAGGCCGAGGTAGTTGGCGGCATCGTTCAGGGTAATTCGGCGCTGGTAGTATGTTTGCAGCACGAGGCGGGCGAAGCCTGGCCCCAAGTGGCCAAGTGCGGCGCGATGCGGCGGTGGCCCGCCCTTCGACTTGCGTTCCCGCTCCTCGAACTGCTTCTGTGCGGCAAGAATCTCCCGCCGCTTGGCTGTGTAGAAGGCTTGATCGGTGCGACCGAAGGTCAGGAGCCTGCGTAACGCGGCTTCGGGGCTGACACCGAAGGCCTCCGCAAGCGCGGCAAGCTCCTCGTCGGTCCATTGCAGGGGGTGTTCGCCCTGCAGCAAGGGCTGCGCCAGGAAATCCGCGCGCGGCATCAGTGTCGCGGCGGCGACCTGGTTGCAAAAGACCTCGACTCGCTGCGCCTCGGGTGCGCGCGGCTGATCAGCATTGCTCTGGCTGTAGTCCGAGATGGCGCTGTCGCGCAGGACGATGTGGGCGAACTCGTGCATGAGACTGAAGGAGCGCGCAGCCGGGGCATCCTTGGCATTGACGAGCACGATGGGAAGCACGTCATGGGCGATGGCGAGACCGCGCATCTCTTTGACGGGAATTCGCGCGACCGACGGAGTCTGGAAGACGAGGACGCCAGCGCCCTCAACAAGTTCGCGCCAAGCATTGTACGCCACCCGAGGATCGCGCCATGTGCCTTGGACGGCCGCAGTAATGCCGAGCAGATCGCGAAGAGCTGCGCCTATCACTTCCGGGTCGTCAGCGAGGCGTTGGCGGAGCGGAAAGGTCGGCGGAGCCTCCCCCAGGTCCTCAAAGAGTGACAGGGCCAGCTCGCGCCGTTCCTGGGCGGCTCGGATCTCGTAGGTGAGTCGCGGAGAGAGCACTCCGGCGACTTCCCCCGGCAAGCGGCGATAGTCGCTGATCGGTTGAAAGTCGGTGGGAGGCTCCGGCAGGTAGAATACGGACAACGGTCGCTTGTATTTGTCGGCAAGGGCCCGGAGCTTGGCGACGGACGGCGCGTCCTTGCCTTTTTCCCAGCTCTCAAGGGTTTCAACGCGCACGCCCGCCTTCTTGGCGGCATCGGACAAGGAGACGTTGGCGCTTCGCCGAGCCCACGCGAGAAGTTTCGGGTTGATGATAGCTTTAACGCTTTTCGGCATTGTCTTCCGGTTTCTCTCCCGATGAGTCTACCGCGAGGCGAGTCTGATGGCTACCGAGCCCAAGCTGGTTGAGCTGGGAACTGTGGCGCCTTCGTAAGCAAGAGGTCCGGAAGCCTGGAAGTATTAGGCCATTGGCCACAATACCTTACCCCGCCTGCTTTTCGGAGCTGCCCCCTGTTCTGCCCCGCTGGCGGGGCGTGCTCCGTCGCGCGCGCCGAAAGCAGCGGCAGCGATAACGCACACGTGGCCGTGAAGCGCTCGAGGCACAATACTGGTTACGGCGCAAATCTCCCGGCGTCCATGCTAGATCGTGCTCGATCCCAAGTGCCTCCGTTGCGCGGCCCGACAGCGGCGCATCTGCCGGCCGCTCTTCTCAAATGAAAGCACCCTGGCGGGGGAGCCAGGGTGCGGTATCGGTCCACGCTCGACGCGGGCCTCAGGGCCGATCTCAGTACGAGTCGTAGGAGTCGCGCCGGTCGCGGCGATGCTCACCATGGCGCCGGGAGCGACGATGATCTCCGTAATCGCCGTGATCCCTGCGGTGATGCCACCACCTGCGATGCCAGCCAAAATCGTCGTCCCAACGGCGCGAATGCCACCACCAATTCCAGTGGCGCCTGCGATGGCCGTAGGTGGCGGTCTGCACAAGGCTCGAGCCGTCGGTGGCGTGGAGGCCGGTGAGACCGCTGCCCGGACCCGCTGCTTGAGCCGGCAAAGTTGCAACTCCGCACGACATCGCGAGGCCTAAGCAGGTCAAAAGCACTTTATGATTCATCTCTGTTCTCCCTGGTGATTGCCCCAAGACGGATGTCTCGATGGGCCTCCCCGGCCCGCCTCGACGCGTCTCCGCCAGCGACTTCAGGAGACGGTCTTCGCGACCGATCACGCGAATTTGACGCCGTGCGCTGTTAATCAGCCCTGAACGGCTCGTTCACATGCCCTTCATGTCCGCAGCCGGAGCGAGCGCTTGGCCCTCGCCGCTCGAACGGCCGCCGGGCGGCAGACACGGAGCCGAATTCGCGCTGTAGTATCGAGCGAGCCTGCCGCCTGATGCGACAGGCCCTTCTCGAGGCGCGCCACGTGACACCAGCTCTCCGCTCGCTCATCGATGCCTGGGTCGGCCGCCGCGCGCGGCCCTCCCGAGAGGCCCTCGCCGCCGTTGCCGGGCGGGAGCCGGCAACGGTCGTGACCGGCGCCTCGCGCGGCATCGGCCTCGCGCTGGCGCGGCGGTTTGCCGAGGCCGGCGACACCATCGTGCTTGTCGCGCGCCGCGCGGGGCCCCTGGAGGATGCCGCGGCAGCCTTGGCCCGCGACCATCGCGTCAAGACGGTGCCGGTCGCGCTCGACATCACCGCGACAGATGCGCCGGCGGCTATCGAACAGGCACTTGCCGACCACGGGCTCTACGGCGATCGCCTGATCAACAACGCCGGCATCGGACTGACCGGCGCCTTCTTTGCGCACGACGCCGAGGACATCGATCGGCTCATTGCGCTCAACGTGACCGCGCTCACGCGGCTGACACGGCACGCCTTGGGAGAGATGCGCGCGCGCGGACGCGGCGGCATCCTGAACGTCGCCTCCCTCGGCGGCTACACGCCGGGGCCCTATCAAGCGGCGTACTATGCCAGCAAGGCCTATGTGATCTCGCTCACGGAGGCGATCGCGGCCGAGACGGCAGGGGCGGGCGTGCGCATCGCCGTGCTGGCTCCGGGGCCGGTCGCAACGGGCTTTCACGCGGCCATGGGCGCCGAGGCGGCGCTCTATCGCGCGCTGATACCGGCTTTGTCGCCCGAGCGGGTGGCTCGCGCCGCCTATCGCGGATTCATGCTCGGCCGCCGCGTCATCGTGCCCGGCGTCCTTGGAACCCCCATGGCGTACGCGCTGCGCATTATCCCTCATCCCATCCTGGTGCCGCTGATCGGGGTGCTGCTCGATCCGGCCAGCTTGAAACCGATCTCGCCCAAGGACGCCGGCAAATAGCGCATGCGCCTCGGGAATTGCCTTCGACGTTTGCACGATTGAAACACTTTGGCGCTTAGATCACCTGGGCGCTGCGGTTTCAGGTCCAGCGTATCCTGGCGCCCGAAGACGTGACGGCGTGCCAGCGAGCCCCTCCTCGCTCGGCCGCCGCCACGTTCGGGGCCGGGGCCGGGGCCGCCGATCCCGAGCATCTGGCTCGAAACGGATCAACCCGAAGCAATCCCTTAATCGCGAATGCGCATGCCGAGCTTGGCACTGACGGCGGTGGCTCTCGAGGCGCTCCGCCGCCTCTGCCGCCACCAGTTCCTGGCGCAGCCGGAGCACGGGCGCGCAGAGGGAGCGGCTCTCGGCAAGCGTCACCTCCGTGCACTCCTTGGTGCGCTGCCAGACAAGCGGTGGAGCGGTAGCACCCTCGAGCTCGGCCCTTATCACGGCGACCGGATGGTGGCGGCCCAATGTCGACAGCTGCGCCTCAAGCTCAAACCGCCGCCGCCTGACCCATCAGGCCGTCACCAAGATTTGGCGATAGCTCTCTCTCAGGTGCGGCTGATACTAATTTAACTGGCCAGATAAGTTGGCGAGCACCGCCGAGCTTGATCACCAACGAGGCAGACTCGTGTATGTCATATAAAGCCGCTTGGCTTCATCCTTGGCAGCGAGAAATGTGGCTTCGTCAGCAATAGGTTTGATCATCGAGGCGGCATGAATGAATCTATTGGCGGCCTCTTTATTGCTCCAGCCAGCCTCATCAACGATTTTCATCACCTCCTTGAAGTTCAGTGGCTTACCTTTCATATAGACCGAAGACTGATAAATCCCTGCCTCTAGCAGAATGTTAGCCAACGCCTTTTGATTTGGGTCGTCATTCAACTAACCTGTCCTAAAAAGGAGGGAGAAAAAACCCATGCAACGCCTCCAATGCTGATCGGGAGAACACGTACTCAAACGGGCGGCCGCGAGTAGCCACTCTCAACAGCTTCGGCTACCGAAGACTAGCAGGCTGTTGAACTTGGGTTTGGGGTAGGATCGTATCCTCGTTTGAGGATCGGATCGAGCGGATCGAGGTCGGCTGGGTTCCTGGCTGGCCCGCGTTGATCAGGCCGCTTCGGCCAGCAGCCTCGGCATCCGGATCAGATTGTAAGCGGCCATTGCGAGCGTGAAGGCGTGGCGCACGCGGGCGAGCCCGCGCACCTTGACCTTGGCGCAGCCGGCAATCGTCTTCGCCCAGCCGAAGGCCTCCTCGATCCGTTTGCGCTTGCGCTGGCTCACCACATAACCCGCATGCCGCGTCGTGCGGCCGTCGATGGCGGAGCCCCTGATCTTCTGCGCCACGTGCGGCGTTACGCACATCTGCCGCAGGTCATCGACGAAGTCGCTCGTGTCGTAGGCCTTGTCGGCGCCGACGGTGAGCTGGTTCTCGGTGCCGGGTGCGTGCCGGTCGATCATAGCCACCGCCGCCTGGCGCTCGGCCGTGCCGTTCGCCTCCGTCGCATCCGCCTGCACCACAAGCCCGTGCCGGTTCTCCATCAGCGCGTGCCCCATGAAGCAGAGCTTTGCCGCCTGGTTATTGCCCTTGCGGTAGAGCTTGGCCTCGGGGTCGGTCGTCGAGGCGTGCGTGTCGTTGGTGCGCTTCTCGTTGTGGAAGTTGCGTTCGCCGTTGCGACCAGGTGACGGCGGCTCGTCCGAGCCGTCCTTGGCCCGGAAGCTCTTGATCGAGGCCCAGGCTTCGACCAACGTCCCGTCCACCGAGAAGTGCTCGTCCGACAGG
>DATETZ010000169.1:0-5633 GCA_035283385.1 Hyphomicrobiaceae bacterium
AGCCGCATGCGTGAAGCCGCCGGCGAAAGAGACACTTGGCGTGCGCCAAATTGCCCCGCGATGTGACGCCTTGGCCCGCTTGAGAGCGCCGCTGAACGGTGCGAAAACTAAGGCCAACCTATCCGGCGCGGGGTTCGGCGAAAAATCATCCATAGCTCATTTCGCCGCTTGACGCCGCCGCTCCTTGCGGCCGGCCCCGCCCTTCGCTAGGTGATCGCGTTGGGGCCGGGCCGCGGCTCCCGTGCTCGAGGCTCGGCCGGGCGGTTGCTGTTTCTCGGTCAATCTGGAGGATCATGTGCTAGCCGAAGCCGAAGAGCCCAATCGCCGGGATTTCCTCATTCTTGCCGGCAACGCGTTCGTCGCCGTCGGCGGCGCGGTGACGCTGTGGCCGTTCATCGCCCAGATGAACCCGGACGCGGGCGCGCAGGCCATGGCCTCGATCGAGCTCGATCTTGCTCCCGTGAAGGAAGGCCAGGCGATTACCGTGCTGTGGCGCGGCAAGCCCGTCTTCATCCGCAACCGGACCAAGGAGGAGATCGCCACGGCGCAGGCGGTCGCGCTCGACGATCTTCCCGACGACAAGGCGCGCAACGATGGACTGCCCGAATCCGACCCGGCACTCGATTCCAATCGCGTGAGCCAAGGGCGCGAGAATTGGCTGGTGCTGATCGGCATCTGCACGCACCTGGGCTGCATTCCCAAGGGTCAGGCGCTCGGCGATGCCAGGGGCGACTACGGCGGCTGGTTCTGCCCCTGCCACGGCTCGCACTACGACACCTCGGGACGCATTCGCAAGGGACCCGCCCCGCGCAATCTCGAGGTGCCGCCCTACGAGTTCGTGTCCGACACCAAGATCAAGATCGGCTGAGGGGCGAGCTCGCATGGAACATCACACGTCGAGCTACGAGCCCAAGACGCGCCGCGCCCGCTGGTGGGACGAGCGGCTCCCCGTGGCGCGGCTCATGCACGGCCAGTTCATCGACTTCCCGACCCCGCGCAACCTCAACTATCTCTGGACCTTCGGCGCCATTCTGACGTTCGTGCTCGCCGCCCAGATCGCGACCGGTGTCGTGCTCGCCATGCACTACCAGCCGAGCGGGGCCGGGGCCTTCGATTCGATCGAGCACATCCGCCGCGACGTGAACTACGGCTGGATGATCCGGAGCTTCCACGCCGTCGGCGGCTCGATGTTCTTTCTTGCCGTTTATATTCATTTGTTCCGCGCCCTCTATTACGGCTCCTACAAGGCGCCGCGCGAGGTGCTGTGGATCATCGGCGTCCTGATCTTCGCCGTCATGATGGCCACGGCCTTCATTGGCTACGCGCTACCCTGGGGCCAGATGAGCTTCTGGGCCGTGACCGTCATCACCAATCTGTTCAGCGCGCTCAACGAAGTGATCCCGGGCCTCGGGACGGTTGTCGTCGAATGGTTGTGGGGCGGTTATGCGGTATCGGGCACCACATTGAACCGCTTTTACTCGCTGCATTATCTGTTGCCGTTCGTGATCGTCGGGCTGGTCATCCTGCACATCTGGGCCCTGCACGTCGTCGGCCAGAACAATCCGACCGGCCTCGAGATCAAGACGCGGTCGGACTGGGTGCCTATGTATCCCCAAGCGGTGGCCAAGGACTCGGTCGGCCTGTTCGCGTTTCTCATCCTGTTTGCTTGGTTCGTTTTCTATTTGCCGGATTACCTCGGTCATGCCGACAACTACATCGAGGCCAATCCGCTCGTGACCCCGCCGCACATCGTGCCCGAGTGGTACTTCCTGCCGTTCTACGCGATCTTGCGCGCCATCCCCTCGAAGCTCGGCGGCGTCGTGGCCATGTTCGGCTCGATCGCGATCCTCGTTTTCGTGCCGTGGCTCGACACGAGCCGCGTGCGCTCGGCCAAGTACCGGCCCGTCTACCGCTGGTTCTTCTGGCTGTTGGTAATCACGTGCCTGGCCCTCGGCTATCTCGGCGCCAAGCCGCCCGAAGGCGCCTACGTCTATTGGGCGCGCGTTTTCACCGCCTACTATTTCGTGCACTTCCTCGTCGTGATGCCGGTGGTCGGCATTCTCGAGACGCCGAAGGCGCTGCCGAAGTCGATCACGGACGCAGTGCTCGGCGGCGCCGGCGCGCCGAAAACCGCCGCGGCCGCACCCGAGAGGCGTTGACCGAGAGGGCCAACTCATGCCGACAGACATGCTCATCAGGCGCCTCTTGCCGCTCGCCGCCGGCGCGCTTGGCGCGCTTGTCCCCGCCGCGTCCCATGGCGCAGGCGAGGATCAGGGCGCACATGGGGTCCACATCGAGCGCCAGGATTGGACGTTTGGCGGCTTTGGCGGCCAATTCGAGGCAGCCCAACTTCAGAGGGGCTTTCAGATCTACAAGGACGTCTGCGTTGCCTGCCACGGCTTGAAGCGCGTCTATTTCCGCAACCTCGCACAGCCGGGCGGGCCGGAATTCCCCGAGCAGGCGGTGAAGGCGCTTGCCGCCGACTGGCCGAACAAAGTCGTCGACGGCCCGGACGATAGCGGCAAGATGTTCGAGCGCCCGGCCAAGCTGTTCGATCCGATCCTCGGCCCGTTCAGGAACGACCAAGAGGCGCGTGCAGCGCAAAACGGCGCGCTCCCGCCCGATCTCTCGGTGATCGCGAAAGCGCGCAATCCGGACTACACGGGTCCCTTCTGGGCGCATCCGTTCTCGATGCTGCGCGATGTGGCGACCGGCTATCAGGAGGGCGGCCCGAACTACATCCTGGCGCTACTCACCGGGTACGCGGACAAGGTGCCGGAAGGCGTCAAGCTCGCGGATGGCATGTATTACAACGTCGCCTTTCCCGGCCGTCAGATTGCGATGCCCCCGCCGCTCGCGAAGGACAACTTCATCAAATACCAGGACGGGTCCGGCTCGCTCGACCAGAACGCGCGCGACGTGGCGGCCTTTCTCGCCTGGGCCGCCGATCCGTCCTTGAACGACAGGAAGCGCATCGGCTGGCTGGTGATGATCTATCTCGCGGTCACGACCGTGCTGCTCTACCTCGGCAAGAGGCGCATCTGGGCAAATGTCGAGCATTGACCCCGGGACTTCTCCTTCTCGGCAATAGGCAATAGGCAATAGGCAGTAGCGGCGATCACGCTCCATCACAGCCTACTGCCCAGAACCCATCGCCCCTTGCCTATTGCCCACTGCCCATTGCCTAATGCCCACTGCCTAACGCCCTGGGGAATTTATGACGAGATCGGTGCTCGGCATCATCGGCGGCAGCGGGTTCTACAACCTGCCCGGGCTTTCAAACCCGCGCTGGGAGAAGGTGATGACGCCGTGGGGGGCGCCGTCCGACGAGATCCTGTTCGCTGAGATCGAGGGCTTGCCGCTGTGCTTCCTGCCGCGGCACGGGCGCGGGCATCCGGTTCCCCCGTCCGCCATCAACTTCCGCGCCAACATCGACGCCTTGAAACGATCGGGCGTGACGGACCTCGTATCCATCTCGGCGTGCGGCTCGCTCAAAGAGGCGTATGCGCCCGGCCACTTCGTGCTCGTCGACCAGTTCATCGACCGCACGTTCGCGCGCGAGAAGAGCTTCTTCGGGCCGGGCTGCGTGGCCCACGTCTCGGTCGCCGACCCCGTGAGCCCGCTGCTCGTCGATGCGATCGAGGCGGCGGCCAAGGCGGAGAGGATCCCCTATACGCGCGGGGGGACCTATCTGGTCATGGAGGGGCCGCAGTTCTCGACCCGCGCCGAGAGCAACCTCTACCGCAGCTGGGGCCTGGACGTGATCGGCATGACCAACATGCCGGAAGCCAAGCTCGCGCGCGAGGCGGAGCTGTGCTACGCGACCGTCGCCATGGTGACCGACTACGACTGCTGGCACGACGAGCACCGGCAGGTGGACGTGGCCGCCATCATCAGGGTGATGCAGGGGAACACCGAGAAGGCGCAGCGCCTCGTGGCGCGGCTCGCCAAGGAGTTCCCGCGCCAGCACCCGAAATGCCCGATCGGCTCGGACACGGCGCTCGACGTCGCCATCATCACCGCCCCTGACGCCCGCGACCCGTCGCTCTTGAAGAAGCTCGACGCGGTGGCGGGGCGCGTGCTCGCCAAGTCAGGCTAAAAGCCGGTTGGCTTCACACCTTGCTGGGGATTTGCGGCAAGCCGCCGAGCAGTCCCGCGATGAGGCCGAACACGGCCATATAAATCAGTATTACGATTATTGTCGCCGGAATGGCCGCGATGGCCCACTTGACGAAGATCACCACAAGTCGCCAAAAGGGAATTCTGATATCGGTAATGACGCTGTCTTCCATGGCGTGTCCCCCCATGCCCAATCTCCGCACGTCGCGGTCACTTCTACTCGGCCCGGAGGCTGCGCATGTCAAGCGAGCCGAGTTGGGCACACGGCGCCAAGGCCATGGGTTGCGGCCGCGCCGCCGGATTGAATATTTGCGATGGCCAAGTCAGGCCCGCAAGGGTCTTGCCCATTGGTTCGTGAACAGGATCGGGATCTAAACCTTGTGAGCGGGAGGCGCAGACCCGCGTGGTGCCGCTTATTTCGCCTTTTGCGCGTCCGAGCTGTTAGACGGAGGGCCGTCCAGCGGCTGACCCTTGCCGTAAGCTGTCTTCTTGTAGTGATCGCCTTCCTTGACGATCTTCGTCGTCCAGCCTGTCTTCCACGTGATCACGGCGGCTGCGCCTTCTTCTTTCCACGTGCCGACCATGCCCTCCCCGCGGTTGGCCTTCGCGGCCCCGTCCGCCGAAAGCGTGATCTCGAACGGCTGTCCGGCCGTGTCCTTCACCTTCCACACGCCTTCGAAGTCGCTTGCGGCAAGGCTGGCGAGCGTCGTCATGGCAATGGCGAACATCGCAGCCAGCGCGGCGGTGGTCGTTTTCCAGATCGTGTGCATGGGCTTTCCTCTTGAGCAATCTGCGCTTCAATGCCGATTGACGGCAACGCCGCGCCTTGTGGAAGGTTCCTAATCGTAACCGAACCGCTTGGCCTTGTCAGGGCGGTCCGCGGGTTGCGCCGCTCGCTCACCCGTTCGGGAAGTGGATCATGATCCGCATCTTGACGAGCTCGGGGTAGAACGCCTGCAGGAAATGCCCGGCAAACCACAGAATGGCCCCGAGCAAGATAAGGGCGGGAATGGCGGCCAGCACGGCCTTCATGAAAAAGGTCGTGAGCCGGAAAAAGGGAACATCGAAACGCGTCACCACGGCCGGAACGGGTTCGCCGGCGAGCGGCTCGGCGTCGTAGTCGTCATCGCGGGCCAGGAATTGCGGCGGCCCAGCCGCCGCGCGCTCACGCGCCTCGCGGGCCCGCGCCTCCCGCTCGCGCCGGAGCGTGCGCGGAAGGTCGTCGGCGTCGTCGTCTGCCGAGAGCAGGTAGTTGGTGTCCGTCATCCCTGGTTCGCTCCGGATGGGCACCCCGCGGCGCCGCGCGAGGCACGATCGGCGCCTATTCGGGTGCGCGCCTGTTCGACGTTCTATCTTGCCCTGGTGGATATTGCTATTTTGTGCCCCGAATTTGGCGAGGAGGTGTTCTTGGGCGATCTCAAAGACTTGATCCGGACCATCCCGGATTATCCGAAGCCCGGCATCATGTTCCGCGACGTGACGACGCTGCTCGGCGATGCGCAGGGCTTCAAGGC
>DATETZ010000170.1:0-19749 GCA_035283385.1 Hyphomicrobiaceae bacterium
GGTTCCGAGCGCGATGGGATCGGCATCATTGATGCTGTCGTCGACCATGGGTCGCCGTCCGAGCCGGGGTTGCTCTCGCAGTGAGAGCAACGGTCGTGGCACTGCGTGTGTGTGGAGCGGCCAAGCCGGGGGCGGACGGCGGCCGCTGAGCGCGGCCGGCTGGTTTCTTGCACTTCAGTGTAGCAGGGACGCCGGCGGCGGCCTCAAGGTGCGCTGTGAATACCGGATACGATCGGCGTGTGTTTTGTCGCCACGTCTCGCGCGCGGAATCGAAAACTTGTTTTTATCGGGCCCCGACTTGGCGCGATCGCGGTGATTTCGATTTGGCGCGAGATCACGCGCGCGTTGAAATGTCTCGACGCTTGCACGTCTCGCCAAGATCTCAAGGCTCAGTTCGAACGCGGTCAGGTCCTCGTGTCCGCCATGTCGGCCTGCTCGCTTGAGAGTACCTCTGCGGCATGAAGTAAAACTTCAATCCTGCCAAGCGGACGGCCCGACCCCGGTCCTTTGCTCCTTTCGGCTCACCTAGACAGAGACCTCTGTCGCGTACGCCGAAAGGACGGGCCGTCGTGTCCGTTAGGAGTGGACATTAGGCCCGAAAAGGACTGGGGTCGGGCGGGACGCCCGACATGGCGGATACTCAAGAAAAGCAGTCAACTCAAGTCATTATGGTTGTTTTGCATGCCTTTTGGTGGGGGATATCATGTATCCCCCGGCATATCCCCACCCTAGGCAGGCGTGTCCATGAAAAGCTACGTTGATATACCTGAATATTGCTACACACTCCAGCTCATATATGAACATCAGTGAGCATAGACGCGCGAATGTCCTCAGCGGCGTCACCACGAGCTCCACCAACAAGGGCCGTTCATTGACAATCCACCGTCCCCCCGTACCATTAGTCCCACGATCCCTATGAGAAGGCACATCGCCGTGGATCAAAAGCGAACGTATACGGTCGTGCTCCGTCCCGAGCCCGAAGGTGGCTTTACCGTGCGCGTGCCGGCACTGCCCGAAATCGTCAGCTACGGCGAAGACGAGCAGGAAGCGCTTGCTATGGCCAAGGAGGCCATAGAGCTCGTTCTCGAAGACATGGCCGCGCGCGGAGAGGAAATTCCGATGGCCAATCCTCCGCGCTATCATGAGGTGACGGTGAGCGTCGCCGCATGACGAAGCGGCTGCCGGCAGTCAAGCCGCGGCAAGTCATTCGCGCGCTCGAGAAAGCTGGCTTCGCCATAACGCGCACCAAAGGCAGTCACTATCGCCTCGTGCACCGAGACGACCCGTCGCGAAGGACCACTGTGGCCATGCATGCGTCGAAGGATGTTCCGCGCGGTACGCTGCACGACATCATCGAGCAGGCCGGGCTGAGCCCCGAAGAGTTTCTCGCCCTCCTGTAAGACGACGGTCAAGACTAAACCCACCGTGGGCCATCAGGTGAAAGTCGTGCAGGCGTATTTGGGACGTAATTTTCCGCCATGAAGTCCAAATAAGTCAAGAGTAGCGTTTCAGGTTTTTCATTTTTAAATGAATGCATTCCATATCTGAGTATTATTTATATAAGTATTCTTAAATGCGTATTCTTATATAGAGTGAAGTGCAACGATTTCACTTCTAGGGGCGCAAATGTTGCATCACTAGAAATGCAAAATTTGCACTTCTAGGATTTACGTCGCGCTGGCTTCAGGATCAGCTCGTACATGTTGGATTTGCCCTGGCCGCGCCGCTCGACCACGATAAACGCAGCCCTTTCGAGCTCCTGCAGGTAGCTGACGACGCTGCGCTTCACCACGCCCATGTCCGCCGCCAAGCGATCCTGACCGGGAAAACAGTAATCGTTCTGCCACGCATAGTGCAGCAGCATGCTGTAGGCGAGCTTGGCGCCCGGAGAGATCGCGTTGGATTTGAGCGCGAAGTTGGGAACCATCGTGAAGCCGCCACGGGTCGCGTTGTCGGCGCCCCTGATCTTGATGTTGCGCTCGATGGTGCTGAGCTGCCGGGCGATGTGCTCCATACCGCCGCATTATAGCGCGCCGCCGCCGGCTGCGGCCGGGTTGTCAACGTGGTCCTGTGGGTAGTGATTGGTCTCGGCTTCGTGCAAGCGGTCGGCGGGAGGTGGTGGTAGATCCTGCCGATCTTGGTTGGCGGGCGCCGAGAGCTGCAGCACGCGCGATTGCAGCGCACCGTTCTCGCGCAGCAATCCTTCAATGTGGTCGCGTTGCCGTGTGATCTCGCCGGCCGCTTGATTGAGCAATTGCTTGCGCACCTCCACGTCGATCTTGAGCTGCATGTTGTCGTCGCGCAGCTTTAGTAGCGCATCGGCACTTATGTCTTCGTTTGGAATCTCATGAGGCCTCTCGGTGTCTCGCGGTGTCTGTTGAGGTCTCGCGGTGTCTCTTTGGGTCTCATGAGGCATCATGGGGTCTCGCAAGGTTTCGCCATGCCTCATGTTCTGCTTCTGATCGAAAAGCCACGCCGTGAAGTCATCTCGATCGAGACGGTAGAAATTGCCGGCACGATTGGTGACAAGCAAACTCTTGACCGAACTTGCGACACCACGCTCGGCCCAGACCTTGGCCCATCTCTGCACGGTGCTCTTGCCGATCGGCAACGATTGCTCTGCGGCGATGATCAGCGCTTCCTGAATTGTGATCGCGGCGTCTTGGCGAATCTCGATCGTATCTCGCGGGGTCTCGTCAGACCTGTCCGCCTCTTGAGGTGGCATGGAGGTCATCGTAGCAAGCCGTCGGGCGTCGCCGGAGGTTATCCCCAACAGCACATGGCAGCACCCTGCAACACCGCTTTTTGTGCTACCTATGTGCTACCTAAACTGGTTTTCGAATTTGAGCTGACATCTAAGTTATTGATTTTATTGGCTGGGGGACTAGGATTCGAACCTAGACAGGCAGAGTCAGAGTCTGCAGTCCTACCATTAGACGATCCCCCAACGCCGGGATCGGGCGAGCGCCAACGCCAGCCAGCCGGCGCGATATAACAGCTGGGCTCAGCGATCGCAAGCCGCGCGCAGCCGCGCACAGCCTAACCGTGCAGGCTAATCCCGGTATGAGTTAAACGGGGTGCCGCGCCGTGCCGGGGGCCACGTCGCGCCCTGATATCAAGGATGGAGCGAGCCCCGGCGGCCCCGTCACGGCGCTGGCGCGATCAGCTCCGGCCGATACTCGAAATGCATCGTATCGTAGTGGTACCACTTGCCGCCCCAGATGAAGCCGTGCTGCTCGAAGATGCGCACGATCTCCATCGGGATCTCATTCTTGTATGCCAGGGCTTTGCTGGGCCCCGTCTTCGGCCAGCGCCAATAGTGCGCGTGCTTGAGGGCGATATCGAGCGCGATGCCGTACCCGTGCGCCGACGGCCGGTCCGTGCCCGCGATCACTCGGCAATTGGTGGTGCCGGCCGCTGGAATGAGGAAAGAGTCGAATTTGGCGGGCAGCAGACCGAGCTCGCGCGAGATGGCCGTGAGCCTCTCGTCCACGCCGTTCACCTTCGTCACCTTGAGCCGTTGATGCGTTTTGCCCGGCAGCCACGCGATCTCGACCAGGTTCTTTGCCACCTCGCCCTTGCGGCAGTCGCCGTACATTTTGTCGAAAAAGTGCGCATTGCGGCCCCGCCCCGGGTCGATATTTTTCTGAGGCGGGGCGGTCAAGTCGCCGGCCGGATAGGGGATGGCGAGCATGTCTTCGATGTCCGGATCCTCGAGCCAGGCCTCGAAAGGCTTCGGGCCTTTCCCGTCGTCCAGCTCCATGCGCGTTCCATCGCGCCAGACGAGCGTGTTGCCCTCGATTGCCGCGAGTTGATCGGGGTAGGCGGCAAGGAGACGTGCGAGGCCGTGGTCGGCGGTGCCGGCCGCCATGGGCTGGGCTGCGACACCTGCGAGGCACAAGAGGACGGCGACGGGGCGGCTGAACGTCGGGGCTCGCAGCATGCGGGACGACCTCGAGGTGCGGCGATTGTCTCGAAAAGCCATGCTTTTAGCTGGCGGTCCCGCTCCCGTCACGCGCTCTGCTCATTACACCATGAACGGCGCGGATCTCTTTACGCGCCGAAGGTTGCTGATAGAGTGCTGCTCAAGGTGCAGCCAGAAAGACGCCTGAAGAGCGGGCCCAACCGACGGCACGTCGGCGAGGTTCGGAGCCGGGCGCTGGGGACGAGCCGTGAATCGATGGTCAGAGCAGGAGGGCGAGCGTCCTCCGGCCGGAATCGACAAGCCGAGCGCTGCGGCGGTGACGGACGGCCCAAAGGGCGGGGACGGCGCGCTCCCAAGCGAAGCGACGATTAAGGACCCCACAACTCGAGGCCGTGACTTGCCCGGCGAGGGCGAGGGGATTGCCGGGGCTTACGACGGAGTGCCCGTGTCAGGCGGCCTGCAAGCCGAGCCGCCGGCCGAGCCGTCAACTGAGCCGTCAACAGAGCCCTACGGCTCAGGCCTTGCTGCCGCCGACCGGGGCGGGGTGTACGGTGCGCTCGACCTCGGCACGAACAACTGCCGGCTTCTCCTGGCGCGGCCGTCGCGTCGCGGCTTCCGCGTCATCGATGCGTTCTCCCGGATCATTCGCTTGGGCGAGGGCGTGTCGCAGACTGGCCGCCTCTCGGACGCTGCGATGGAGCGCACATTTGCCGCGCTCCGAATCTGCGCCGGCAAGATCGCTCGAGGCAACGTTCGGCGCGCGCGCTGCGTCGCCACCGAAGCGTGCCGCGTCGCCGAGAATGGGCAGGCCTTTCTCGGCCGTGTCCGGGACGCGCTCGGTCTCGATATCGAGATCCTCGACCGCAAGACGGAGGCCAGCCTCGCGGTCTCCGGATGCACCTCGCTCATCGACTACCGGGTCGACTACGTGCTCGTGTTCGATATCGGCGGCGGCTCTTCGGAGCTGATCTGGCTCGACCTCACGCGATGGGGCGAACGAGGCCGAAACGCGCTCATCGAACGGCTCGAAACGCAGACGGCCATCGCGGCCTGGACATCGCTTCCGGTGGGCGTCGTCACGCTCGCCGAGCGCTTCGGCGGCCATCACGTCGCCCCCGAAGGATTCGAGGCGATGGTCGATCATGTGATCGAACTCATTGGCCCCTTCGAACTGGCCCACGACTTCCGGTCGCGAATCTCCGGCAAGTCCATCCATCTGCTCGGCACCTCCGGGACCGTGACCACCGTCGCCGGCATACTGCTCAAGCTACCGCGCTATGACCGTGCGCGCGTCGACGGCTGCTGGCTCGATGTGACGGACGTGAGGAATGTGACCTACGGCCTGCTCGCCAAATCGTACGAGGAGCGTGTTGCGGAGCCCTGTATCGGTCTCGAGCGCGCAGATTTGGTGCTCGCAGGATGTGCCATTCTCGAGGCCTTGCTCAGGGTGTGGCCGTGCCGGCGCCTCCGTGTCGCCGATCGCGGGCTGCGCGAGGGCATCCTTTCCATGCTGATGAGTGAGGATGGTCTCTATGGCGCCGGCCGGCGGCCGCGGGACGGGGCGAGACCGGGACGCTGATCGGAGGGGCCCCGTGGCCTCGGAGAGGACCGATGCGCAAGAAGGGCAAGGCCGCTCGCGGGAGAGCGGGCGGCCGGGCAGGCGGGCCAGGGGGCGGACAGCGTCAGCTGCGCGTTCGCGTCGCCAAGTCGCGGAGCCGCACAGCCTCGTCGCAGCGGTGGCTCGAGCGGCAGCTCAATGATCCCTATGTTGCCGCCGCCCAGCGCGAGGGATTTCGCTCTCGCGCCGCCTTCAAACTCAAGGAGATCGACGACAAGTTTCACGTCCTTCGGCCCGGCCTCAGGGTCGTGGACCTCGGCGCCGCGCCCGGCGGCTGGAGCCAGATCGCGGCGGAGCGCGTCAGGGCGATCGGGGGCCGCGGACAAGTGGTCGCCATCGACATCGTGGAGATGGAGCCGATCGCGGGTGTCGAAAGCGTTCGCCTCGACGTTCTGGACGATACGGCGCAGGAGACGCTCGAGGCGATGCTGAGAGGCGGCGGCGCCGACGTCGTCCTCTCGGACATGGCAGCGCCTACCGTCGGACACGTGGCAACCGATCATTTGAGGATCATGGCGCTCGCCGAGGCGGCCGCGCGCTTCGCGTGCCGGGTGCTGGCGCCGGGCGGGGTGTTTCTGTGCAAGGTGTTCCAGGGCGGCACGGAGCGCGAGCTTCTCGGCCTCCTCAAGCAGTCGTTTGCTACCGTGCGCCACGTCAAACCGCCGGCAAGCCGCAAAGGCAGCGCCGAGCTTTACGTTCTCGCGACTGGGTTCAAGAAGCCGAAAGAGACCGGGCCGCCCGGAAAAAAAAGCAACGGCGGCCGCTTGCTCGGCCGCCGCGCCTAAGCTCGCCAGTGCGCGAGCCGATCGGCATCAGCAATTAGATGATGTCGATTTCTGCCGGGAGGTAGCTCGTCACCTCGAGTCCGACCTCTTGCTCGCGAACCGCTGGTTTGCTCCAAATCTTCATAAGTTTCCTCCTGGTACTGCAGGTCACCTACACGTATCCGCATGCCTTCGTACCGCCATCTGCGCATAAGGTCTAATTGAATTTTCCTTTGGCCTTTATCAGCCCATCTGATGCTATGTCGAAGCACACTGGGGCCGGCCGGCGCGGCTCGCTCGCAGGGGGAATCCCGGGCCGCGCCACGCCCGCACAACCGTTCATGGCCGCCGCTAGTGTCCCGAATCCGAAGTTCGCACACACCTTGCTGCAAACGGGATTGCGAACTTCGGATTCAAAGGGACACTAGAAATCAATGAGTTGCTAGTGTGGCTTTGGTTCAGAAGTTCCCTCACGAGGAAGCCGCGGGTGCTGGGGAACTTCTGAACCGCCACACTAGCGCCGGCATGCCGGCGGGACCGGCCGGGCGGGCGCAAGACCCGGTCTCTTTCCCTTCCTCGAGTCGGATGCTATAGGCCTGGCGACATCATTGCCGCCGCAGGCGTGCTTGCGGCAACGCCGTGTCGTTCCCTACCGCAAGGAGACGGCCCTATGGCCACGAGCCCGATCGATGCCGATTCGGGGCTAGCTTTGACCTTTGACGACGTGCTCCTCGTGCCGGCCGCCTCCGAAGTGCTTCCGGGGCAGGTCGACGTTTCGAGCCGCGTCACGCGGACGATCAGGCTCAACATTCCGGTCATCTCGTCCGCCATGGATACGGTTACCGAGGCCCGTCTTGCCATTGCCATGGCGCAGGAGGGCGGCATCGGCGTCGTGCACCGCAATCTCGCCCCCGAAGAGCAGGCCCGCCACGCGGCTCAGGTCAAGAAGTACGAATCGGGCATCGTTCTCAATCCCGTCACGATCCACCCCACGGCCAAGCTCCACGAGGCCCTGAAGCTCATGGCCGACCACGGCATCTCCGGCATTCCGGTGGTCGAGCCGGCCAGGAAAGGCGACGGCAAAGGACGGCTGGTCGGCATCGTCACCAACCGCGACGTGAGATTCGCGACCAACCCCCAGCAGCCGGTTGCCGAGCTGATGACCAAGGACGGGCTCATTACGGTCAAACGGAGCGTCGCTCAGGAAGAGGCCAAGCGCCTCTTGCATCAGAACAGGATCGAAAAGCTGCTCGTCGTGGACGACGAATATCGCTGCATCGGCCTGATCACCGTCAAGGACATCGAGAAGGCGCAGAAGTACCCGCATGCCTGCAAGGACGCCGAGGGCCGCCTGCGCGTTGCCGCGGCGACAACCGTCGGCGAGGAGGGACACGAGCGCACGGAGCGCTTGATTGCGGGCGGCTGCGACGTCATTGTCGTCGACACGGCGCACGGACACTCGAAAAGCGTGCTCGATGCCGTGACGCGCATCAAGAAGCTCTCAAACGCGGTGCAAGTCATCGCCGGCAACGTCGCCACCGCCGAGGCGACGAAAGCGCTGATCGAGGCCGGCGCGGACTCCGTCAAGGTCGGCATCGGGCCCGGCTCCATCTGCACCACCCGCATCGTCGCGGGTGTCGGCGTGCCGCAGCTGACCGCCGTCATGGACTGCGCTTCGGAGGCCCATAAGCACGACGTGCCGATTATCGCCGACGGCGGCATCCGCTTCTCGGGCGATATCGTCAAGGCACTGGCGGCGGGGGCCGACTGCGTCATGGTGGGCGCACTGCTCGCCGGCACCGACGAGGCGCCGGGAGAGACCTATCTCTATCAGGGCCGCACCTACAAGGCCTACCGCGGCATGGGCTCCATCGGCGCCATGGCGCGCGGCAGCGCCGACCGCTATTTTCAGCAGGAGGTCAAGGATACGCTGAAGCTCGTCCCCGAGGGCATCGAGGGGCAGGTCCCTTACAAAGGGCCCGTCGACGCCGTGCTGCATCAACTGGTCGGAGGATTGCGGTCCGGTATGGGCTACACGGGATCGCGCACGCTCGCCGAGCTCAGGAAGAAGGCCAAGTTTATCCGCATCTCGCCCGCCGGAATGCTCGAGGGCCACGCCCACGGCGTCCTGATCACGCGCGAGAGCCCGAATTACCCGGGCGGCGTCTAAGCTTATCGCCCGGCGGTCGCGAACCGGATCTCTTGCGCAAGGAGCAGCGATGCTGTCGACCGATATCCTCCACCCGGTCTTCGTGCAGGTGGCATTGACCTTCTATCTGCAATTCTGGATGGGGCGCGAGCGGCTCGGCGCGCTGGCCCGGGGCGAGGTGAAAACCCCCGACATCGCCCTCGGAGAGCGGGCATGGCCCACGCGCTCGACCCAGATTGCCAATGCCTTCCATAACCAGCTCGAGCTACCGATCCTCTTCTATCTCTTGGCTGCCTTCGCACTCGTTACGAACCAGGTCGACACGCCTCTGATCTTGCTGGCGTGGGTGTTCGTCGGCCTCCGGCTTTGGCACGCCTGGATCCACACCACGCACAACACCGTGCGCCACCGGTTCTCGGTGTTTCTCGCAGGCACGATGGTCTTGCTCGTGATGTGGATCTATTTCGCCTTTTCGATCCTCACGGCGAGCCTTTAGTGGGACCGATTTGATGCGGCCGGGTGCGCGGATGAAGGCCGCGGTCGAGATCCTCGAGGAGATACTGATTCGGCACCGGCCGGCCTCGGTCGCCCTCGCCGATTGGGGGAAGAGCCACCGCTTCGCCGGCTCCGGCGACCGTGCGGCCATTGGCACCCTCATCTACGACGCGCTGCGCCGCCGCCTCTCGCTTGCCGCGCAAATGGAAAGCGACGCTCCCCGTGCCCTCGTCATCGCAGCCGCGCCGCGCGCGCTTGGGCTCTCGCCCGGCGAGCTATCGGCCGCCGCCGACGGGTCGTCCCACGCGCTCTCGCCAATCAGCGACGAGGAGATGGAGCATCTCAATCGGGGCCTGCCGGCCGACGCGGCCCCGTACATTGCGGGCGACATTCCCGAGTGGCTGATGCCGTCGTTCGAGCGCGCCTTCGGATCTCGGGCAGCCGGCGAGGGCGCAGCGCTCAGCTCGCGCGCGCCGGTCGATCTTCGCGTCAACCTGCTCAAGGCGACCCGTGACAAGGTCTTGAAGGCGCTTGCGCACCTGGGCGCCGGGCCGACGCATCTCTCGCCGATCGGCGTGCGCATCGCGGCGCCCGAAGGCCCCGCGCGCCCACCCCACGTCGAGGCGGAAGCCGCCCACGGCAAGGGTTGGTTCGAGGTGCAAGACGAAGGCAGCCAGCTCGCGGCACTGATGGCAGGCGCCCGGCCACGGCTGCAGGTACTCGATTTGTGCGCGGGTGCGGGCGGCAAAACGCTGGCGCTGGCGGGCGAAATGCAGAATACCGGCCAAGTCTACGCCTACGACAGGGAGAAATCCCAGCTGCGGCCCATCTTCGAGCGCCTGAGGCGGGCGGGCGTGCGCAATGTGCAGGTGATCGAGGGCGGGGACGAGGCGGCGCTGCTGGCGCTCGCGGCCCGATTCGACGTCGTGCTCGTCGATGCGCCGTGCACGGGCTCGGGCACCTGGCGCCGCCGCCCCGATTCGAAATGGCGCTTGAGGCCTGAATACGTTGCGCAGCGTCAGGTGGAGCAGCGCGCCATTTTCGAACTGGCGGCACGCCTGGTCAAGCCCGGGGGCCGGCTCGTCTATGTCACCTGCTCGATGCTGCCCGAGGAGAATCAGGACGCCGTCGCCTCGTTTCTCGGCGCCCATGAGCGGTTTGCTCTGGTGCCGTTCGCCGACACGTGGCGCGAGCGATTCGGCTCCGAGCCGCCCGCGTCCGCCGACGGGCGTGAGGATACTCTGCTTCTCACGCCCGCCTCCCACGGCACGGACGGATTCTTCATCGCCGTCCTCCGGGCGGTCGCGTGAGGGGCGGGACGCGCGGCTGCAACGACTTGCGGACAGACACTCAAAATCCACAACTTGGCACTTGCAAAGTCGCAATCACGAAATAAGTATCGCGCGCGAAGAGGCCCCGATCGGGCCTCATGATGATCTCCGGCCCAGGGCCGGGCGATCCGGGGGGCCAGCCTTAGTTTCGAGCGCCTCCCTCGTCGCCGCGAATTCCGCGGCACCGGAACGGTCCGGCATCTTTTTGGAGGACGTTGGTCCATCATGGCCCCAGTGCCAAAAGTCAAGAAGCCCAAGCGACCCTTCCCGCGCTCGTGCCTCGGTCCGGTTGCCGACCTCGAGCAGCATCTTCCCGCCGAATGGTGGCGCAAGCTCTTCAATGCGCTCTACGTGAAGACCGACGGCGATGTGGTCGAGAACAACGAGAACACGCGGCGCGAGGTGGAGTTCATCGTCTCGGCCGCCGCCGTTCAGCCGCACAGCCAGATCCTCGACCTTTGCTGCGGGCAGGGCCGGCACTGCCTCGAGCTGGCGCGGCGGGGGTTCAAGAACGTCACCGGCGTCGACCGCTCGCGTTATCTCGTTCGCTTGGCCAAGAAGCGGGCCCAGGGCGAGGGGCTTCAGGTCGTGTTCAAGGAAGGTGACGCCAGGAACCCGCGGCTGCCCGAGAACAGTTTCGATTGCGTGGCCATCATGGGCAACTCGTTCGGCTACTTCTCGAACAAGCAGGACGACGAGAAGGTCTTGACGACGGTCGGCAAGATCTTGCGACCCTCGGGCCAGCTGGTGCTCGACATCACGGACGGCGCCTACATGGCCGACCACTTCGAGCGCCGCTCGTGGGAGTGGATCGACGAGCACCACTTCGTTTGCCGCGAGCGTTCCCTGTCGGCCGATCGGGAGCGGCTCATCTCGCGCGAGGTCATCGTTCACGATGAAATGGGCGTCATCGCCGATCAGTTCTACGCCGAGCGGCTTTACACGCGCGAGGGCATCAGCAAGCTGCTCGAGAAGTGCGGCTTCCGCAACGTTCGCCATCACGGAAACGCGGAGGCTCTCTCCGACCGCGACCAGGATCTCGGCATGATGGCACGGCGCATTCTGTTGTCGGCCGACGCCCCGCAGCTCCCCGCGCGCCGGCCCAGGGGCAAGCTGGCGCAGCTCGATGTGACGGTGGTCATGGGCGACCCGCGGCTGCCCGACGCCGTGAAGCTCAATGGCACGTTCAACCCGGAGGACATGGAGACCATCAGGCGCTTGAAGGATGCGCTCTCCGAGCTGCCGGCCTTCAAGTTCCGCTACCTCGACAACCACGCGACGCTCGAGCGCGACTTGACTGAGCTCAGAACCGAGCTCGTGTTCAACTTGTGCGACGAGGGCTTCAACAACGATCCCTTCAAGGAGCTGCACGTTCCCGCGATGCTCGACGCGCTCGGCCTGCCGTACACGGGCGGCGCGCCGGCGGCGCTGGCCGCCTGCTACGACAAGGGCCTCGTCAGGGCCGTGGCGATGACGCTCGATGTCCCCGTTCCGCTCGAGACCTACGTGCGACCCGGCGACCAGGGCGCGACGCTGCCGTCCGTGTTCCCGGCTCTCTTGAAGCCCAATACCGGCGATTCCTCGCAAGGCATCACCAAGGACGCGGTGGTGAGCAACGAGAAGGCGCTGCTCGACTATCTCGAGAAGCTCAGGGCCGAGTTCCCCAAGCGGTCGATTCTCGTTCAGGAGTACTTGTCAGGCGCCGAATACTCGGTGGCCCTCATCGGCAATCCCGACCAGGGCCTGCGTGCGTTGCCGATTCTCGAGGTCGACTACTCGCAGCTCGATCCCAAGCTGCCGAAGATCCTGGGTTACGAGAGCAAATGGGAGCCCGACAGCCCTTATTGGAAGGAGATTCGCTACCAGGAGACCACGCTGTCCGAGGTCGCGCAGCAGCAGCTGATCGAAAGCTCGGCGCGGCTCTTCGAGCGTCTCGGCTGCCGCGACTACGCGCGCTTCGACTATCGCGCCGACGCCAGGGGCGAGATCAAGCTCCTCGAGGTCAATCCCAACCCCGGCTGGTGCTGGGACGGCAAGGTCAACCTCATGGCGGGCTTCCAGGGCATGCGGTATACGGAGCTCTTGAACCAGATCCTGCAGGCCGCTGTCGAGCGCCTCAACATTG
The DNA here is from genome assembly GCA_035283385.1 of Hyphomicrobiaceae bacterium. GTDB lineage: Bacteria > Pseudomonadota > Alphaproteobacteria > Rhizobiales > Hyphomicrobiaceae > Hyphomicrobium_C. The sequence continues at coordinate 12,408 of DATETZ010000170.1, forward strand.
TCGCCAGGACGCAGACGCCTGCGCAGACCCACGTCGAGGCCGCGCAATAGGCCGTCTGTGGCCATCCGGCTCCTCGTATGGCGGTTCAGAAGTTCCCCTTCCCCTCGCGCAGACGCCTGCGAGCCGCTAGCAACGTTGCGATCCTGACCGTTCGGGCCGTGCTGGGGGGACTCCGGCTGGCAACTCGTTGTCGCAAGACAATCCCCGAGGAGAAGAGCGGTGCGGGGTCGAAATGGCTCGAGCCGAGGAACGGGACGCGCAAACTATCAAGCTGCCGGGCGGAGGGACGGTGAGCTTCGCCGAATACGGCGACGCCGGCGGAGCCCCCGTGCTCGCGCTCCACGGCGCCCCGGCCTCCCGGCTGATGTTTGCGCTTGCCGATCAAGCGGCGCGGCGCCTCGAGCTCCGTCTTCTCGCTCCTGATCGCCCTGGATACGGTTTCACTCCCGCCGACGGCCGGCCGTCGCTCGCGAGCCGCGCCGCTTGGCTGTCGCGCGTCGCCGATGCTCTGGGGCTCGAGCGGTTCGCGATCCTCGCCATCTCGGGCGGCGCGCCCTACGGCGTGGCGCTGGCCAGTCGCTTGGGTGAGCGCGTGAGCGCGCTGGCCCTCATCTCGCCCATGGGCCCCGTCGCCGATTACATGGCCACCGAAGCGGCCGGCAACCATCCACTCGGGCTCCTGCACCGCTGCTTCTTCCTCTCTCTGCCGCGCCGCGAATGGCTCATTGGATCGCTGGCGGGCTTGGCCCGGCGTCTTTTCCTCGCTGCACCGGCGCGGTTCGGCGGCGCATTCGCGCGCGCTCTCAGTGGCGCGGACGCCCAACTGCTCGCCAGGCCGCACGTCCGCGACGCTCTCGTTGCGGTGACGCGGGAGGGGCTGCGAAGCGGTCCCCGAGGCGGCATCCTCGATCTTTCGATTTATGCCGCGCCGTGGGGCGTCGATTACCGGGCCATCACCGCGCCAGCGATCGTCTGGCAGGGGCTCGCCGATCGGATCGTTCCGATGCCGTCGGCGCTGCATCTGGCGAGCCTCATTCCACGCTGCCGCCTCGTTGAGCTCGACGGCGCGGGACACTTCTGGGTGCTCGACCACGTCGAGGAAGTGCTGTCGGAGCTCTCGAAACTGATGCATCCTTGACCTCGGGCCCGCAGCGTCGAGCACCCTCTCGGCGTCATCGCCCGGGCGTGGCGGCCGTGCCTCAAGCCTTGAGCAGCAGGTATTGGAACGCCAGCATGGCGGCAAAGGCGAGGGTCACGGCGACGCCGACCGCGCTCGCGGAGGCGTTCTTCATCGCGTCGGGGATGAGCTCGGCGAACACCATCCAGATCATGGCCCCGGCGGCGATGCCGAAGCCCACCGGCAGGAACGGCTCGAACGCCTCGACAATGAGGAACGACGGCACCGCCATGATCGGCTGCGGCAGGCTCGTGAAGATGCTCCACAGGGCGGCCTGCCAGACCGGCGTGCCGCGCGGCACCAGGACCAGGCTGATCGCGAGCCCCTCGGGGATGTTGTGGACCGCAATGGCCGCCGTGATGAAGGTCGCAAGCTCGCCCGAGCCCCCGAACGAGACGCCGACGCCGACGCCCTCCGCGAACGAGTGGGCGGTCATGACCGCGATGATGAGGAACGCCTTGCGGGCGTCCAAGCCGGAGAGATGGGCGATGCGGACGTTGTCTCCGCCGCCGATGAGCTGCTTGCCGGCAAGAATCCCCGTAAGCCCGAGGACGAGGCCCAAGAGAACGCGCTCGGGGCTGAGCGCCATGCCCTCGGCGACGAGGCTGTGGCTGGCGGCGAACATGAGCCCGCCCGCGATCGCATTCGCGATCGACACCCAGAAGAGGCTCATGCGTCTCACGTAGAGGAACGGCAATGCGCCCAAACCCGTCGCGGCCGCGGTCACGAGCGCGGCCAGAAGCACCATCCACACATTGCTCTCGAGCATCGACGCCTCGCCCCGCCACAATTCTGTATACCAAGCCACCCCCGTCCTGGGACTGCCTTGTGCCGCGTCAAGACCCTTGGCGCCTCGTGCCGCGGCGCACGAGAACCGCTGCCGCGGCTTGACGCTGCAACGCGCGGGTGGTCTACCCGCGCCATCGATTGGGACTAGAATTTCCCTCGAATGCCCACAGGATCCCGTGACCGACACCGTCCTCATCATCGACTTCGGCAGCCAGGTGACGCAGCTCATCGCGCGGCGCGTGCGCGAGGCGGGCGTCTACTCCGAGATCGTGCCGTTCAATCGTGCAGACGAGGCGCTCGGCCGGCTCGAGCCGAAAGCCGTGATCCTTTCGGGAGGCCCAGCCTCGGTGACCGCTCCGGGCTCGCCGCGCGCCCCGCAATCCATTTTCGACAGCGGCCTGCCGGTCCTCGCGATCTGCTACGGGCAGCAGACGACGGCCGTGCAGCTCGGTGGCGTCGTCGAAGGCGGCCACGCGGCGGAGTTCGGCCGCGCCGACGTCGAGATCAAGGAGAGGAGCGCGCTCTTCGAGGGGGTCTGGGAAGTCGGCAGGCGCTATCCGGTGTGGATGAGCCACGGCGACCGGGTGACACGGCTGCCGCACGGCTTCTCGGTCAAGGCTACCAGCGAAAACGCTCCGTTCGCGATCGCGACCGACGAGAGGCGCCGCATCTACACCACCATGTTCCACCCCGAGGTCGTGCACACTCCGGACGGCGCCAAGCTCATTGGCAACTTCGTGCATAAGATTGCGGGGCTCCCCGGCGGCTGGACCATGGCGCACTTCCGCACCTCGGAGGTCGCGAAGATTCGCGCAGAGGTGGGCCGCGGCCGTGTCATCGCCGGCCTTTCCGGCGGCGTCGATAGCGCGGTTGCGTCCGTGCTCATTCACGAGGCGATCGGCGACCAGCTCACCTGCATTTTCGTCGACCATGGCCTGCTGCGCCAAGACGAGGCGGAGGAGGTCGTCTCGCTGTTCCGCGGGCACCACAACATTCCCCTCGTGCACGTCGACGCCCGGGCGCGGTTCCTCACGGCGCTGAGCGGAGTCGAGGACCCGGAAGCGAAGCGCAAGACCATTGGCGGGCTGTTCATCGACGTGTTCGAGGAGGAAGCGAAAAAGCTCGGCGGAGCGGAGTTCCTGGCCCAAGGCACGCTCTATCCGGACGTGATCGAGAGCGTCTCCTTCACCGGCGGCCCATCGGTCACCATCAAGTCGCACCACAACGTCGGCGGACTGCCCGAGCGCATGAACTTGAAGCTCATCGAGCCGCTGCGCGAGCTGTTCAAGGACGAGGTGCGCGCGCTCGGGCGCGAGCTCGGGCTGCCCGAGCACTTCATTGGGCGCCACCCGTTCCCGGGCCCTGGCCTTGCCATTCGCATTCCCGGCGAGGTGACGCCGGAGAAGCTCGCGATCCTGAGGCAAGCCGACGCCATCTACCTCGACGAGATCCGCAAGGCGGGGCTCTACGACACGATCTGGCAGGCGTTCGCCGTGCTCCTTCCCGTGCGCACCGTCGGCGTTATGGGGGATGCGCGCACCTACGAGTACGTGTGCGCGCTGCGCGCCGTCACCTCGAGCGACGGCATGACCGCCGACTATTTCGATTTCTCGCACGAGTTTCTGGGGCCGACCGCGACGCGCCTCATCAACGAGGTGCGCGGCATCAACCGCGTCGTCTACGACATCACCTCCAAGCCGCCCGGCACCATTGAGTGGGAGTGAGAGATGACAATTGATAGGCATCGGTTGAAGGAGGTGTATGCGCGGTTGCGAGGCGTAGAACGGGCTTTGGCGCTGCGAGATAGCAATGCAGTCCCGTATCAGTTGGGATTGGATTTCGATCTGGTAGTGAAGAAAACTGGAGACGTATTGTCCGAAGATACGAGCCATTAACTGTTGCCTCAGACTGCATTCAACAGAGAAAGTTCCTCTATTTGGGTGCAGAAGGCTGAAGTCGAGAACAAGCTTTATCAAATGATTGCTTATCTAGAGGACACTCAGCATGTGGGTCGTGAAGTGGTCGAGATTGGAAGCATTTACAATTCAATACACGACGAGGAACTGAAGGCCCGCTGTTCAGACCTCCTCTCGGCTCCTAGCAACTTTGATCGTGTAATCAACCAAGCGACGCTTGTGCTCGAGGACCGAATTCGGACGAAATCCGGCACTTCTGCGGGGGCGGTTGGAGTTGCGTTGGTCAATCAGGTGGTTAAGGGAGACCCGCGATCGACTGTTCTCAAGTTCAGCGACGACAAGAATGTGCAGGACGGCTTTGCCAGCATTCTGCGTGGCATCGTCGGTGCCTATCGCAACCCGACGCATCATCATGTCCTCGATCACATCACGCGAGAGGACGCGCTGAAGGTTTGCGCTTTCATTGACAGCCTACTGAAGGTCGTCGATGGTGCGGCGGTCAATAAGACCCTATAATTCATGAGTGGTGTCGTAGATTTCGGCCTGCGTCGGGATGACGTCGAGTTAGGCGCGAACGGCTGACACATTTTCCACCGTCATCCCGCTGAAGAGCGGGACCCATGCAAGTCTCCATACATTCGACGTTAGCGGTTCTCGCGCGCGCGGTCGGGGGGCCCTTCCGCGATCTCGCCCGTGTCGGGATCGAAGAGGTTGCGCCAATCCGGGCTCATGCTCTCGATGAGCCGCACCTTCCAGGCTCGGCGCCATTCCTTGAGCCGCTTCTCGCGCCGGATCGCGGCGTCCATTGTATCGTGGAACTCGTAGTAGACGAGCTGCTTGACGCCGTAGCGCAGCGTAAAGCCAGGGATGAGGCCCTGAGAGTGCTCAGCCATGCGCTGCTCGAGATTACTCGTCACGCCGATGTAGAGAACGCCATCGCGCTTGCTCGACAGGAGGTACACGCAGGGGGCTTTCACTGTATCGCCGCCATGAGATCGACGGCCGGGGCATTCATCATGCCTCCGCGGTTGATGTTGCCGACCAGCCAGCCGCGCATCAACAGTCTTGCTTGAGCGACAAGCTCGCCGGCGCAGCCAACTGCCGGACTCGTCACTGGTTGCTTAATATGTTGCCTCTTCACATCGCCTCCTCGCTTCGCACCCATCGCCACCAACCTGAGCTTGCGGCCACGCTCTAATGTCATACTATTGATCATGACCCGCGCCGACATCATCGCCGAACTCCGCAACCGCGCAACAGACATCCGCGCGTTCGGTGCCACGTCGCTCTATCTGTTCGGCTCCGCGGCGCGCGGCGAAGCAGTCGAGAAAAGCGACATCGATCTGTTCGTGGACTACGACCCGGAGAAATTTGGCTTTGTCGAATTGATCCGCCTGCGTGAGCGGCTATCGCACGTCCTCGGTCGCCCGGCCGACCTCACGACGCGTGAGGGGCTGCATCCGCTCTTGCGCCCCGCAATCGAGGCCGAGGCGATCAAGGTGTTTTAGGTGATCAAGCGGACGCAGCTTGTTCGTCTGCGCGACATGCTGGAAGCCATCGACGGCGTGGCAGAGATGACGTCCGGCGTGGACTTGGCAGGCTACCGAGGCGACTTCAAACTCCGGAAGGCGGTCGAGCGGTGCGTTGAGATCGTATCCGAGGCGAGCCGGCACATTCCTGCGACGTTGAAAGCGAGATTTCCCGAACAGCCGTGGGACGAGATTGCTGCGATCGGCAATCTGCTGCGGCATCACTATCAGCGCGTCGATGATCGCATCATGTGGAAGATCGCCACGCGTTCCCTGCGGGACTTGCGCCCAGTCGTGGCGGCGATGATCGAGGAGACCGAGGAATAGCCGCACGGCGATGCGAGAGCGCACGGCCGCAGTCTGCGCCGACCTCGGCTCCGCGGAAAGAAAAGGCCCCTCGAGCGGGGAGACTCGAGGGGCCGCATGGGCCGGGCTGGGGGAGGGCAGCCCGGCGGGGGAAAAGGAGGAGAGCGCTGCGGGGCGTGGGCCCGTCGTGCTCTCGATGGTTTGAGTATGCCGGGGTCCGGGCGTGGGCGCTGTTTCCTTGGGTACACGCCGCAGAATTTTGCCCGGCGCCCGGAAACAGGGGGCCGTTCGCGCGCGCCGCGGGAGCCTACTTGATATAGGCGATCAACCGGCCCGCGATCAGGATCGAGAACCAAAGGGCAAGCGACAGACCCGCCGAGATGCGCGCGGCGCGCGGGGCCGGCGTGTCGAGATCCCACGCTGCGACCGTGGGACGCAGCCTCGTCTCGAACACTGCGGCGTTGAGGCCGGCGAGCAGGATCAGGACCAGCTTCACCTGAACTGCAGGGTTGGCCGCGAAGTCCGCCGCGTCGCCGATGAACAGCAGCACGCCGCTGGCGAAGGCGAGGGCGAAGCCGGTCCAGATCCACGGCTTCACATGCTGCCAGAGGCGCGAGACCGAAAGCGCGGTGCTGAAGCCCAAGACGCGCAGGTCGAAGGCAACGATGGCGCCGAACAGGAGCGCCAGGCCCAGGACGTGCACGGTCTCGAGGAACGGATAGACCCAAATCGATTCCCGCACCGCGACGGCGAGGGGGCTCGCCGCCGCTCGTTCCCAGAATTCATCGGATATGAGTGGCATGAGGCGAGGCTCAGTGCGCCGTGCGGCGCATCGTCATCGACGGACCGCCGGAAATCGAAATGCTGTGGAGGCCCAAGGCGGGAGAGCCATCGCGCGCCGGCCAACCGGCGATCGTCACCTTGGCGCCCGCTTTGAGCACGTTTTGCGTGAGCCCGTGCCCGCGCGCTGCCGAAATGCTCTCGGTCTCGACCGTCCAGGTCGTGCCGCCCACCTGGACTTGGAAGTGGATGTGCGGATTGGAGTAGCTGACGGACGTCACGACGCCGGCGAGCCTGATGGTCTTGGAGCCGTCGAACTTGGTGACGAACGTGTGGTGGGCATGGCCCGGGGCCAAGGGTGCAAGGAGCGCGAGGCCAATGACCAGCGACAGGAGCAGGCGCGCGCGCGACATGGAATGACCGGGGGGATTGTCGACTTCGGCAGTCCCGGCACGACTAGCAGAGAAGCCATGAGCCAGCTAGCGCCTAGCGAGCACACGCGCCCCGCAAATCGCAGAAAAATGGCCCCCCAGCAGGGCTGGGAGGCCGAGCGTCCGGCCGGTCGATAGCGGGGGATGGAGGTCCGCGCCGGCCGGACGCCGGTCGCTACCAGCTCATGCACTCGAAGTACTTCCACTTCCAGAAGTGCTTGCCCGTCGACAGCCACTTCCACTTGTAGAAGCTGCAGTCGTGGTGCTCGACGAAGAATAAATGCCGGTGCTTGCGGTGGTGGGCTTCCGCGCCACCCACCATCGCCGTCAAGGCGAGGAGGGACGCAACGGCGCCGAGCGCCGCCTTCTTGGTCATCGTGCTCATGATCATTTCCTTTGTCAGTTGACACTAGC
>DATETZ010000171.1:0-23195 GCA_035283385.1 Hyphomicrobiaceae bacterium
AGATTTGTGACGACTTGAGCCACGGTCGGGCGCTGCTCAGCCCAAATCCAAAGTGCGAAAGATACTGGACACTACCGCGAGCCAAGAGTTTGACGGCTCCCACGTACCGTTGGCCGAGTGATTCGGTCCCGAGCGCTATCGCCGCGAACATGAGCTTCACGACACGTTCTTGGCGAAATCTTTCGGGATGAATTTCAGGCGCCGCCGCTTCGGAAGGAAAAGGCACTCCAACAGCTTGGAGGTCTTCCCTGCGCATCCCTACGGAGATTGGGCGGCGTGCCGTGGTCCTTAGTTTTTTGGAAAATCGGTGCTTCTGCTGCGGAATCGCCGATGTGCCCCCGAACAAATTTTGACGCGCCGTCAGTCTGATCCGCAACTCGCGCAGCACTGGCCCACGCCATCTATATACCCCTCCCGCAGGTTGACATGGAGCTGGCTGGGAACCTCAGTGTCCGCCCCGCAAATAACACAAGCATCCGTGCCGCGATCCGTGATGAATTCGGGGTTTGGACGGACGCCCGTCAGCCGCTCAATGACCGCGATCACTTGAGCCTTGGGTCTCTCGATAGAACGCTGTTTGTTAAACGCCGGAGCAGACAGCTTCAACATCCTACCACTCACTCGCAGCAACACTCGTCTACGCAGATATCTTAGAGAAATCTGTGGAAAAGTATAGCCCGCAGCTTGACGCCCGGCGACGGCAAATCGGCAACCCGACCCGGTATTCGCGCCAACGGGGTACGAGTGACCTGCGGTGACCGTCGCTAGGCCGCGGTCAATATGGTCGGTCGCGACTTCGTTCGTCCGATTGCCTTTGGGAGCCGCGCCTTCACCCGCAGCTGAGCGGTGGCGGAGAAAGCAGGCGCGGACGGCACGCGTCCTCAATCGGCAGGAGCTTCTCTTCGTTACTCCAGCGCCGCCGCCGTTCGCGCCCCGTGATGACTTCAACCCGCCCGCCCATCGCCCGTCCGACTAGTCATACGACTATGAGTATGACTAGGCCTTACGCTGCGCTGCGCAAGGCGGGCCGCGCCGGACGCTTACACTGCCGGCGTCGCCATGCCGTATCCACAGCGGACGTCTTGCATCCACAGCTAATTGGCTTGTCACGCGATTTGTCCACCGCTCTCAACAGGCAAACCACGAATGCTGGCGGAATTCGGCTGCCACTCAAGTCAAACTGCGTTAACGACTTTGGCCGCAGCGACATGCCCAGGGAAGCCCAGAGCGTCCGCGCGTGTCATAGAAAACCGTTGTGTGAGAACTCTGCCGAGGTCGTCCATGAACGCAATAACAGAAAGCTTGCCTCAGCGAGATCACGTCCGGTCCCAGACCGGGCCCTTGGCCCGGCTGCTCGGCGCGCTCCTCTTTGCCGGCTTCCCGAGTCTCTTCTGGGCGGTCCTTGTGAATTGCGCGACCGGCGCCTTCGGCGTAAGTCTCAGCACGTCCTTCTTGGGCGGCTTTGCAGTAACCACCTTTGTTTTCTTGCTTGGCTTTTGGGCGCTGCTCAACGGGGCGACCGAGGATCGGAATTCTAACACCGGAACTGCAGGAGCGATTGAGCCCAACACCGGGCCACGGCGGAAAGAATTGTGAGCTTCGATGCGCAAAGTAACGGGAACATCGCCAATGTCATTCTTCACAAACCGCCGCGGGAGCTGGCTTGAACGGGCCGAGGCGTATCTCGGCCTTGTCAGAAGGGTGCCCCCTGTGGCGCGTCGCGCCAGAACCGGCATTTGGTCCGGCATGGCGTGTGCTGCTTTCATTTGGTTCGCGAGCATCCCCGACATCGGCACGGCTCTCGTCGCGCCGTTGGAGACCCGATTTGAGCGCGCGAGCATAGATGGTACGGGCGCGATCAAAGGGATTGTCGTTCTTGGCGGTAGCCCAGGGCGTATCCTCGAAGGAATGAGGCTAGCCCGGCGCTATCGCACCGCGAAGCTGGTGGTGAGCGGTGATGGCGAGCAAACGCGACAGTTTATCCTTGACAATGGAGTTGCGGGCCAGCGGGTGATCCTCGAGAGCCGATCCCGCAATACGTTCGAAAACGGGGTTCTAACAACGTCGCTATTGCACCCCAAACCCACCGAGCGATGGCTGCTTGTGACTTCAGCATCGCACATGCCTCGCGCCATGGGCTGCTTCCGCAAGGCAGGCTTTGCCATCGAGCCGTGGCCGGTAGCGGACCTTCCAGCCGGATCACCTGACGCACTTCGCATTGCCATACACGAATGGGTCGGACTTCTGAAATATTGGGTCGAAGGCAAGACCGACGCTCTTTTTCCGGCGCCCGATCGGGAGCGTGATGTCAATCAAGAATGGCGCGGCGCGAGAATTGTTGCTTCCTCCTGAGTTGAGAGGTTGAACCGCCCCGGGTTTGCCGGAGGCTCCAGATCTTGAGAGATTGGAGCCATGACCAACGAATCAAAATCCCCGAAGTTCTCCCCCGACGTGTGTGAGCGCGCCGTGCGCCTGGCGAGTCAGCTTCACTGCTGACACCTGACGATTTGCAGCGCATACCGGCTCGTCTCACAAGGGTCACGCGCGGCTGTTCACCTTTGCCGGAAATAGGTCCGGGCTGTCGGCGAATGCGGACGGGTTGCGTCAGGGCTGGGCGCGAATGAGTTGGGTTACGCGCGGAATGGGCGATGTCCAAGAACGGCTTGCGCACGGGCCGCGCTAACCCGACTACTTCTTCCTAAACTGGTCGAGGCTCACGACCCGCGCCCCGCCGCCGGGGGGCTTGCCGGGCTCGGAGTTCGCGGCCGTGGGGTGAGGCTGCGCGCCCTTGCCGGCCGGCGTCGCGATGGAGGCCGGCGCAGCGGGCATGGCTGCCGGTCCCGCGGGCGGGGCGGGCATGGGCGCGGTCTGAGGCCGCGGCTGAGCCCCCGGCCCATCGCGGTCGGCGCGGGCCTTCTTCGCCGGCCGCGGCTTCCTCTGCGAGGCGGAGCGGGTCATGGTCGCGCGCCTCTCGCCGTCGAGGCCGTTCGAGGCCAGCGAGTGCGCGCTCGTGTCGGGGCCGAGTTCCGGGTCCTCGAACTGCAGGCCGTAGCGCACGAAGGGATCGAAGAACACCTTGATGGCCGTGAACGGCACCACGAGCCGCTCGGGGATGCCGTCGAACGTGAGCTTGACCTCGAACCGGTCGTCGGTGACGGCGAGATCCCAGAACCGGTGCTGAAGCACGATCGTCATCTCGCGCGGGTATTTCTCGCGCAAGCGCTTGGAGAGCGCCACGCCCGCCGCCTCGGTGTCGAACGAGATGTAGAAGTGGTGGTCGCCCGGCAGGCCCGACTTGGCGGTGCGGGTCAGTACCGTGCGAACGACGCCGCGCATCGCCTCCTGCGCCAAGGCGTCGTAGTCGATCGTCGGCTCGGCCGTCATCTCGTCTTGCATCGCCGCGGGCCGCCTCCCTCCTCAGGGGCGAAACAGAGTGGAGGGCTTCTGTTGCCCGGTGCCCTCCGAACCGCGCCTTGCCCGGCTAGGGGCTAGGACTTCTAGTTCAGGCTTTTCGCGCTGCGTTACGCAGCGAGAGCAGCCTCAGCATAGTTGTCATTGGCAACTATTCTGAATGGCCCGATGACGGCGGTACCATGCCGAGCGAAAGCGCGCCCTTTACACCCTCGTCGATCCTAGTTCGCCCCCATCAGATGCCGCCGCTGCCTTGCGGCTTGCGGCGTCAACTCACATGCCTGGCCCCAGGCCTGGACCTTGTCGGGGCGGCGGCATTTGGTGGAGGCGCCGGGTACTGCCCCCGGGTCCGATCGGCTTATTCCGACGTCCATTTATCGCCATAGCCGGACGAATCCAGCACGGCAAATATATGCTGAGATTGCGTGAAATAAAAGTGTTCGGCTCGCTCCGGCGCTGGGGAGGCTTGGCGAAGGGGCTCAAAGTGTCGCAGAAATGGCGGCTCATGCGATGGCGCCCGGGCCGGGAATGAACAGTGTAGAGCCAACGGCGCTCGCGCTCGGGCGCCGCGTCCTCGCCTTTTTGATCGCGGCGCCGGCGTCCTACACCCCTGAAACGGGATGGCGCCCAGGGCCGGCCTTGCTCGCTGGCGCCTTAATCCTCGCTTGCGCCCCCGTCGCGGCCTTGGCCGCCGTATGGGTCTACGCCTGGCTCGCGGGGCTTAAGCTGCCGGGGGCCACCGCTCCCGGGGTCCTCGCGCGCCATCAGGCCGTGCAGACCGCAATCTACTTTGCCGTGATGCATTCAACATTCATCGCATCGACGCTCGCCGCCGCACGCCAGTTCGAGAGCCGCCCCTTGCGTGCGCTCGCGCTCGAGCCGCCCGCCGCGGGTGTCCCCGCCTATCTTGCGGCGATCCTGGCCGGCGCCGCCGGCGCGGCTCTGTGGTTCGGTGCTCTTCTGGCGTTCGCGCCCGAGCTTGTGCTCGCCGACTTGAGGCCCAATCAGGGGCGTCTACAAGCCGAATTCGGTTGGCTGTTGCTGCCGGTCCTGTGCCTGCTGGCACCCCTATCGGAAGAGCTCCTTTTTCGCGGCTTCCTCTTTTCCGCGCTCTCGAAGTCGAGCCTCGGCCGGGCCGGCGCGGCCCTTGTCACGACATCCCTCTGGACCGCGCTCCATGTCGGTCACACGCCAATTGCCCAGGCGCAGGTTTTCGCGTCGGGCCTTCTGCTTTCGTGGCTGCTCGTGCGCACGGGAAGCCTTCGCGTCCCGATCGCCTGCCACGTGCTGTTCAATTCCGCCCTCGGCTTGGTACTCCTGTTGACTCCGCCGCTTGGTTGAGGCGGTGTGCCCCGGCGAGAGGGCTTACGCCGGGGACGGGCCGTGACGGGGAGCGTGGTGGGCACGAGCGGCATCGCTGCGCTATTTCAAGGCTCCGCCCGCTACGTGCCGGCGACGCCTTGGGGCGCTCTCTCGGCCTTGACCGTGACCGTGCTCGCTTGCCTCGCCTCGCTCGCGGCGCCGTTTGCCATTGTGATCTTGGTCCCGGTTCTGGGGGATCCCGATGCCGCCATCGACGGCACGGTGATGAGCATGGCATCGCTTGCCACCCCGATCGGCCTTCTGACCGCGCTTCTATCGCAGCTGATCTCGCTCGCGGTCGTATGGTGGGCGGCCGGCCGCGGCGGCCTGCGCCGGGACGTGCTGCGCCTTGGCGCCCCCAAGCCCGGGTGGGGGGCGTGCGTGCTCGCGGGCCTCTTGGTCGTGGCCGCGAGCGGCGCCTTGGAGCTCGCCATGTACCTTGCGGTCGGGTTCGATGTCTTTGCCGATGCCAAATGGCTGACCGAGGGGCTCCGGTCGCCGCTCTGGTGGGGGACGGTGCTGGTGGCGATCGTGCTCGCGCCGCTCTGGGAGGAGCTGGCGTTTCGCGGCTTCCTGTTGTCGGCGCTGGCGCAGAGCCGGCTCGGCTTCGCGGGCGGGGCGTTGATCGCCAACATGCTGTGGACGCTGCTGCACTTGGGCTATTCGTATCCGGGGCTCGCGAGCGTGTTCGTGGCCGGCCTCCTCATGGCGTGGCTCATGTGGCGCACCGGGTCGATGCGGACCGTGGTCGTCGCGCATGCCGTCGCCAACGCCTCATCCCTCGCGTTCACGTATTCGTTCGCGCCGGTTTCGCCTGCTTGACGGGCGATGGGGAACGATTGCCGCCAAGACTCCGAAGGAGTGATGCGGCCGGACTGTAAGCCGCGCCAGAATCGCCTACATTCTCCTTATGCAGCAATACCTGGATCTGCTCCGCCGCGTCCGCACCGAGGGTGTGAGGAAGAGCGACCGCACCGGCACGGGAACGCTGTCGATCTTCGGCCACCAGATGCGTATCGATCTCGCGGCCGGATTTCCTCTGCTCACGACCAAGAAGCTGCATGTCAAATCGATCATCCACGAGCTCATTTGGTTTCTCGCCGGTGACACCAACATCGGCTACCTCAAACAGCACGGCGTCAAAATCTGGGACGAATGGGCGGACGAAGCCGGCGATCTCGGCCCCGTCTACGGCAAGCAGTGGCGGGAATGGCTCGCGCCCGGCGGCCGTACCATCGACCAGATCACGGAGGTCGTGGAGACGCTGAAAGCCAACCCCGACAGCCGGCGCATGATCGTCTCGGCGTGGAACCCGGCCGAGATCCCGGACATGGCGCTGGCCCCGTGCCACTGCCTGTTCCAATTCTATGTCGCCGAGCGGCGACTCTCGTGCCAGCTCTACCAGCGCTCGGCGGACGTGTTCCTCGGCGTGCCGTTCAACATCGCGAGTTATGCGCTGCTCACCATGATGATGGCTGAGGTGACCGGGCTGAAGCCGGGTGATTTCGTCCACACGTTCGGCGACGCCCACTTATATCTGAACCACCTCGAGCAGGCGGACGAGCAGCTCTCCCGCTCGCCGCACCCGCTCCCCCGGATGGAGATCAACCCGCGCGTCACCTCGATTTTCGATTTCAAATACGAGGACTTCCGGCTCCTGAACTACGATCCGCACCCCCACATTGCCGCCCCGGTGGCGGTATGAGCGCCGTTATCGCCCTCGTCGTCGCGGTCGCGGAGAACGGCGTCATCGGGGCCAAAGGGGGCCTGCCGTGGCGAATGCCGTCCGACTTGAAAACCTTTCGGCGCCTGACCATGGGCAGGCCCGTCGTCATGGGTCGCAAGACGTGGGAGTCGCTTGCGAGGCCGCTCGACGGGCGCGACAACATCGTCGTCACGCGCGATCCCGGCTTCACAGCCGAGGGCGCGTCCGTTGTCGGAAGTCTGTCCGATGCGCTGACTCTTGCCCGTGTGCTGGCCGCGACGCGGGGCGCCGACGAGATCATGGTCATTGGCGGCGCGGACATCTTTCGCGAGGTGCTCCCGCTCGCGGACCGCATCTACTGGACCGAGGTCCACGCCAAGCCCGAGGGTGATGCCCACTTTCCTCCAATCGAGATCAGCGAATGGGAGGAGGTATCGCGCGAGGCTTTGGCGCGCAGCCCGAAGGACGACTATGCCGCAACGCTCAAGGTGCTCGTGCGGGCACGCGCGAGCGGGGTGGCGTAGCCCGGCGCCCGCCAAAAGCGGCCATCTATCGCTCTTCCGGTCTCAGGGCGTGTTTGCGTCGGCTAGGGGCGTGGCCTATAAGCTAGGCTACATTCACACCGGGCCTCAGAGCGCGCCCGATCAGCGCCGGTTGCGCAGCCGCGCGGCTCCTCCCGGCCTTCCTCCCTAATCGAGAGGGTTACCTCATGCCTTGGAGCAATCAGAGCGGCGGCGGCGGATGGAAAGGCGGCGGGGGAGGGGGTCCCTGGGGCCAGGGTCCGGGCGGCCAGCCGCCGGATCTCGAGGAGATGCTGAAGCGCAGCCAGGACCGCATGAAGCAGGTGATGCAAGGGGGCGGCGGCGTTCCCGGGCCGCTGATCTTCCTGGCCGCGGTGGCCGCGTGCGCGGTCGTCGCCTGGTATGCCTTCTTCTTCCGCGTCAACCCGGACGAGCTCGGCGTCGTCATGCGCTTCGGCGAGTTCGTGCGCCAAGAGCCGCCGGGCCTGCATTTCCGCCTGCCCTACCCGATCGAGGAGGTGGTCCTGCCCAAGGTCACGCGGCAGAACATCATCGAGATCGGCATGCGCTCGCCGGCGACGGCGCGCGGTTTCGGCGGCGGCGCCACCCAGGACGTGAAGGAGGAAAGCCTGATGCTGACCGGCGACGAGAACACGGTCGATATCGACTTCGTCGTCTATTGGCGCATCAAGGACGCGGCGCAGTATCTGTTCAACATCCAGAACCCCGAAACGACGGTCAAGGAGGTCGCCGAAAGCGCCATGCGCGAGGTCGTCGGCCAGTCCAACATCCAGCCGATCCTGACGGCGTCGCGCCAAAAGACCGAGACCGCCGTTCAGAGCCTCATGCAGACGACGCTCGACTACTACAAGGCGGGCATCCAGGTCGATCAGGTGACGCTGCAGAAGGTCGATCCTCCCGCCGAGGTGATCGATGCGTTCCGCGACGTGCAGGCGGCGCGCGCCGACAAGGAGCGGCTGCAGAACGAGGCCTTCGGCTACGCCAACAAGGTGGTCCCCGAGGCACGCGGCGACGCCGAGCGAATCCTGCAGGGGGCCGAGGGCTACAAGCAGCAGACGGTCGCCGAGGCGAATGGCCAGACCGCCCGCTTCTTGCAGGTCTACGAGGAATACAAGAAGGCGCCCGAAGTGACGAGAAAACGCATGTTCCTCGAGACCATGGAGCGCGTCATGGCCGGCACGGACAAGATCATCCTCGACAGGGGGGCCACCCAGGGTGTCGTCCCCTACTTGCCGCTCGATCAACTGCAGAAGAAGAAAGGCGAGGGAGGGAACTGATCATGCGCACGCTTCTCTCGCTGATCGTCATCCTGATCGGCCTTGCCGCCTTCGCCCTTTACTCATCGGCATTTATCGTGCACCAGAACGAGCAGGCCCTCGTGCTCGAATTCGGCAAGCCCAAGCGCGTCGTGACGCACCCTGGGCTCAATTGGAAGGTGCCGCTCGTCGAGACGGTCGACATCTTCGACAAGCGCATCCTCGATCTCGATACGGCGACGCAGGAGGTGACGGCCTCCGACCAGAAACGGCTCCTGGTCGACGCCTTCGCGCGCTTCAAGATCGTCGATCCCCTGAAGTTTTATCAGACGCTGAGATTGGAAACCGGCGTGCGCTCGCGCATGGGGCCGATCATCGAGTCGGCGCTGCGCCGCGCCTTGGGCTCGGCCACGTTTCAAGACCTGGTGCGCGACAAGCGCGAGGAACTCATGAAAAAGATTGCCGCGCAGGTCAACGAGGAGGGCCAGGACTTCGGTCTCGAGGTGGTCGACGTCAGGATCAAGCGCGCGGACCTGCCGGAGCAGAACCTGAAGAGCGTGTTCGATCGCATGCGCGCCGAGCGCCAGCGGGAGGCGGCCGAGTTCCGGGCCCAGGGCGCGGCCGAGGCCAACCGCATCCGGGCGACCGCCGATCGGGAAGTGACCGTCATCAAGGCCGAGGCGACGCGCAAGGGCGAGCAGCTCCGGGGCGAGGGCGATGCCGAACGGAACCGCATATTCGCCCAGGCGTTCGGGCGTGATCCCGACTTCTTCGCCTTTTACAGGTCCATGCAGGCCTACGAGCAAGGCTTGAAGCCCGGCGACACGCGCCTCGTCATTTCGCCGGAGTCGGAGTTCTTCAAGTACTTCACCAACCCCGCGGGCACGCCGGGTGCCGAAGCCACCCCTCCCAAGCAATGAGCGATCTCGCCGTCGGGTTCGGCCTGGTGCTCGTGATCGAGGGCCTCTTGTGGGCGCTCGCGCCGCATCTCGCGCGAGCCCTCCTCGAGGCGGCGTCGGCCACGCCGGAGCGCCAGCTCAGGGTGGGGGGCTGGATTGCCGTTTGCCTCGGCGCAACCATCGTGTGGCTGATTCGCGGCTAGTTAGTGTCCCGAATCCGAAGTTCGCACACACCTTGCTGCAAACGGGATTGCGAACTTCGGATTCAAAGGGACACTAGAATCATAGAGTTGCAAGTCATGGCTTTGGTTCAGAAGTTCCCTCACGAGGGAGCCGCGTGTGGTGGGGAACTTCTGAACCGCCACACTAGCGCCGGCGGGGCGGCGTGGCGCGTTGACAGCCGCCGTGCAATACCCACACTTTGAACTCGGAACTCAATCTCCTCCCGAGAAACCGGCTTGGCCGTGCCATTGGCCGGTCCGAGGGACGGCGTCGAGACCTTCATCACCCTCCAAGGAGGACAATTCCATGTCGTGCACGTTGGGGCGGACCGCGACCCCCCGCTGGCGGCCGCTCCTGCAAGGTTGCGCCGCGACGGCACTTGCCGCTGCCGTTGTCCTGTCCTGGCCGGCGCCGTCGCTCGCTCAGCGCGGGCCGCAGTCCGTAGCCCCCATTGCCGAACGGCTGATCGACGCAGTCGTCAACATTTCCACGACCCAGATCGCCAAGGGCGCCGAGGGCGTGCCGCTGCCGAAGGTGCCGAAGGGATCGCCCTTCGAGGAGTTCTTCGAGGACTTCTTCAAGAAAGGCGGCCGCATCCCGCCATCCGAGCGAAGGGTCTCCTCGTTGGGCTCCGGGTTCGTCATCGACGGGGGGGAGGGCCTGATCGTCACCAACAATCACGTGATCGATGGCGCCGACGAGATCATTGTCAACTTCCACGACGGCAGCAAGCTCAAGGTCGACAAGGTTATCGGGCGCGACGGCAAGACCGACCTGGCGCTGCTCAAGGTGGCGCCCAGGAAGCCGCTCGTCGCCGTGCCCTTCGGCTCGTCGGGGACCATGAGAGTCGGCGACTGGGTGATGGCGATCGGCAATCCGTTCGGCCTCGGCGGAACGGTGACCGTCGGCATCATCTCCGCCAAGCAGCGCGACATCAACGCGGGGCCCTACGACGACTTCCTGCAAACGGACGCGGCGATCAACAAAGGCAATTCCGGCGGGCCGCTTTTCAACATGGACGGCGAGGTCGTCGGCGTGAACACCGCCATCATCTCGCCGACTGGAGGCTCGATCGGCATCGGCTTCGCCGTCCCCGCCGACACCGTGACGGCGGTCATCTCGCAGCTCAAGGAATTCGGCGAGGTGAAGCGCGGCTGGCTCGGGGTCAAGATCCAGACCATAAGCGAGGACATCGCCGAGAGCCTGGGCGTTCCCGAAAACACTGGCGCGCTGGTCGCGGCCGTGACCCCCGAGTCCCCTGCCGCCAAAGGTGGCGTCGAGGCCGGCGACGTGATCATGAAGTTCGACGGCAAGGAGGTCACGACGATGCGCGGCCTGCCGAAGCTCGTGGCGCAGACGCCGGTCGGCAAATCCGTCGATGTCGAGGTGCTGCGCTCCGGTCAGAAGAAAAACCTCAATGTCACCATCGGCCTGTTGGAGGATGAGGGCGACAAGACCGAGCCCAGCTCCTCGAAGCCGAAGGAGGAGGATAAGCCGCCCGCCGCCGCCTTGATGGGGCTGGGCCTGGTGCCGCTCACCGACGAGCTCAAGGCCAAGTTCGGGTTCGATCAAAAACTCAAAGGCGTGCTCGTGACCGAGATCGATCCCGACAGCCCCGCCGCCTCGAAGAACATCAAGGTCGGAGACGTGATCATCGAGGCGCAGCAGGAGCCGGTGGCGAGCCCGGCGGACATCGCAACCACGATCGACAAGGTCAAGAAGGCCGGCGGCAAGACGGTCTTGCTGCTGGTCGAGGACGCGAAGGGCGACACGCGCTTCGTCGCCGTGCCGTTCTGAGCCCGGCTTGCGGTGCCGATCGGCAGGCCGCCAGCGCCCGCGCGTGAAGCCTCTGATGTCCCGGGGCTCAGCGCTGCCGCAAATAGGGATAAGACGCTTTGCCGGGTTGGCGCAAAGGGGCTCGGAGGCTAGGCTTCGGTCCCGGCCGCAAGCGCGGCGCGCCGTCGATCGCAGGAGAAGAGGCCAAAGGTTTGGACGATCGCCAAAGCACGTTCGACGCCATAGCCGACACTCTCGCTCCCGTCCACCGCGACGGGCACAAGTTCATCGCCATCGGCGTCGTCGCGACGCTCCTGTTGTTCCTCGTCTGGCCGGCTCTCGGCTGGATCGCGGCCGCCGCCACGCTGTGGGTGGCGTACTTCTTCCGCGATCCCGACCGCGTGACGCCGCTTCGCGACGGGCTCGTTGTGGCGCCGGCGGACGGGCGCATCTCTGCGATCGAAAAAGTGCGGCCGCCGGCGGAGCTGGGGCTGGGCGAGGCAGAGCGCGTTCGCATCTCGGTGTTCCTCTCGGTGTTCGACGTGCACATCGCCCGCGCTCCCGTCGCCGGGCGGATCACGCGCACCGTCTATGTGCCGGGCGCGTTTTTGAACGCCGCCCTCGACAAGGCGAGCGAGGAGAACGAGCGGCGCGCGCTCGTGATCGAGCAGGCGTCCGGGGCGACCATTGTCGTGGTGCTGATCGCGGGCCTCATTGCGCGGCGCATCGTGGCGTTTTGCGGCGACGGCGACAGCGTCGGCATCGGCGAGCGCATCGGTCTCATCCGCTTCGGCTCGCGCGTCGACACCTATCTGGCGCCCGCTCGCAGTGCGCTGGTTTCGGTCGGCCAGCGCGCGGTGGCGGGCGAGACCATTTTTGCCGACCTGAAATCGGACGAACCCGAGCGCGAGGCGCGCCGGACCTGATATAATGCGGCCCGGCTTCGGCGCATCGAATGCAAGGAAGCGGCGGCCAGGCATGGCCGCGCCCAAAGCTCGGAGGAGGGCCGTCATGGACCCGATCGTGCCCAAGCTCGAGGAGGAAACGCGCCGCCGGCGCCGCAGGCGGCTGTTCAGCCATGCCCGCATTCCCGTGCGCATGCTGGTGCCCAACTTCTTCACGCTTCTCGGCCTGTGTGCCGGGCTGACCTCGATCCGCATGTCGATCGAGGGCCGCTACGAGTTCGCGCTCGCGGCGATCGTCTTCGCGGCACTCCTGGACGGCGTCGACGGCCGCATCGCCCGCCTGCTCAAGGCCTCCTCGCGGTTCGGCGCCGAGCTCGACAGCCTGGCCGATTTCGTGAACTTCGGCGTCGCCCCGGCGATCATGATCTTCACCTGGGGGCTGGGCGACCTGAAGAGCATCGGCTGGATCTGCGTGCTGATCTTCGCGCTCGCGTCCGCGCTTCGCCTTGCCCGCTTCAACGCCGCCATCGACGACGACCGGCCCAAGTGGCAGTCGGCCTACTTCATGGGCATGCCGACCCCGGCGGCGGCCATCGTCGTGCTGCTGCCCATCTATCTCGACCATCTGGGCCTCGATTTGCGCGACTCGCAATGGATGATGGATTTGGTCCTGATCTACACGCTGGGCATCGCTTTCATGATGGTCTCGACCATTCCGACATTCTCCGGCAAGCTTCTCGGCGAGCGCATCAGCCGCGAATGGGTGCTGCCGATTTTCATCTTGGCAGTGGGGCTCGTCGCGCACCTTGTAACTTATCCCTACGGGGTGCTTACGGCGGGATCGCTCGCCTATCTCGCCGCCATTCCGCTGAGTTGGCGGCGCTACCACCAGATGGAGCACGAGAGCGCGACAGAGGCGCCCGCAGAAACGGCGGGCGGCAATACCGCAGCGGGGCCAGGCGAGCTGGGGCCGGTGGAACGGGCTCGAGAGCCGGCAGGCCCCGGCGAGGGCGCTCGCGTCGTGGAAATGCGGCCCGGCGATCAGAAACGTTGAGTTGGCCCGCCGCGGCGCGGCGGCAACTCCGGAGCCGGGCGCGGGTTGCGGCGACGGGCTCCGGTTCGATGTAACGAGCCGCTCCAAGTCGGAACCTGGGAGCGCGGCTCGGCTGCAGCAGACTCCGCGCTAACGCGTCTCCTCCGGCGCGCGATGATAGACGTCGTCGGCGCGAACGATGTCGTCCTCGCCGAGGTAGGTCCCGATCTGGACCTCGACCAGCTCGAGCGGCACCGTGCCCGGGTTCTCGAGGCGGTGCCATTGGGTGGCGACGATGTAGGCGCCCTCGTTCTCGCGCACGAGCTTTTCGCTGTCGCCGATCACGACCTTGGCGGTCCCCTGCACGACCACCCAATGCTCGGAGCGGTGGTGGTGCATCTGCAGGGACAGCTTGCCGCCCGGCTTCACGTGCAGGAGCTTGACTTTGAATTGCGGCCCGACGTTGAGCGTCTCGAAGAACCCCCAGGGGCGATAATTGCGCAGGTGCTGCTCCTGCTCCGTGCGGTTCGAGCGCTTGAGCTCGGCGACGATCGTCGAAACGTCCTGCGCCCGGTTCCGGTCGGCGACCAAGAGCGCGTCCGGCGTGTCGACGATCACCAAGTCCTTGACGCCGAGCGTCGCGATCAGAGACTTCTCGGAATGCAATAGGCATCCCGTCGTGTCCACCATCACGGCGTCACAGTGGATGAAGTTGCCGTTCTCGTCGCGAGGGGCGATCTGCCAAAGCGACGACCAGGAGCCGATGTCGCTCCAGCCGATATCGATCGGCAGCATCGCCGCACGCGAGGTCTTCTCCATCACGGCATAATCGACCGAGATGGGGGGCGCGGAGGCGAAGGCATTGCGCTCGAGCCTCAGGAACCCGAGGTCCTCCTCGGCGTGCTCGAGGGCGGCGCGCGCTGCGTCGAGGATCGCCGGCTCGAGATGCTCGAGTTCGTCGAGGAACGTGCGCGCATTGAGCACGAAGATGCCGCTGTTCCAGTAATAGCGGCCGTCGGCGAGGTAGCGGCCGGCGGCCGCAAGATCCGGCTTCTCGATAAACGCCTCGACGGCAAAGGCGCCGCCGTTGAAGCCCTCGAGGGCCTCTCCCTTGCGAATGTAGCCGTAGCCTGTTTGCGCCGCGGCGGGTTTCATGCCGAACAGCGTGAGCCGCCCGGTGGCGGCGACTTTCGCCGCGCGCTTGACGTAGTCGACAAAGCGCGCCTTGTCCGTGATGACATGGTCCGACGGCATGACCGCGAGAATGGCGCTCGCATCCTCTCCGGCCGCCGCCAGTGCCGCGACGGCGATGGCCGCGGCCGTGTTGCGGGCGACCGGCTCGAGGATGATGGCCCGCGGCTCGAGCCCGGCGCGCTCGATCTCCTCCTTGACCAGGAAGCGGTGGTCGCTGTTGCACACCAGGATCGGCGCCGCGAAGCCCGCCTCGCGGTCGAGCCGCTTCAACGTCGCGCCGAGAAAGGTCTCGCCTTGGCCGTTGAAGAAGCGGACGAACTGCTTCGGATACATCGAGCGCGATAGCGGCCACAGCCGGGTACCGGAGCCTCCCGAGAGGATAACCGGAACGATGGCGTTCATGGCCGCTCATCCTCCGCGCTGATATGGCGGTTCAGAAACTCCGCACCACTCGCGGCTGGGTCGTGAGAGAGCTTCTGAACCAAAGCCATGACTTGCAAGTCAATGGTTCTAGTGTCCCTAATGAAGCCCAAGCTCGCATACGCGAGTTCCGCAAGGCGCGTGCGAACTTCGGGTTCGGGACACTCGACCCATCCCCCTCCCCCGCCAGCGCAACAGCTCTTAACACGCGCCGACGCACGATCGAGCCTGGGGATGTACCAGGGGTTGCCCGTGCTCTCAATCGAGTTCACCGCGGCCGAGGTGTTGAGCCTGCCCACGCCTTAGTCGCCGATTGGGGCAGAAAGCGGGGTCTGGCGCGGCCCTCAGCGTGTCGCTTGCGGCCGCAGCAGCCGCTCGCGGAGCGCCAGGCGCGCGCTCTGTTGCGCACGAGGGTCGGTCGTGGGCGGCGGTTGCGGGGCGCCGGCCTCGCGAGCCGGGGGTGGTCCGTTACGGGCCGCCGCGCCAGCGCTGGCGCCGGCCGGCGTGTCCCTGCGCGGCGGGGCGTGCGGGCCGGGGCTCGCCGTCCCGCCCCCGTGTGAGACATCGATCGGCCGGGGAGAGGCCGGACCGCTCGGCTCCCGGGCATGGCCCGGCGGGTGAGGGGGCCGCTCGGCCCAGGGCGGCATTTCGGCGCCATCGTGCGCGGGCAGACCCCCGGAGAGGCTCACCGTATCGGCCAGCATGGCGGCCTGCGCGCTCGCGTCGAGTCCGGTGCAGACGCCGGCGGCGCGCCAGCGCTCGACGACCGCCTCGAGGAAATTCTGATCGCCGACGGAGTTCTGCCACTTCTCCGAGAAGCGGGCCGTCGATGAGCGCGGCAGCGCGGTCGCGGGCAGATCGTCGAACTTGATGCGCACGGGCAGCGCCACACCGTCGCCGAAAGCGATCGCCTCGCGCTGGCCGAGCGCCGGCAGGAACTCGAGCAGCCCCGTACCTGTGTCGGAGATCGCCGAGGCGACGATGGCCTGGTCGCGATCGTTCGACATCCGGAGCGCGAAAACGGTGTTGCACTGGGAGAGGATCGTGGGATCGATCTCGGCCGGGCGCTGGGTGACGATGCACAGAGACGCCCCGTACTTGCGGCCTTCCTTGGCGATTTTCGCGATCGCCCGCTTGCACGGCTCGAACCCGAGCTGCGAGTTCAATGGCACGTAGCGGTGGGCCTCCTCGCACACCAGCGTGATCGGGATCTGGCCCTCGCTCCAGAGCGCGAAGTCGAAGGCCATCCGGCACAGCACCGAGACGACGACGTTGACGATCTCCGGCGGCAGGCCCGTGAGCTCGACAATGGTGATGGGCTTGCCGTTGACCGGCACCCGGAACACGCGCGAGAGCACCTGCGCCATGCCGTCGGAGACGGTGAGCGAGCCGAACATGAACGCATAGCGGCCGTCTTGGGAAATGGTCTCGATGCGCATCTTGAGCTGGCGGAAGGGGGCAAGATCCTTCTTGTTCTCGAGCTTGCCCATGCGCTCGTCGATGAGGCTCGTCAGGTCGGAGACGCGGTAGGGGACGGGCGTGTCGACCGTGAACCGGTTGAAATCGAAGCCCTTGCGCAATTTCTGACTGTCCGCGCGCCCAGCGCTGTAGCGGCCCTTGGCGAGCGGAATGAGGTCTTGCAGAATCTCGATCTCCGCCTTGCGCGCAAGATCGCCGACCAGCACCTCGACCGTCTCCTCGAAGTTCAGGAGCCACAACGGAAGCTGCATGTTGCGCGGCGAGATGACCTCCGCCCGATCGCCGAATGTCGTTGCGTACTCGTTGTGAGGATCGAGCAGCACCATGTGGGCATTGGGATTGCGCTCGAGGATGGCCCGCAAAATAAGCGCAGTCGTGCAGGATTTTCCGGTTCCCGTCGAGCCGACGATGGCAAAGTGCTTGCCGAGCAGCTCGTCGACGCGGATCATGGCGGAGATCGTGGCATCCTGCCGGATCTGCCCGATCCTCACCGAGCTGGCATCGTTGCCGCAGAACGTGTGCTGGAGCTCGATATGCGACGCGATGCGCACGCGGTCGCCGAGGGCCGGGTAGATGGTCGTGCCCCGGCCGAACGATTTGACGGTCCCGTCCGCGCTCTTCAGAAGCTCGCCCACGAGGCCCAGCTCGGCGATCCAGATCTCTGTTTCGTTGCCTTGCGCCGGGACCGGAACGCTCAAGGCCGAGACGATGGCGAGCACCACCGTGTTCACCGTGTCGATGGCGAGCAAGGTGCCCATTTCCGGCCGGTTCGCCGCTTGATCGTGCGGGTGACTATCGAGAAGAACGATGGCCTTCGAGCCGGTGACGGAAACGATGCGGCCGACGAAGCTGTGCGCCGATCTCGAGCCGGGACTGGCCGGAAAGTTCTGCGATTGCATGGTGCTCATCTCGCTCATGCGTTCCTGTTCTCAGGCGTCGAGTCCGCAGCCGAATAGGGCGTCCCGCCCGTGGGGGATCGTGAGCTGGTGAGAGGGCAAGGTCACGATCGCCTCGGTGCCCTTGCCCTTCACGCTCTTGATCGCGAGCGTGCCGCCGTGCAGCTCGACGAGCGACTTGGCGATGGGCAGTCCGAGCCCTGTCCCCTCGCGCCAGCGAGACTTGCCGCCGTCGACCTGGGCGAACGGCGTCAGCGCGATTCTGATTTCCTCGGCCGTCATCCCGATGCCGGTGTCGCGGACCGCGACCGCCACGGTGTCCTCGTGCCGGCGCGCCTCGACCGTGACGTTGCCGCCGTGGCGCGTGAACTTGATCGCATTCGAGATCAGGTTCGAGAACGCCTGCTTGAGCTTGGGGCCGTCTCCGCGCACGGGGGGCAGATCGAGGTCAAAGTGCTCGCTGATCGCGACGCCGGCCTCCTCCGACGCCAGCCTCGCCGAGGCGAGGCAGGCACCGAGAACCTCGCCCAGGTCGACTTCGTGGGCGTCGAGCGTGTACTCGCCGCTGTGGATCTTGGACATGTCGAGGATATCGTTGATGGCCGATAACAGGTGCTCGGCGGCGTCGTGAATAAGCAGCGCGTATTGGACGATGTCGTAGTCCGGCAGCTTGCGGCGGTCATGCTCGGAGAGCAGCTTCGAGAAGCCGATTACGGTGTTGAGCGGCGTCCTGAGCTCATGGCTCATGTTGGAGATGAACTCGGATTTCACCTTGCTGGCGAGCTCGCTCTCGATGCGCGCCGTGTGCTCGGCGACGCGCGTGCGGTGGCGCAGCACGGCATCACCGATGAGCGAGGCGTACTCGCCCATCAACGATGCTGATTTGTTTCGTCCGAAGGGGCCGCTCAGCATTGGAAATAGTCTTTCGACAGGGCCTTGCTCACGGTTGTGGCGATCCGACCATGGGCACGGAAAAGCTCGGTTCCAATATTGCAATTACGGTAGTGGCGATTTGATAATGGGGGGTTAATTTTATATGCAGTTCGAGGCGGCGCGCTGCAGGGGCCTGCGCGGATGGGGCGCCGCGATCATGTGCGAGATCGGCTCCGGACGCGGGGGGATCAGCGGACGGTGAACTTGAACGGGACGGAGACCACGAGCGGTCCGCTCGCGACATCGCTCGGCATGGGCGGGAAAGGCGCGGCGCGATCGATGCTGGCGACCGCCGCATCGTCGAGGGTCCTCGACCCCGAGCTCGCGGTGATCTCGCGCGAAATCACGTCGCCCGAGGCGGCAACCGTGAAGCGCACCACCACCGTGCCGGCCAGGCGCGAGCCGGGATTGACCTTCTTGCGTTCGAGATGCGCGAAAAGCTTGCCCCGGTAGGCCGACAGCGCCGTCGTATCGCCGCCGGCTTGCCTGGCACCCGAGGCCCGCTGCTGCTCCACCGCCGCCTCGGGCTGATCCAAGGTCGCGATTTGGGCCGGATGGGGCGGCTCGAGCAGCTCGGGCTTGGGCTCGCGCACGATCTCATCGTGGTGTGGCCCGTCGTTCGAGGCAATGACGGCCTGCTCCTCCTCGACGGGCTTCACCTCCTCGAGTGGGGGTCTGGCCTGGCTGACCTCGCGCGGGGCCTCGACCGGTTCGAGCGTCTCCTCGGCCTCGCCCGACTTGGCGAACCCTTCTATGGCGATGCCGTGCTCGATCACGAGAAGGTCGTCGCCGGCGCCGCTTTCGAGCGCCGTCTCCCCGGCCGGTAGCAGAAAGACCAGGACCAGCGTGCCGTGGAGCACCAGCGAAGCGAGCAATGTGAGGGCACGGAGCGCCATGACGCGTGGATCACTTCCGAGGAGCTGCGGCGCTGTCCTTGGGCTTCGGCTGCGACAACAGCGAGACGCGGCCATAGCCGCTCTCGCCGACGCGGCCGAGGACATCCATCACGTCGCCGTAGGCGCTGTTCTTGTCGGCGCGGACATAGACCACGGCGTCACCTTCTTGCGCGCGCAGCCCAATGAGCCGCGCCACCAAGCCCTCGCGGCTCACCGGCTCGTCGCGGACATAGAGCGAGCCGTCGGCGGCGAGCGACACGATCATCGGCTTCCTCGGCTGGCTGACGCGGGCCGCAGACGTGTCCGGCAGCTCGACCGGGACGCCCGCCACCATCAGCGGCGCCGCCACCATGAAGATGACGAGCAGGACCAGCATCACGTCCACCATCGGCGTGATGTTGATCTCGGCCATCGGCTTGTAGTCGCCGTTGTCGTCGCCGGCCGTGGCGTCGGTAGTGAGCGAGGCGTCCATCAGTGGGACCTGCCAACATGCAAGGGCCCCGGAGCGCTGCTGAGGAAGGACTGGGTCTCGGGGCGCGAGATGCGCCTGGCGATCTCGGTGATCGCATCGCCGGCGCGGCCGGCGGCGCGCCCCAGGGACACGGTGATCTGGTTGTAGGCCACGACCGCCGGGATCGCGGCCGCGAGACCGAGCGCGGTTGCCAGCAGAGCTTCCGCGATCCCCGGGGCGACCACGGCGAGGCTCGTGTCCTTGGCCTGGGCGATCGAGGTGAAGCTGTTCATGATGCCCCAGACGGTGCCGAACAGACCCACGAATGGCGCCGCCGATCCGACGGTGGCCAGGAACGGCAGCCCGAACTCGAGCCGCTTGAGCTCGGTCCTCAAGGCGGAGCGCATGGCCCGCTCGAGGCGGCTGCGCCCCTCGCCGCGGGCCGTTCCGTCATCGGCCTCGCGCGCGGCCGCGGTGAGCAGCGACCGCACGAGCCCGCGCGCGCCCTCTTGGACCTGGTCTTCGCTCGCGGCCTTGTCGAGCCGCTTCAATTCGCGGCCGAGCCGGACGAGACCGACGGCCTTCTCGAGGATGATCGCCCAGCAGGCGATCGAGGCCAGCACGAGGATCACGAGCACGCCCTTGACCACCGGATCGGCGTGCATAACGAGGCCGTAAATCGAGAAGTCCCGGCCGGCGGCGGCGAGGTGCTCCACTGGGTACCCATTCATTTCGTCAGTTGCACGCTGGTGAGCGATTTGACGGCGATGGTTGCGAGGCAGTCCGCGAGCGGACCGGCGTCCGTCTTGCAGTCCAAGGCGTCATTGATCAGCAGGCTGCCGACGCGATCGCAGGTGACATCGTCGAGATCGAACAGCTTGACGGCGCGCTTCGACGGTTTCAGCGGCGCCAAGTCGATGGCGAACCGGCGCCCGATGACGCCGTCCGGCTGAAACAGCACGAGATCGAGCTTTAGAGTCTGGTAATGAGCCGGGCTGTCGTTCGTGACCACGAAATAGGCCCGGCATCCCTTGTCCAGCGGCTCGAGCTTGTTGAGCTCGACCGAAACCGCCGCCGTCTCGGCCGAGGCCGTCATGGCGAGAAGGGGGGCCGCGATCAGGCCAAGGAGCGCCACACGGCCTGGCAGGAGAGAAGACCATCGTGACCGGCTCCCCGATCCGGGCCCACGCCAACGCTCAACCCATTTCAACGGACCCACGACAGCCTCCCGAGCAGGTCGTCCTCAGCCTCGCGACCGGGCTTGAGCCATTGTCGTGCTGGCTCGGCCCATCCCGTTCCCCCACGTGCCAGCGGGCACAATAGCCGTGAATAACGTGACTTTGAGATCAGAATCAATGTCTCTGCGCGGCGAGAGCTTGCCGTCGGCATCCGGCTTATTGATGGGGAAGCGCGCCGCCGGTGCGGCCGGCTGTGGTGGCGCGGTCACACCTCGAGGGCAAAGGCGGCCGCGCGCCGTCGGGCGACTTGCCAAAGGTGTCGGCTCGACGTTCACTGTATAACGTAACAATAGACGGCATCCGCCTCGCGGCGCCGAGGCGGATCGTGCGGCCGGGCCGAAGACCCGGTTCGCGGGCGCCGGTTAAGCGCGAATTTTTCTTCTGTCGGGCGAGGGATCGAGGGGGTCGGAATGAGAAACGCAGTCGGGCTCGGCTTCTCGGCCTCGATGCTGGGATTATCGATGCTGTGGGGAGCGGCGCTGCCCGCTGCGGCGGGGCCAGCCGTCAATCAGTTCGAGGTCAAGGATCTCGAAATTGAGCAGGGCGAGGTCGAGATCGAGGATCAGGCCGATTTCTCGTTCGGCCAGCCCCGCCGCAAGTCCACCGAAGTTGATGGCGAAACCGTGTTCGACGATAACGAGATCGCGCGACAGCGCCACTCTCTGGAATTGAGTTTCGGGCTCACGAGCCGGTTCAAATCGACGGTCGGGGTCGAGCTCGAGGAGGAGCGGTTCGACGAGCCTGACGATTTCGCGCAGGCAAGGGCCTTTGGCGATCTCAAGGCAACAGAGATTCAATTTGAAGGCGTCGCCGTCCTGATCCCGATCGAGAACAATGGTGTCGGGATTGGAGCGTACTACGAGTTCCAGGTTCCGCGAGGAGATGAGGCGAAGACCCTATTCTTGGGCTCCATCGTGCAAGCCGTCGATGGTCCGTGGTCGGCAACCGGCAACTTCGCGTTCGTCAAGTTCATCGGTGGCGAAGCAAGAGATGAGAAGTGGGACTTTGCCTATTTCACGCAAGTAAAATATGAGATGTCAGATCGGCTGGCCCTGGCATTGGAAGCCTTCGGAACGATTGATCGCCTTGGTCACTCCGGAAGACCATCCGAAGTGAGCGCGCTGATTGGCGATCAAGACCAGCACCGCGTGGGCCCTGTCGTTTATTATACCTTCAAGCCCGAGCGACGGCCCACAAGCAAGGCCGATGACGGCGATGGCGGCAGCGTGACCGTCGGCGTTGGCTACCTTCTTGGGCTCAACGAAAATACGCCGGATTCAACGTTGAAGTTGGCCGTGGAGGTCGAGTTCTGACCTCGAGCGGCCCAAGTTGTGTCGCGTGTGCCATGGCGAGCAGGGGCCGCCCCCTCACGCGCCGCCGAGCGCGGCCATGTTGTCGGCGATGTCGTACTCGCAGGCGAGGCTCGGGGCGGCGTCGGAGCCGCTCAGCACCAGATAAAGGTGCTTGAAGCGCGCGTTCCAGAGCGGGTGGTCGACGTCCCAGATCTGCACGCCGAGGCTGCTGTTGCCGATCACGAGCTTGATCGAGGCCGCGCTCGCCCAGTTGACCGCCAGGGGGCCGACGGGCTGGCCGCGCGCATCTTTGCGGGCGAGCCTGCGGCACGCCTCGATGGCGCGGTCCCGGTAGGCGGCAATCAGCGCCTCCTCGGCGGCGGACTTGTAGAGAGTGTCCTGGGCCCAGATCTTGAGGCCTGCGAGCAGCGCGAGCGCGAGTACCAAGGCCCTCATGGCGAGGCGTCCCTCGATGGTCGGATGAAGCGCGCGGCGCCTCGGGCGCTTGCGGCGGCACTATGACTGAAGTGGCGGGAGAAAGTGTGCCCGCCGTTGGTGAACAAAACGTTAGAGCGACCGGCGGGCCGGGGCCGCTACACGGCGCGAAATGCTTGTCAGGGGGCCGCCGTTGCGGCACAAGCGGCGGGCGCGGCGCAAACGCCGAAGACCCGGGAGGGACGAGCTCAAATGAAAAAGAAGATCCTGATTACGCGGCGCCTGCCCAAGGCCTGCGAGGAGCGCGCGGCGCGCGACTACGAGGTGCTCCAGAACGCCGACGACCACCAGATGACGGGGGACGAGATCGTCGCCAAGGCCAAGGACGTCGACGCGCTCCTGGTCACGATCACCGACAAGATGCGCGCCGACGTGATCGGCAGGCTGCCTCCCCACATCACGATCCTGTCGACGTTCTCGATCGGCTTCGACCATATCGACCTCGAGGCGGCGAAGGCGCGCGCCATCAAGGTCGGCAACGCGCCCCACGGCGTCACCGTCGCCACCGCCGAGATCGCCATGCTGCTGATGCTCGGCGCCGCGCGCCGCGCCTCCGAGGGCGAGCGCATGATGCGCGCGCGCGCCTGGCCCGGATGGGCGCCCTTGCAACTCGTCGGCCAGCGCCTCGACGGCAAGAGGCTCGGCATCTACGGGTTCGGCAAGATCGGCCAGGCCTTGGCGCAGCGCGCGCGCGGCTTCGACATGGAGATCCACTACCACGACATCGTGCGCCAGCCCCCCGAGAAGGAGAAGGGCGCGATCTTCCACGACCGGCTCGACAGCCTGCTCG
>DATETZ010000172.1:0-6303 GCA_035283385.1 Hyphomicrobiaceae bacterium
ACGAGCATGCCGACCACGATGCGGGCCGGGATCGTCAGGGCGACGTTGAGGATGAGGAGCGCCCCCACCTGCTGATCCGTGAGCCCGAGCGAAGCGCGGATCGCGGCGATCAGGGGCGCGTGATTGAACCAGACCACAAAGCTCACGAAGAAGGCGGCCCAAGTCAGATGGAGCACGCGGATCTTCGGCTCCCGGCTCAAGAGCCGGATACCGCACGCCTTCGTTGGATGCATGGCTTTGCCCCGTAGTCAGCCGTTAACGATCGAGGCAGGGGCAAGCGCCATGCCAAGCCGAGCGCGACCGGCGGGCGCCGCCCAACGTACTGA
The DNA here is from genome assembly GCA_035283385.1 of Hyphomicrobiaceae bacterium. Lineage (GTDB taxonomy): Bacteria > Pseudomonadota > Alphaproteobacteria > Rhizobiales > Hyphomicrobiaceae > Hyphomicrobium_C. The sequence goes on from DATETZ010000172.1 coordinate 327, forward strand.
CAAGGCGCGAGAAAGCAGAGCTGACTACGAATCGGACACAAGCGATCGATGCACGATCTTTGATCGATCTAGCGGTCAGAATGCCGATTCGTTGTGCACTGCGAAGATTGGAACCAAAGATATTCAGTTATGGCCGATCCGGAAAACAATGCGCAAAAACCGAGAGTTGCGTCCGCGATGGCCGTCGCTGTTAACGTTGGCATGGCGCTTGCTGACCACAGACCAGTGTGCAGCGCAAGATAGGCTTCGAGCCGCCGCACCGGAAGCTGGGAGCCAGAGGGACGCCACAAATTCCATGGGCGAAAAACTCGTGGTCATCGGCAACGGGATGGCGCCCGGGCGGGCGCTCGATCGGCTTTTCGAGGCCGCGCCCGGCGCCTACGAGGTAACCATCTTCAACGCCGAGCCGAGGGTCAACTACGACCGCATCATGCTCTCGCCGCTGCTGTCGGGCGAGAAGTCGTTCGAGGAGATCATCATCCACGGGGATGGCTGGTACGTGAAGCACGGCGTGCTTCTCTACAAGGGCCACAAGGTTGTCGCCATCGACCGCGCGGCAAAGACCGTCACTGCCGCCAGCGGCGTGACCGCAACCTACGACAAGCTCATCATCGCCACGGGATCGGTGCCGATCGTGCTCCCGGTGCCCGGCAACACGCTCGCCGGCGTCCTCACCTATCGCGATCTCGACGACGTACAGGCCATGCTGCTCGCGGCGAAGTCGCGTGGCAAGGCCGTGGTCATCGGCGGCGGGCTCCTGGGGCTTGAGGCGGCGGCCGGCCTCAAGGAGCAGGGGATGGAGGTGACCGTCCTCCACCTCATGCCGACCCTCATGGAGCGCCAGCTCGACGTAACGGCAGGCCACCTGCTCCAAAGAACGGTCGAGGCGCGTGGCATCAGGGTGATCACCAAGGCCAACACGCAGGCGATCCTGGGCGAGACGAAGGTCGAAGCCGTGCGCCTCGACGACGGCACGGAGATCCCCGCCGATCTCGTCGTCATGGCGGCCGGGATCCGGCCCAATGCCGGCCTGGCGAAGGAGGCCGGGCTTGCCGTCAAGCGCGGCATCGTGGTCGATGCCACCATGCGCACCAGCGATCCGGATGTCTTTGCTGTCGGCGAATGCGCGGAGGCCCAGGGCGAATGCTATGGCCTGGTCGCGCCCCTCTACGAGATGGCCAACGTCGTCGCGGCCCAGCTTGCGGGCGAGGCAGGCGCGCGCTTCACCGCGAGCGCCACGGCGACCAAGCTCAAGGTCACCGGGATCAATCTGTTCTCCGCCGGCGACTTCGCCGAGGGCAAGGACCGGGAGGAGATCGTGCTCCGCGATGCCGCGCGCGGCGTCTACAGGCGGCTTGTGCTCGAGGATGATCGCGTCATCGGCGCGGTCCTCTACGGCGATACCTCCGACAGCGCCTGGTTCTTCGATCTCCTGAGGAGGCAGACCGACATATCGGAAATTCGCGAGACGCTGATCTTCGGCCCGAGCTACGTGGGAGGTCCCCCGCTCGACCCTACGGCGGCCGTTGCAGCCTTGCCGGATGAGGCAGAGATCTGCGGCTGCAACGGCGTATGCAAGGGAAAGATCGTTGCAGCCATCTCTGGCCATGGCCTTAAGACGCTCGACGATGTGCGCGCGCACACCAAGGCTTCGGCCTCCTGCGGCTCGTGCACGGGGCTTGTCGAGCAGCTCATGAGAGCGACGCTCGGCGAGGCCTACAATCCGGCCGCCGTCCAGCCCATGTGCTCGTGCACGAGCCTCGGCCACGACGACGTGCGCCGGCTGATCGTTGCCAAGGCGCTCAAATCGATCCCGGACCTCATGCAGGCGCTCGAGTGGAAAACCTCATGCGGCTGCGCCAGGTGCCGGCCCGCTCTCAACTACTACCTGCTCGCGACCTGGCCCGGCGAATACCAAGACGACAGCCAGTCGCGATTCATCAACGAGCGCGTGCACGCCAACATCCAGAAGGACGGCACCTATTCTGTCGTGCCGCGCATGTGGGGCGGGATCACCAGCGCCAAGGAGCTGCGGGCCATCGCCGACGTTGTGGAAAAGTTCAAGATTGCGACCGTCAAGGTGACCGGCGGCCAGCGCATCGACATGCTCGGCGTCAACAAAGAGGATCTGCCCGCGGTGTGGGCCGATCTCAACCAGGCGGGCATGGTCTCGGGCCACGCCTATGCCAAGGGCCTCAGAACCGTGAAGACGTGCGTCGGCACCGACTGGTGCCGCTTCGGCACGCAGGATTCGACCGGCCTCGGCATCAAGATCGAGAAGTTCATGTGGGGCTCCTGGACGCCGGCAAAGGTGAAAATGGCGGTCTCCGGGTGCCCGCGCAACTGCGCCGAGGCGACGTGCAAGGATGTCGGCGTCATCTGCGTCGAGAGCGGCTACGACATCCACTTTGCCGGTGCCGCCGGCCTCGACATCAAGGGCACCGAGGTTCTGGGTCATGTCGACAGCGAGGCGGAGGCGATCGAGGTGATTGCCGCGCTGGTGCAACTCTACCGCGAGCAGGGCCGCTACCTCGAGCGCATCTACAAATGGGCCAAACGCGTCGGGATCGATACCATCCGTGAGCAGATCATGCAGGACAGGGAGCGCCGCACGGGCCTCTATGGCCGATTCGTCCATTCTCAGAAGTTTGCCCAGGCCGATCCCTGGGCCGAGCGCGTCCGCGGCAAGGACGCGCACGAGTTCCGCCCCCTCGCCGATCTGAACCGTGCCGAGGCCGCAGAATGACCGCGATGGAAAAGACGTGGCTCGACGTCGGTGCGCTCGACGACATCCCTTTGCGCGGTGCCCGGCTCGTCAAGTGCGCCTTCGGCTGCGTCGCCGTGTTCCGGACCGCGGCCAACGAGGCGTTCGCGCTCGAGGACCTCTGCCCGCACAGGGGCGGGCCACTCTCACAGGGCATCGTGCACGGGTCTTCGGTCACCTGTCCGCTCCACAACTGGGTGATCGACCTCAATACGGGCGAGGCGCAAGGCGCCGACAAGGGGAAAGTCAAGACCATCCCGCTGCGCATCGAGGCCGGACGCCTTCTTCTGGATCTCGCGGCACTCGGCGCCCGCAATGCAGCCTGAAGGGCAAACGCAAGCGGCCGCCGTTCGCACCACCTGCCCCTACTGCGGCGTCGGTTGCGGCGTGCTCGCATCGCCAAGGACCGACGGCACGGCCGAGATAACCGGCGATCCCGGACACCCGGCCAACTTCGGGCGTCTGTGCTCGAAAGGCGCCGCGCTCGCAGAAACGCTTTCGCTCGACGACCGCCTGCTTCATCCCCTTGTTTACGGCAACCGGGCAAGCTGGAACGCGGCCCTCGATCTCGTCGCCGCCCGCTTTCGCGAGACCATTGCCGCGCACGGTCCCAACTCGGTCGCGTTTTACGTTTCGGGCCAGATTCTCACCGAAGACTACTATGTCGCCAACAAGCTGATGAAAGGCTTCATCGGCTCCGCCAACATCGACACCAACTCACGCCTGTGCATGGCGTCATCGGTCGCCGGGCACAAGCGCGCGTTCGGCTCCGACACCGTGCCCGGCACCTACGAGGATCTCGAGCTTGCCGATCTCGTTGTTCTCGTCGGCTCGAATCTCGCCTGGTGCCATCCGATCCTCTTCGAGCGGCTTGCCGCGGCCAGGGACAAGCGGGGGACGAAAGTCGTCGTCATCGATCCGCGCATGACGGCAACCAGCGGGATCGCGGACCGGCACTTGGGTCTCGCTCCCGGCTCGGACGTGGCGCTGTTCAACGGCCTTCTCGCCCATCTCGACGCGGCCGGCGCGGTCGATCGCCGCTATATCGGCGAGCACGCCTCGGGTTACGACGCGGCCCTCGCGACGGCCAAGGCCATGAGCCGTTCCGCCGTTGCGGCCCACACCGGGCTCACCGCGCACGAGATCGGTGCCTTCTACGATCTCTTCGCGGCGACCGAGCGTGTCGTCACGATTTACAGCCAGGGCGTCAACCAGTCGGCGGCGGGCACCGACAAGGTCAATTCCATCCTGAACTGCCACCTCGCAACGGGTCGCATCGGCCGGCCGGGCATGGGCCCGTTCTCCGTGACGGGTCAGCCCAACGCCATGGGCGGGCGTGAGGTCGGCGGGCTCGCCAACATGCTGGCTTGCCACATGGAGATCGACAACGCCGAGCATCGCCGCATCGTGCAGTCGTTTTGGCGCTCGCCGAGGCTACCCGGGGAGCCGGGCCTCAAGGCGGTCGATCTCTTTCGCGCGGCCGGCGACGGGCGCATCCGGGCGCTCTGGATCATGGCGACCAATCCGGTCGACAGCCTTCCCGAGGCCGACGGCGTGCGCGAGGCCCTGCGTGCCTGCCCCTTCGTCGTCGTATCCGACGTCGTTCGCACGACCGACACCATGGAGCATGCGCACGTCCTGCTGCCATCGGCGGCGTGGGGCGAGAAGGACGGAACGGTGACCAACTCCGAGCGGCGCATCTCCCGCCAGCGCACATTCCTGCCTGTCCCCGGAGAGGCGCGCCCCGACTGGTGGCAGCTGGCGGAGGTCGCCAAGCGCCTGGGATTTGGAGCTGCGTTCTCGTATGCAGACGCCGCGGAGATTTTCGCCGAGCACGCGCGGCTTTCCGGCGTTGACAACAATGGCACGCGCGACTTCGATATCAGTGCCCACGCGAAGATCTCACGCCAAGACTACGATGCGCTTCAGCCCTTCCAGTGGCCCCAGCCGGCGGGCTCGCAAGCGGCAGTCACGCGCTTTTTCGGCGGCGGCGGCTTTTTCACCCCGGACCGGCGCGCGCGCCTCGTGCCGACGCCCTATCGCCCGCCCGCTTCTCCTGCTACGCCCGCATTCCCCTTTATCCTCAATTCCGGGCGCATCCGCGACCAGTGGCACACGATGACCCGCACGGCCAAGACGGCGCGCCTGATGAGCCACATCGCCGAGCCGTTCCTCGAGATCCACCCGCAAGACGCGCTCCGCGTCCGCTTGGAAAACGCCACGCTCGCCGAAGTTCGCAGCCCGCACGGTTCGATCGTGGTGCGCGCGCTCATCACCCCGCGTCAGCGGCCGGGCTCGGTGTTCGTGCCGATGCACTGGACCGACCAGTTCGCGAGCGCGGCCCGCATCGATGTCCTGGTGCCTGCCAGGACCGACCCGGTCTCCGGCCAGCCCGAATTCAAGGCAGCGCCCGTCGCCGTGAGCCGTTTCGCAGCCGCTTGGCATGGCTTCGCCGTGAGCCGCACGCGGCCGGCGCGGCTCGCCGCCGAGTATTGGGCGGTCGCGCCCGCGCGTGCCGGTTGGAGAATCGAGCTTGCCGGCCTCGAGAGCCCGGAAGACTGGTCCGCCTATGCTCGCGAGCTCCTCGCGCAGGCAGATGCGAGCACCGCCGAGCTCCTTGCCTATCACGACGCGAAGGCCGGCCAGCACCGCTTTGCGGTCTTCGACGGCGACCGCTTCGCCGGCGCGCTGTTCGTCGCCGCGGACCCCGTGACCGCCTCGCGCTCCTGGGCGGTAGGGCGGCTCGGCGAAACGATCGCCGGCGACCGCGACCGGCTTCGTCTTCTCGCCGGACGCGCAGGCGCGGCGGAGACCGACTCCGGGGCGATCGTCTGCGCCTGCTTCGAGGTCGGCTTCAATCAGATCGTCGAAGCCGTCGCCGCCGGCGGCTGCCGCTCGGTCGCCGCGGTCGGCGCGACGCTCAAAGCCGGGACCAACTGCGGCTCGTGCCGTGCGGAGATTGCAAGGATCATCCATGACAGCACGATCGCGAAGGCGGGTTGATACCGGTGGGCACGCCGGGGCGCGTGACCCTCTTAGGTCGGCCCGCGTGACGCGAAGCCGCTGACACTCAAAGCCGCGCTTGCGATTCAGTCGGCCAGCGTCATCTTGTTCGATGCGCTTCAACTGAGAAGCCGCAACTGTCGACTTTCGGTTCTTGATCCTATCCACGCGGGAAGTCCGCTTCGAATCGAAGGGGACATGGGACGAGGA
>DATETZ010000173.1:0-5695 GCA_035283385.1 Hyphomicrobiaceae bacterium
AGGAGGGCGGCGAAAAGCGTAGCCGTCGCTTACGGTTGAGCCGTCCGACGCTGCGGCCGGCCCGCCGGATGCGACCCGTCGTGTCGGAGACACGCCTTCGGCGTGATGGGCGGGGCGAACTTGACGATAGAGTGCGTCGCGGCGCTTGACCGATGCGTGACATCGCTCTGCGCGCCGCTTCTGCTCTCTCGTCAAGTTCGCCTCCGTGCCGCCCGTGACCCTGTGAGAAAGGCGGGCTAGTCCTTACCGCCGCACGTCTCAATGCCGTCCGGGATGTCCTCGATCGGCCCGCCCGCCAATTCAGGCAGCTAGAATTGCGGCAATTCTAGTATGGCCCGAGAATTACCAAAGCCCGATTATCGCCGGACCCGGGGGCAGGCAATCAAAGCTGGGCAACGCTTGCCTCGCCTCGGCCGCCCGCCAATTGCCGTGGCCCCGGCAAGGTTCTAAGGTCGTGCATTCGACCGCCCCGAAGCCACGAGCCGATGCAATCTCTCTTTTACTATTTGACGACGCTGGCTGTCACGGCCGTGTTCCTGGTGCTGCTGCTCGGCCTGTGGAACATGTCGCGCGGCAAGAGCCCGAACTTGAGCCAGAAGCTCATGCGCTGGCGCGTCGGGCTGCAATTCGTTGCGATCATCGTGATTGTGGTCTTCGTTCTCCTGGCGCGCTGATGGCCTCGCCCTTGACCTCGGCGCGCCCGGCATGACGGTGGGATCGTCTGACATCGGATTGCCATTGCGGTTCCATATCAGACGGGAATCCTGGTCTACATTCAAAGTTTACAGCGCGATTCACGTTCTTGATGGAAGCGGGGTGCTTCCATGAAGAGCGATCGCGCTCTAGGGTGCGCGCGGGGGCGCAGGGGCGCGATGGTCAGGCTCAACAAGATCTACACCAGGACCGGCGACGCCGGCACGACCAGCCTCGGCACCGGCGAGCGGATTGCGAAGCATGCGCTGCGCATCGCCGCCTACGGGACGATCGACGAGACCAATGCGGCGATCGGGCTCGCCCGCGCGCATCTGGCCGGCCAGCCCGGGCTCGATGCCAAGCTCGCGCGCGTTCAAAACGACCTCTTCGACCTCGGCGCAGACCTGTGCGTGCCCGATCGCGGCGTAGAGCCCGCCCGCGAGCCGCTGCGCGTCATCGAGGCTCAGGTGACTCGTCTCGAGAACGAGATCGACGAAATGAACGCCGAGCTCAAGCCCTTGAAGTCGTTCGTGTTGCCGGGGGGCTCGCCGGCCGCCGCGGCGCTGCATCTTGCACGCACCATCTGCCGGCGCGCCGAGCGCGAGATGGTGGCGCTCGCGGCCCTTCCCTCCGAGTCCGTGAGCCAGGACGCGCTCAAGTACGTCAATCGCCTGTCGGACTTCCTGTTTGTCGCCAGCCGCTACGTCAACGATCGTGGCCGGAGCGATGTGCTTTGGGTGCCGGGACAAAACAGATAGCCGCCGATCCCTCTCAGCCGAATTGGACCTAGGACGCCGAAAGCCATGTTCGTTCCTCTGTACGACGACAACACGCTGAAATCCATCCGCTTTCAATTCGTGACGATCGCGCTCATTGCGGTCAACGTGGCGATCTATCTGCTCGAGGCGTCGGGACTCGACGAGGCCGCCATTGCCAGCTTCGCCTTGATACCGCGAGAGCTGTTCGACATGAGCCTGCCCGGCGCGGGCACCATCGAGACCGTCAACGTTCCGGCCATGCCGGAACAGCTGACCCTCGTCTCCTACATGTTCTTCCACGGCGACGTGTTTCATCTTGCCGGCAACATGCTGTTCCTGTGGGTGTTCGGGGACAACGTGGAGGACGCCATGGGCCACATCAAATTTCTTGTGTTTTTTCTGGCTTGTGGCGTGTTCGCTGGCCTGTTTCACGCCTGGCTTGCACCGGCCTCGGAGAGCCCCCTGATCGGCGCGAGCGGCGCCGTGGCGGGGGTGATCGCCGCCTACCTCATGCTCCATCCCCACGTCCGCGTTTGGGTGTTGGCGTTCAAGGCCATCCCGTTGCGGATCTCGGCGGCACTCGCCTTGGGCCTGTGGATCCTCATGCAGGTCGTGATGGTCCTGCTGCCGGAGGCGGGGCCAGTCGCCTGGTGGGCCCACATCGGGGGGCTGATCGCCGGCGCGGTTCTGATCCTGTTCATGAGACGGCCTGGTGTGCCTCTCTTCGACAAGGGGCTCGGCCTCGCCTGAGCCGCCGGGCGCCCATTGTCACCAACGTCCTCGATCGGGGTGTTTCAAGGCCGCATTGACTTGGCCTCGAGCCCCTCGTAGGCTTGCGTTTCGCATCTGCGAACAGTGCGCGGGGTGCCGTCAGCTTTGGAGTTATGCCGCCGAAGCCGGTCCGCAAATTGCGCTGCACAACCGCGGTTCCGGACAGCCGCGGGAACGATAAGAAAGCGTGCTGGGGAGCACCGCGGGCATGAAAATACTGGTGGCAGTCAAACGCGTCGTTGACTACGCCGTAAAGATCCGCGTCAAGGCCGACGGCTCTGGGATCGAGCTCGCCAACGTCAAGATGGCGATGAACCCGTTCGACGAGATCGCCGTGGAAGAGGCCGTTCGCATCAAGGAACAGGGCGGGGCGGAAGAGGTGGTCGCGGTCTCGATCGGGCCGGCCAAGGCCCAGGAGACGCTGCGCACGGCGCTCGCCATCGGTGCCGACCGCGGGCTGTTGATCGAGACGCCGGACAACACGCTGGTCGAGCCGCTCGCCGTCGCGAAGCTCTTGAAGGGCGTGGTCGAGGCGGAAAAGCCCGGGATCGTGATCATGGGCAAGCAGGCGATCGACGACGACTGCAACCAGACCGGTCAGATGCTGGCGGCGCTCTTGGGCTGGCCCCAGGGAACGTTCGCCTCGAAGGTGGCGCTCGAAGCCGGTGCGGTGGCGGTCACGCGCGAGGTTGACGGCGGTCTCGAGACCGTTCGCCTCAAGTTGCCCGCGGTCGTGACCACCGACTTGCGCTTGAACGAGCCGCGCTATCCCTCGCTCCCGAATATCATGAAGTCCAAGAAAAAGCCCCTCGACGTGAGGAAGCCCGAGGACTTCGGCGTCGACATCGCCCCGCGCCTCAAGGTGCTGAAGACGGCCGAGCCGCCGGTGCGAAAATCGGGCGTCAAGGTTGCAGACGTGGCGGAGCTCGTGCGCCGGCTCAAGACCGAGGCGGGGGTGCTCTGATGCCGGTGCTGCTCCTTGCCGAGCACTCCAATTCCGCACTTGGCGGCGCAACGGCCAAGGCGCTCACCGCCGCGCTAGGGATTGGCGGCCCCGTCCACGTGCTCGTCGCGGGATCGAGCTGCCGGCAAGCGGCTGAAGGTGCGGCCAGGCTCGAGGGCGTGGCCAAGGTGCTCATCGCCGATGCGCCGCATTTGGCCCATGGGTTGGCCGAGGAGCTCGCCCGGCTCATCGTGCCGCTGATGGCGGGGTATGATGCTCTTGTCGCGCCGGCGACGGCCGCCGGCAAGAACGTGCTGCCACGCGTGGCGGCGCTCCTCGACGTGATGCAGATCTCCGACATCATGCGAGTCTTGGCGCCGGACACGTTCGAGCGCCCCATCTATGCGGGCAATGCAGTGCAGACGGTGCAGTCCGCGGAGGCGAGGAAAGTCGTCACCGTGAGGACCGCCGCATTCGCCGCGGCACGGGAGGGGGGCTCGGCGCCGATCGAGCCGGTCACCGCGCCCGCCGCGCTGGGCATCTCGAAGTTCGTCGGCGCCGAGCTCACCAAGTCCGATCGCCCGGAGCTGACCGCGGCGAGGATCGTGATTTCGGGCGGCCGCGGCCTGGCGAGCGGCGAGAACTTCAAGAAGTATCTCGAGCCCTTGGCCGATCGCCTCGGCGCGGCAATGGGCGCCTCGCGGGCCGCCGTCGACGCCGGGTTCGTGCCGAACGATCTTCAGGTCGGCCAGACCGGCAAGGTCGTGGCGCCCGAGCTCTATGTCGCGGTCGGCATATCAGGCGCGATCCAGCACCTCGCCGGCATGAAGGACTCGAAGGTCATTGTCGCCATCAACAAGGACGGCGAGGCTCCCATTTTCCAAGTGGCGGATTATGGACTGGTCGCCGATCTGTTTCAGGCTCTGCCGGAACTCGAGGCGGAGCTTAGCAAAGCTGGCCACTAACGGGCAACCCGCGCTCGGCACAGGAAGGACATTCGACATGGATGTTGCGGTGAAGGCGGCAGGCAGAGCCAATGTAGAGGCCAGGCCTGTGCCGATGATCAAGAAGGTCGGGATCATCGGCGCCGGACAAATGGGCACCGGTATCGCTCATGTGGTGGCGCTCGGCGGCTATGAGGTCCACCTCTACGACATCAAGAAGGAGGCCATCGAAAAATCGCTGGCGGCGACCGAGAAGAACATGTCGCGCCAGGTCAGCCGGGGCTTGATCAAGGACGCCGATATGAAGGCGGCTCTGAAGCGAATCAAGGTCGCGCCCAACCTCGACGCGTTCAGGGAGTGCGACCTCGTCATCGAGGCCGCGACCGAGGAGGAGGAAATCAAGCGCAGGATCTTCGCCGAGCTTTGCCCGAGGCTGAAGAAGGACTCGCTCGTCGCCACCAACACCTCGTCGATCTCGATCACGCGGCTCGCCTCGACCACCGACCGGCCCGAGCACTTTATCGGCATGCACTTCATGAACCCGGTGCCGCTGATGGAGCTCGTGGAGCTGATCCGCGGCATCGCGACCGAGGACGACATGTTCGCGATCGCGCGCGCGTTCGTCGAAAGCCTCGGCAAGGTCCCGGCGGTCGCGGAGGATTTTCCTGCCTTCATCGTCAATCGCATCCTGCTGCCGATGATCAACGAGGCGGTCTACACGCTCTACGAGGGCGTCGGCACGGTGGAGGCGATCGACAAGGCGATGCGGCTCGGCGCCCACCACCCGATGGGCCCGCTGGAGCTCGCGGACTTCATCGGCCTCGACACCTGCCTGTCGGTGATGCAGGTGCTTTACGAGGGCCTGTCGGACTCGAAGTACCGGCCTTGCCCGCTGCTCGTGAAGTACGTCGAGGCCGGCTGGCTCGGGCGCAAAACCCAGCGCGGCTTCTACGACTATCGCGGCGAGAAGCCGGTGCCGACGCGCTGAGCGGGGTGCTTCGGCCCAAGCTCGGCCGATGCCCCGCGCTGCGGCGCTCTCGACGAAGGTTGTAAGCCTCAGTCACAGCCGCCGCTGATCGTTCATTGCAAACTCGGCAACGCATGTTGGTCATGGGGCCGTCGTCGCGGTTGGGCCGCGGCTCGGATTATTTCTCCTGCAGGCTCTCGAGGTAATGAACGAGCCTGCGAATTCGCGCCCGGCCCACCTCAGGGCGATGCTTCTCGCTGAAATAGAGACCCCAGGCGAGCATCGCAGAGGATCCGTGCCCCAGGACGCCGCCGCCGTTCCGGATCACGTCCGCGACCTTGGCGGAGGGAAATTGGCCCTTATGCCGGGCCGCGATGCGCGTGAGGTCGGCGGGGACGATCTTCATGGCCTCGGCAAGCGGGCCATGGCCGCGGCCGTCGAGGCCATGGCACAGAGCGCAGTGGCGTACGAAATCGTCCGCAGCCGACTGAGCCGAGGCGCGCGGCGCGATGCCGGCGACAAGGACGGCACATGCCAGAGCAGCCGATGCGGCTCTCACTCTCATCGCACTCTCCTTTGCCGCGTGAGCGGGCCGGTTCGCCGGACTCGCCGCGAGGCC
>DATETZ010000174.1:0-18869 GCA_035283385.1 Hyphomicrobiaceae bacterium
GGCACAAATGGCCGTTAATCGAGCTTCGTGAACGAGTGCCACGTGCCGTCGGCGCCGATCATCAGCCGCCACCACGTCCATTTCCCGTTCTTGCGCAGGGCCTTGACGGTGTCCGGAGGCATCAATCGATAGAGATCGACCTCCTGGGCCGGGGTCAGCCTGTCGAGGGGCAGCTCGGCCAGATAGGGCCAGACATAGACGGCGTTGTTTTCGGGATCCTTGCCGATCGGCAGCCGGGCCGGCGCAAGCGACAGGATCTCGGCGAGCACGGCCAGGATCTCGCGGCCATCGCCGTCGCCGGAGATTTTTTTCCAGTAGGCGACCGGATCGTCCCGCGCCGCGTCGCCGAACGCGGGGCGCAGCTCGTTCCACTCGATAATGGTTTGCAGGTCGTCGATGCGACCCGAGTGGGCGGCGGCGAGGATCGCGTCGCGCGTCTCCTCGACGTGTGCCGGCAGCCTGTCCGTGACCGGCACGATTTGGGGGGACGCAGCCGGGGGATCCTTTTGCGGCTCCCGGTCTGCGGCCGCCGTGGGGTTCCCTGCCAGCCAATAGACAACCGGAGCCGCCGCCATTACCAATACCAGCGCGAATGGTCCGAGGCGGCGGACGTGAGGCGGCGACGGGGCGAGGCTTCCAGCAAGACCGGGACACGGCGGCTCATTGCACGTGCCGGTAGCGTCCGTCCGCTCGCCCATTTCCTGCCCGCCCCTGCCGTCTTCGAGGTGTGATGTCCTGCCTTGCAATAGCCCGGTGCGTGCGGTGGGGGACATGCAGCTGATCCCCAATCCGCTGATCGTTCCGGTCGGGATCCTGATCGGCGTCCTTGTGGCGGCTCCGGTCGGCCCCGTCAACGTGCTCTGCATCCAGCGGGCGATCGAGCGCGGCTTCTGGGGCGGCATCGCAGCGGGCTTGGGGGCGGTGCTCGGCGACGGTCTCATCGCGCTGTTCGCCAGCCTCGGCGTCGGCGCCATCTCGGGCGCCGTTCAATACCACAGGACGGCGATACAGATCATCGGCGGCCTCGCTCTCATGGTCTTCGGCCTCAAGCTCTATTTCGCGCCGCCCCGGCTCGAGGCCCTGCATCCGGCGCACGACGAGAACGCCTCGCTCAAGGATTTCGCCTGGGACATTCCGCAGACGTTCTTTCTCACGATCACCAATCCCGGCGCCGTGCTCGGCCTGTTCGCGATCTTCGGCGGCGTCAGCACATTCGTCGAGGTGGCGAGCAACGTCGACGCCCTCACCATGGTCGCCGCCATCATGGGCGGAAGTCTCGCGTGGTGGGTTGCACTGTCGCATCTCATCGGCCGTTTCCGCCACCGCCTCAACGCGGAGCGCCTGCGCCAGATCAATCGCATCGCGGGCGTTCTCCTGGTCGTCTTCGGCCTGGTGCTGGTGGGCGAGATGGCTTTGAAGCTCGCGCGGTGAGGCTACCCTGCGCCTCTCGGCGGCCCGTTCCGGCGCGTCCTACTGGGTCGTGCGGCCGAGCGTGAACTCGCCGAGCTTGACGCGCCGCTCGAGCCCGTGGGCGAGTGTGATGACCGCATCCTCGCCATAGAGCGAGACGAGATCCGTCAGCGCCGTGAACAGGGCGGCGTAGGCCATCAGTTCCGGAGCCACGCCGCTTTCCGCTCCCTCGTCCCAAGCAGCGAGGATGAGTCTCAAGGCCTTGAAGCTCGAGTCTTCGGTGTCCGGCCGATCGAACGCCGGCATGATCCTCCCCCCAACTCTGCCGCGGCCAAGGCTGCCCGTTCACCCTCCGACACGCCACTCACGCAACACGGTCGTCCAAGCTAGCACGTGCGCCGAGCCCGGGTGGCCTCGGCACCAATCACAGTTAACCGCCGGGGCGCGGGCCAGCGATGTCAGGGGACGCTCTTGACCAGTCCTTCGGAGATTTGAAGCCCCTCGGTGAGGAACCGGCTGATCGTCGTCTGAGCCGAGGGTGTGCAGTTGACGTATGTGCGACTGTAGCTTCGGTAGCCTTGGTTGAAGCTGCGTGTCAGCCTGGCCCGCCGCAGCGCGGACGTGCCCTCCGCATCCAAGAGCTCCTTCATCCGGTCGCGCCACAGCAGGCCTTCGTTTGCGCTGCACAATTCCCGGAGGTAATGAACGGCGCCGAGGATCTCGGCGAGGCGCATGAGCTTTTCGTCGTATGGCTTGCTGTCGGGAGCGGCCGCGTGCGCAGGCCCCGACATGCCCATCAGCACCGCCGCGAGCCCGGCGGCGAGACGGACGAGGCGGCGATGACGAGACTTTATTCGCATCGAAGACATCGGCTCCCGGCCGCTGGGGCGGTTGGACGCCAGGATTTCCTAGCATCGATCCTCGGCGCGCGCACGGCCCGCCTATCTGGTCTGGCAGAAATCTCACTCCTCGACTTCCGCGGCAAATCCCGTCTGGCTATTGCCAAGCCGAAATCGGAATGCGAGCATTCGATCATGAACGAACGCGTTGCAAGATTGAGCCGAGAGGCGTTGAAGCTGTCCGCAGAAGAGCGCCTTCTTCTGGTGGAAGAGATCCTTGCCAGCGTGCGGGCGAGTGCGTCCAGCGTCGAGGCGGCCTGGGCTCAGGAGATTGGCGCTCGAATTACCGCTTATGAACGCGGCGCCCTAGAAGTTCATGATGCCGACGGCGTGATCGATGAGGCACGCCAAACGTTGAAGCGGTGAAGGTCCGATTCATCGCGCCGGCGAAACGCGAGCTCATCGGCGCGAGCAGGTTCTATGAGAAGCGGGTCTCCGGCCTCGGCGGCGCGTTCCTGGACGAGGTTGAGCACGGCATCGCTCTGATCAAACAGTATCCCCACGCCTCGCCGGAGGCTTATACGCGAGGCGTGCGACGAGCCCGCCTGCGGCGGTTTCCTTATGGCATTGTTTATCGTGTCGAGAACCAGATGATCGTCGTATTCGCAGTCGCGCACTTGAAGCGGCGGCCGAAATACTGGCTGCGAAGGATTGGGCGGTTCTGGGGTTGAACTTCGTGCAATATTTGGCGATGCTTGAGCGTAGCCGGCCGAGGTTTGCCGACGCTAAGACATTGCCGCCGCTCAAGGTTCCGGAAACTCCGCAATGTGCTCGCGCTACAGCCTTACCTCCCCGCCGGAAGCCGTGCGCGCCTACTTCCGCTACGTGAACGAGGCGTCGTTTCCCCCGCGCTACAACATCGCGCCGTCGCAGCCGGTCGCCATCGTCCGCCAAGACGGGAAAGGCCTGCGCGAGCTGGCTCTCGTCCGCTGGGGCTTGATCCCGTCCTGGGTCAAGGACCCGCGCGAGATGAAAACCCTCATCAACGCGCGCGCCGAGACCGCCGCCGAGAAGCCGTCGTTCCGCGGCGCGATGCGCCACCGCCGCTGCATCGTCCCGGCCGACGGCTTCTACGAATGGACCGGCGCGCCCGGAGCCAAGCGGCCCCACCTCGCGCGTGCGCGCGAGCGCGGCCTCCTCGCCATGGCCGGGATCTGGGAGCACTGGGCGGGCGCCGACGGGAGCGAGATCGAGACCATGGCCATCCTGACCGTCGCCGCCAACAAACCTATGGCCGCGCTTCACGACCGCATGCCGGCCCTCCTCCAAGCCGAGAACTTCGAGGCTTGGCTCGATTGCCGCTCGGGGACAGCATCGGAGGTGCAGCGCCTGCTCGCTCCGGCACCCGACGAGCTGCTCGAGATCGTGGAGGTGAGCCCGAAGCTCAACAATCCGCGTAACGACGGGCCCGAGGTCCAGGAGCCGGTGCAACGGCCCTTGCTCTGAGCGCCGGCGCCTGCTGCTGTCCGGCTGGAGCCTTGCGGGCGGCCGCGTTCGCGCGAGCCGCACCCGTCCCGTCCGAGAGGCAACAAAGATATTCCAGCTCGCCCTCAACCGCGTGCGCTAAGCCGTTGACCGCGCTCGTCCGTCCAAATACACCAGATTCGCGTCGCGAGCGGCCGGCGGGCGCCTCGAGCGCCGCCTGAGGTCAGGCCGGGCGTGCGGCGTAGGGCAAGAGAATGGGCTACAAAGGCGAGGATCTCGATCTCAGGACGCCGCCGGCCTCGAGCACGATGCCAGCGGAGTTTGCCCGCCCGCCCGAGAGCGCCACCTTGGAGGGGCCGCGGAGCCGGCCGCCATTCGTGGCCGGTCGCAGCGGCGAGCCGATCTGGGTCGACGAGGCCGTGCTCGCCTGCTGCAATCACGCCTTCGATATCGCGCTCGCCCATCGCTCGGCCGAGGTGGGGCTCGAGCATCTGGCTCTCGCGCTGACGGGCAACGAGCGAGCGGCCGAGGCTCTCGAAAGGCGCGCCATTCGCACAGCGGTGCTGAGGCGCGCAAGCGCGACCCTGATCGCGAGCGAAGTCCCCCTCGGCCCGCCGAACGGCCTGGGCGCGCCGCGGCGCTCCGAGGAGCTCGCCCAAGTCTTGCGGCGGGCTGCAGCCCATGCCTACCGCCGGCGCGCGCCCGCGGGCGTCGACGATATCCTTCACGTCATGCTCGATGTCGCACCCGATCTTCCGGGGCTGGCTCTTCTTCGGCCGGCCTTGCTCCCGGGCTCGGGCGGCGACACGGATCAGGATTCGCCGATCATGCGCAGCACCCTTGGCACCGAAATGGCGGCGCCGCCACGCGCGCCGCTCCCCCCCTACGCCTCGAGCGAGCCTCAACGGGCCTCGCAAAGTCAGGCTTTCGCAGGTGGCCCCGACTCGCGGCTCAACTCGCTCGAGCAGATGCTTCGCGCCTTGAGCGGCGAGATCGCCGCGGAGCGCAAGATCCTTACTGGAGCACTGCAGGACTTGCAGCGTAAGATCATCATGGAGCGCGCCAACAAGCCCTCGGGCGCCGGAAACGACAGGTTGCAGCCGCCGCTGGCCGACCGGTTGCAAGTCCTAGAGCACTCTCTCCTCCACCCCAAGCCCACTTCGGTCTCGGAGTCCGGCTCCATTCACGAGCGAGGCTCGGCGCTCGAGCGCGTGCTCCTGGCCGGGCTCGGCGAGGTCGGCTCTGCTATCGACGATCTGGTCCAGAAGGTGAGCGTGCTCGAGGGCAAGGGCCCAGCCGCGGATACCGGCCTCATCGCAGGCCGCCTCGACATCCTCGAGGAGGCGATGGGCGCGCTTTCGGGTGCGATCGATCGCCAGCGCGACGAGATCGCCGCCCGAATAGTTGCGCCTCTCACCGACCGGCTCGATGGTCTCGCCGGCGCCCTCGAAAGCCGCGACGCAGAGGCGCGCGATTTGGATGGGCTCGGTGAGCGCCTCGCCGCCCTCGAGCGGTCGCTCGGCGAGCATGTCTCGCGCACCGAGGAGAAGCACGCCTCATATGCCGAGGACCTCGGCGAGGTGCATGAGGCCCTGGTGAAGCTCAATGCCAATCAGCACACGCTGGCGGAATCGATCGGCGCCTGGCGCGAGCAGAGTGCCGCCGCCCTCGCAAATGCCGCGACCCGCCTCGAAGCGCTGTCGGCGGCCACGGAGGAGATTCACAAGCTGGCCGTCGAGAGGCATTACCTGCGCAACCGGTTCCGGTATTGGCTGTTCGGCACCAACGATTGGATCGCGGCGAGCTGGCCAGCGCAATCGGCCCGCATCGGCGAGGCGATGAAATCGGTCAAGGCCGCGCTCAAGCGCTAGAGGTCAGACACCGTTGGCGGCCGGCCGTCACGCGGCACGCCGATTGGCGCCGGCAACGTCACGGGCACGTGCCAGGAACGACGCGACTGATTTGTCGAGGCGTTTGCTCTGATCGGCAAGGTTCGTGGATGCGGTTCCCACTTCAAGAGCGGACTGCCCCGTTTGGCTCGCAGCCGTCGTTACCTCGGCAGCGCTTGCCGATACTTGAGCCGTGGCTGCCGACACGCTCGTCATCGATTGAGAGATCTCTCTTGTGGCTGCTGTCTGCTGCACGGCGGAAGCGGAGATGGCGCTTGTCGTCTCCAGCACCTGATTGGCGGTCATAGCAATACCGTCGACTGCTGCGATGCAACCGCGCACGGCCTCCTCGACATCATTGATCGTGCCGCGAATGCGATCAGCCGCTTGTCCCGTCTGCGTGGCAAGCGCTTTGACCTCGGACGCGACAACTGCGAAGCCGCGACCTGCCTCGCCAGCGCGCGCGGACTCGATCGTTGCGTTGAGAGCGAGAAGGTTCGTCTGTGCGGCAACAGTGCCAATGAAGTCGACGATTTCCGTGATGCCGGCAACCGCCGTGCCAAGCCTATTCATGATGGCACGTGTCTCTGCCACTTGCTTGGTGGCGGCTTGAACGATGGCGAGCGAGCGAGTTGCCTGCTGAGCGATCTCGTTTGCGGTTGCATTGAGCTCTTCGGCAGCAGCCGCAACTGTCGAAACGTTTGCAGAGGTATCGCGTACGCTCGCCCCGATCAGGCTCGACCGATCTTCACTCTTGCGCGCATTTTCACTCATGCTGAAGGCAGAGTCCGCGAGGCCTCCAACGGCTTCGCCAAGGGAGGTGGTAACGGTTGCAACCGTCTGCTCGAATTCGCCGACGACGGTTGCGAAGTCGCCGAACCGAGCTTGGATCTTTGAAACGGCACTGTTCATGACGCCGGCCGCATTGCCAAATGTCCCAACCATGCCGCGCTCAACGATGCGACGATAATACTGGCCATCGCGGACATGGGCGAGGGTGGCCCGTGCTTCCCGGACAAAAGCATCGCTGACGTCAAGGAGGCGATTGGCATCCTTCGCCAGCCTTGCGATCTCGCCTTTGTCATCGAGCAGCACGACGCGTGATTCGAGATCGCCCCGCGCCGCGTTCTCGAGCACGGTGCAAATCATGCCCATGCCGCGCCGTGCCCGGCGCAGTTGGCCGAGGCTGACCAGACTTAGAAGGCCGGCCAGGCAGAGGGCTCCGCTGGTTTTCCAATCACCGTTGAGACCGCCAATGATTGCTCCGGCGCCGACCACGCCGATAAGCACCCACAGTGCGGCCTCAGCGCGAAAGAGAGAAGATGAGTTCGTCATAGCTTACATTCCGCTGATGAAGAAAAGAGGTCAGTGCTTCACTCGATTCGGCCAAACCACGGGCTCGATCGGAGCCGCGGTCTTCTATGGATTTGAGTTGTGCATAGATCGGTTCCACGACCTTGATCGCTTCACGGCTCGGCACGCGCCGGTTCGAGTGGTAGCCGGCGATGCTTCCGTCCTGGCCGAACGTGGGCGTGACGTGCGCAAACACCCAATAGTGGTCCCCGTTGGAGGCCATGTTGATCACGTAAGCGAAGATCTCCTCGCCCGAGCTCACGCGGTCCCAAAGAAGTTTGAACACGGCGCGCGGCATCGCTGGGTGGCGGATGATCGAATGCGGCGCGCCAATCGCCTCCGCCTCGGTCAGCCCTGCGACACCCAGAAATACGTCGTTCGCATAGGTGATGATTCCCTGGCGATCGGTCTTACTGACAATCACGTCGTCCGCTGCAAACGTCCTTTCGACCCCTGTCAGAGGGACATGCGTCAAGAATTTCCGTCGGATCGGCCCCGTGTCGGCCCGGAAATGGCGGGGCAAGAAAGAGAAGCTCATATGGCACCTCGCTGGTGCCTTAGAATCTCCGCGCGTCAGGTAAAGAAACCATTCAAGTTGAATACGTGATCTACAGTACATTTCTTGTAGCGCTTGATCTGTATCAAGCGCGGAAAGCTCTATGAATCCATCATAAATCCTAATCGCCAGGATAGGATTATCAATGTATACGTTCGTGGCTGCGACCTGGCTGGCGCTGGGAGCGACGTCTGGAGTTGAGCGTCAAGCGGGCGCGAGAGGCGACCGAAATCCCTTGCCTCACGGGAAACAAGTGGAGCGAAGCGAGTTTCGCCGCGCCGCCGGTATTACAGCAGCTTGCCGGGGTTCAGGATGCCCTTGGGATCGAGCGCCGCCTTGATGCGCCGCATGAGGTCCATCTCGACCTCGCTCTTGACGAGGGGAAGCTCGGCTCGCTTCATCCGTCCGATTCCGTGCTCGGCCGAGATCGAGCCGCCGAGTTCCAGCGCCACGTGATGCACGGCGCGCGAGATCGGCTCCCACAGCGCCAGGAAGCCCGCCGCGTCCATGCCCTGCGGCTGCGACACGTTGTAGTGCACGTTGCCGTCGCCGAAATGGCCGAAGGGGACGGGCCGCGCCCCGGGGCAAAGCCGCTCGACGGCTCGATCGGCACGCTCGAGGAACTCGGGGATCGACGCGACCGGCACAGAAATGTCGTGCTTGATGCTGCCGCCCTCGGACTTCTGGGCCTCCGAGGCCGCCTCTCGCAGCCGCCACAGATCGCGCGCCTGGCCGAGCGAGCGGGCGATCACCGCGTCGGCGGCGAGACCGCGCTCCGAGGCCGCGGCGAGGATCCGTTCGAGCGCCGCCGCGCCCGCACCCTCCTCTGCGCTCGAGATCTCGATCAGCACATACCAAGGATAGTCCGCGGCAAAGGGCCTTCGCGCGCTCACGTGCTTGGTGACAAACGCGAGCGCGCGATCGGACATGAACTCGAAGGCGGTCAGCGCCGGGCCGGCCTCGTCCTCGGCGCGGCGGAAAAGGCCAAGCAGCGCATCGAGCCCCGGCAGCGCGGCGAGCGCCGTCGCCTTCTCGCGCGGGGGCGCAACGAGCTTCAAGGTCGCCGCCGTGATGACGCCGAGGGTGCCCTCGGAGCCGATGAAGAGGTGCTTCAAGTCGTAGCCCGTGTTGTCTTTCGTCAATGAGCGCAAGCCGTTCCAGATCCTCCCATCGGCGAGCACGACCTCGAGCCCCAGCACGAGATTGCGCGCGGTGCCAAAGGCGAGCACCGCCACCCCGCCGGCGTTCGTTGCCACATTGCCGCCAATGCACGCGCTCCCCTCGGACGCCATGCTCAACGGCAAGAGCCGGCCCGCCCGCTCCGCCGCCGCCTGCGCTTCGGCAAGCGTGAGGCCCGCCTCGACGGTCATGCAGGTGCCCGCGGGATCGATGCCGCGAACCCGCTTCAGCCTGGTGACCGAGATCACGATCTCGGTCCCGGTTTCGTGCGGGATCTGTCCCCCGACGAGCCCCGTGTTGCCGGCCTGGGGGACCACGCCGATCCCGGCCTCGTTTGCGAGCGCCAGGATGCGCGAGACCTCCTCCGTCGTGCCGGGCCGGAGCACGAGCGGCGTGCGGCCCCGATAGAGATCGCGCCACTCGGTGAGATAGGGCTGCTGCCGATCGGGATCGGTCAAAGCATGCTCGCGGCCGACGATGTCCGCGAAGCGGCGGACGAGATCGGCCGTCGGAGCGGCGAGGGGCGTGCGTTGGCTCATCTCACAATAGGGCAATCGGGCTCGGGCGGCCGGGCGGCACGCTAGCATCGCAGCGCGCCGGCGACCAATCCTGGCATCAGAGCGCCGCTAACACTAATCTCCTGCTGAAGAAAAGCTGCGCAACGCTGTGCTAAGCTCTTCGTGATGAGAGTGCGTGCGGCAGCCCTGATTTTTGCCCTGGCCGCGGTTGCGGCCGGGCCGGGCGCGTTCGCCGGCGGTCATCGCGGCGGCGCCGCGAGCTTCCTGCCCGTGCCCGCCCCCAGAGCCACCCAGCGCTTTCAGCCCATACCCGCGCCCAGGATCATTGTACCCGCCAAGCCTATCACTCAGGGTGCCGACTGCCGGCCGGCGTGTGCCGTCCAGTGCCAGCGGATCGGCTGCGCCGGCCTCGTCGGCTCGCAATGCCTGCGCGTGCGCCAGAGCTGCCGCATGGCCTGCGTCACGCACTGCTAGAAAGGCGTCAAGCGCAGCCCTCACCCCGGCGCGGCCGCGCGGCGCAGCCGGTCGTTGATCGCCTCGCCGAGCCCCTGCTCTGGAATGGGCATCACGGCGATGGTCTCGACGCCCGTCGCATCGAGCGCCCTCAGCGCCGCAAAGAGGTTGGCCGCCGCCTCGATCAGATCGCCGGCAGGGCTCAGATTGAATGCCGGGCCGGTGGCCGGCGGCGGATCGCCTCCGAAGGCGAGCAGCGCCTCGCCCGGCCTTGCATCGCGGGCCTCGAGGCGAAGGCGCGCGCGCGGCGCGTAGTGGCTCTCGAGCTGGCCCGGCGAGAGCGGCCGGGAGCCGGCCCGGGCGGCGCGGACGATCTTGGCCTCGAGCACGGATTCGATCACGTCGGCGGGCAGCGCGCCCGGGCGCAGCATCGCAATCGTCTCGCCCGTGGCATCGAGCACGGTGCTCTCGAGCCCATGCGCCGTCGGACCGCCGTCGAGGATCATGTCGACGCTCGCGCCGAGATCGGCGGCCACATGGCGAGCCTGCGTGGGGCTCAAGTGCCCGGAGCGATTTGCCGAGGGCGCGGCGAGCGGACGCCCGACCGCCTCGAGCAAGGCGCGCGCGACCGGATGATCGGGGACGCGGAGCGCAACCGTATCGAGCCCCGCCGTCACGAGATCCGAGATGGGCGCGCCCTCCCGGCGCGCGAGAACGAGCGTCAGCGGCCCCGGCCAGAAGGCGGCGGCGAGGCGCCGCCCGGAGCGCGTCATGTGGGCAAGCGTCTCCGCCTGCGCCAGGTTTGCTACATGCACAATGAGCGGGTTGAAGCGCGGCCGCCCTTTGGCCTCGAAGATTGCGGCCACCGCGCGGGCGTTCCCGGCGTCCGCGCCGAGCCCGTAGACGGTCTCGGTCGGGAACGCCACGAGGCGCCCCTCGCTGAGCAGCTTGGCCGCCTCGCGAATCGTCGCGTCGCTCGCTTGCACCACGGCCATGACAGGGGGCTTCTCCGAAAAAACGCTTTTTTGATCGTCTGGCGCGGGCCTACTCTCATGCTCGCGAGTCGGCGCCAACTAACGGGACGCTGCGCCGGCGACGGCCACGAGGCTTGGCGATGACCTATCAGGCTCCAGTAGACGACATCCTGTTCGCCCTCAAGGCAACGGCCGATGGTGCCGGGCTCCTGGGCGGCGGCCTCTACGGCGGGCTCGACGAGGACACCATCCGCTCCATTCTCGAGGAGGCCGGCAGATTCGCGGGCGACGTGCTCTGCCCCCTGAATCCGATCGGCGACCGCACCGGCTCGCGGCTCAAGGACGGCAAGGTCGAGACGCCGCCGGGGTGGAAGGCGGCATACCGCAGGTTCGCCGAAGGGGGCTGGAGCGCGCTGCCGGGCCCGGAGGAATTCGGCGGCCAGGAGCTGCCCGAGATCGTCTCGATGGCCGCCTGCGAGATCTGGAACGGGGCCAACCTGTCGTTCGGCCTTTGCCCGCTGCTCACCCAGGGCGCGATCGACGCTCTCGCCGCCGACGGCTCGGACGAGCTCAAACGCCGCTATTTGCCGCGCATGATCTCCGGCGAATGGACCGGGACCATGAACTTGACCGAGGCGCATGCGGGCTCCGATCTCGGCCCCATCAAGACCAAGGCCGTGCGGCAGGCGGACGGCGCCTATCGTATCTTCGGAACCAAGATCTTCATCACCTACGGCGATCACGATCTCGCCGACAACATCATTCACATGGTGCTCGCGCGGACCCCAGACGCGCCTCCCGGCACCAAGGGAATTTCGCTGTTTCTGGTGCCGAAGCGGATCGTCGGCGAGGATGGCGGGCTCGGCGAGCTGAACGACGTCGTCTGCACCGGGCTCGAGCACAAGCTCGGCATTCATGCGAGCCCTACGGCCGTGATGCAGTATGGCGAGCGCGAGGGAGCGGTCGGCTATCTCGTGGGCCAGGAGAACCGCGGCCTCAACACCATGTTCATTATGATGAATGCCGCCCGGCTCGCCGTCGGCGTGCAGGGCGTGGCGGTTGCCGAGCGCGCGACGCAGCGCGCCGTCCGCTATGCCAGGGATCGCCGGCAAGGCCGCAACAGCTCGGGCGCCCGCGAAGAGATGGTGCCGATCATCGAGCACCCGGACATCCGGCGCACGATCCTCACCATGAAGGCGCTGACACAGGCCGCGCGCGCGATCTGTCTCGCGACGGCGCGTCAGTTCGACGTCGCGCAGCGGGCCAAGGACGAGGCGCACCGCCGGGCCGCCGCAGAAAGGGCGGCGCTGCTGACGCCGGTCGCCAAGGCCTTTTCGACCGACATCGGCTGCGAGGTCGCCTCGATGGGGCTGCAGGTCCACGGCGGCATGGGCTTCATCGAGGAGGCCGGCGCGGCCCAGCACTACCGCGACGCCCGCATCCTGCCGATCTACGAGGGGACGAACGGGATCCAGGCCATCGATCTCGTGATGCGCAAGCTGCCGCTCGGCGGAGGCTCGGCCGTCAAGTCCTACCTCGCCGAACTCAAGGCGACCGTGATGGATGTCGAGGCCTCGAACAGGCCCGACTTCGGGCGCATGGGCCAGCGCATGGCGGAGACGTTCGCGGCCTTCGAAAAGGCGACGGGCTGGATGAGCGAGGCCGTGCACAGGAGCCCCGATGCCGCGCTCGCCGGGGCCACGCACTATCTGCGCCTGTTTGCCCTTGCCGCCGGCGGCAACTATCTGGCGCGCGGCGCGCTCGCCGCCGTGCGCGGCGAAAACGGAGCCGAGGCAAGACAGGTCGCGCTGGCGCGCTTCTTCTCCGAAAACCTCGCGGTCGCCGGCCGCGGCCTCGCCGCGGCCATCACCTCGGGATCGGATTCGGTCCTCGGCCTCCCGCCCGACGGCCTCTCTGCCTGAGAGGCCGCACCAGGCCGAGACAGCGGCCGCAGTGAAACGCTGAGACCATGGCGTGCGTTTTCGCCCATGAGTGAACAAGGGCGCTCAGGCGAGATCGGCCCGATCGTCGCCGCTTTGAAGACCATGATCGGCAGCGCCCTCGTGACGCTCTAGAAAGTCAGGTGCTCCGCTACGGCGCGGGCGAGGAGCGCACGTAGCCCGATCGGGCGGCAGGGCTCCGTCAAAGACTGAGCTGGCGCATATCGGCCAGAACCTCGGCGAGACGGCGCGTGAAGCGCGCGGCCTGGGCCCCGTCGATGACACGGTGGTCGTAGGAGACGCAGAGCGGCAGCATGAGGCGCGGCTGGAAGGCGCTTCCGTCCCAAACGGGCTTCATGGCGGCGCGCGCGACGCCCAGGATCGCCACCTCCGGCGCGTTGACGATGGGCGTGAAGCCCGCCCCGCCGATCCCGCCGAGACTCGAGATCGAGAACGTCGCACCCTGGATGTCGGAGGGCGTGATGCGGCCCTCCCGCATGCGCGCGGAGACGGCGCCGAGCTCCCGGCTGAGCTCGAGCACGCTTTTCCTGTCCACGTCCTTGATCAGGGGCACGACGAGACCGTCGGCCGTGTCGACGGCGACACCGATGTTGTAATAGCGCTTCAGGATCAGTGTTTGCAGGTCTGGACCGAGCGAGGCGTTGAATTCCGGGTGCTCCTTGAGCACGACGGCGCTCGCCTTCAAGACAAAGGCGAGCAGCGTCACCCGGACCCCCTTCGCCTTTGCGGTGGCGTCGAGCGTCTTGCGATCGTGCTCGAGCACGGTGATATCGGCCTCGTCCCAGTGCGTGACGTGCGGAACGTTGAGCCACGCCCGGTGCAGAACCGGGCCGGAGAGCTTTCTCAAGCGCGACAGCGGCTTCACCTCGACGGGCCCGAACCTCGAGAAATCCTGAGCGGGGATGGCCGGAATACCGCCGCCCGCCGCGGCAATGAACGCACGCTTCACGTCGTCCTTGGTGATGCGGCCTTTCTCGCCCGTGCCCGCGATCTCCTCGAGCTCGAGATCGAGCTCGCGCGCGAGGCGGCGCGCGGCCGGCCCCGCATGAACGCCCCTGAAATCTGCCGGTGCCGCTGCTTGCGACACGCGCCGCTCCGGCGGTGGCGCGGGCACCGGCCTGTCTCGAGGCGCAGCCGAAGCGGGTCCCGGCGCCCCCTCGCGCCCAAGAGGGCGTTCGGGAGCCCCGTCTCGCTCCGTCTCGAGACGGACAATGACGCTGCCCTCGCTCACCTTGTCTCCGATCTTGGCCACCACCTCCACGATCCGGCCCGCCTGGGGCGCCGGGACGTCCATGGCCGCTTTGTCGGATTCGAGCGTGAGCAGCGGATCGTCGGCCTTGACCACGTCGCCGGGCTTTACCTGGATCTCGACGATCGGCACGTCGGCGAAATCGCCGATGTCGGGAATCTTCACATCGATAAGGCCCATGAGAATGGCTCCAGAAAAGGCGCCGAGGCTCGCGCCGGACCGGCCGCTACGACGTGGCGGGGTAGGGCTTCTCCGGATCGATTTCGTACCTCTTGATCGCATCGGCGACCACGGTCGAGGGCAGCTTGTTCTCGTCGGCGAGCGCCTTGAGGGCGGCGATCGCGACGAAATGCCGGTCGACCTCGAAGTGCCGCCTGAGCCGCGCGCGAAAGTCGGAGCGGCCGAAGCCGTCGGTGCCGAGCACGCGATAGAGGCCAGGCACGAACGGGCGGATCTGATCGGCGAAAAGCTTCACGTAGTCGGTCGCGGCGATGAACGGACCGCCCCCGCGCCGGGCGAGCTCGGCGGTGACATAAGGAACGCGCGGCGGCTCGAGCGGGTGCAGCATGTTCCAGCGCTCGGCCTCGAGCGCCTCGCGCCTAAGCTCAGTGAAGCTCGTCACGCTAAAGACGTCGGCGCCGATGCCGAAATCCGTCTCGAGCAGCTCCGCGCCGGCGATGACCTCGCGCAAAATGGCGCCCGAGCCGAGGAGCTGCACACGGTGGCGCGTCTTCTCCTTGGCGCTCGCACGGAAAAGATAGAGGCCCTTGACGATGCCGTCCTCGGCGCCCTCGGGCATCGCCGGATGCTGGTAATTCTCGTTCATCACCGTGATGTAGAAGAACACATCCTCCTGATCGGCCAGCATGCGGCCGAGACCGTTGTGGATGATCACCGCCAGCTCGTAGGCAAAAGTCGGATCGTAGGAAACGCAGTTCGGGATCACGGCCGCCAGCACATGGCTGTGCCCGTCGGCATGCTGCAGGCCCTCGCCGTTGAGCGTCGTGCGCCCCGACGTGCCGCCGATCAGGAAGCCGCGCGAGCGGCAATCGCCGGCGGCCCACGCGAGGTCGCCCGTGCGCTGGAAGCCGAACATCGAATAGAAGATGTAGAAGGGAACCATCGGCACGTTGGCCGTCGAGTAGCTGGTCGCGGCGGCGATCCACGACGCCATGGCGCCCGCTTCCGTGATGCCCTCCTCGAGGATCTGGCCGTTCTTGTCCTCCCGGTAGTACATGAGCTGGTCGGCGTCCTCGGGCCGGTACAGCTGGCCGACCTGGCTGAAAATCCCGAACTCGCGGAACATGCCTTCCATGCCGAAGGTGCGGCTTTCGTCGGGGACGATCGGCACCACGCGCTTGCCGAGAGCCTCGTCGCGCATGAGCCGGGTCAGCATGCGCACGAACGCCATGGTGGTCGAGATCTCGCGCCCGCCGCTGCCCTTGAGCTGGGCCTCGAACAGCGAGAGCGGCGGCACGGCGAGCGGCTCGGACTTTCGCCGCCGCGACGGCAAGCCGCCGCCGAGCGCTTCCCGGCGCGCCTTCAAGTACTTCATCTCCTCCGACGTGTCCGCGAAGCTGACGAACGGCAGGTCCTCGAGCTCCTCGTCGGTGACCGGGATCTTGAAGCGGTCGCGGAATTGGCGCAGCGCGTCCGCGCCCATCTTCTTCTGCTGATGGGCGATCATCTGGCCCTCGCCGGTCCCCACCCCCATGCCGTAGCCCTTGACGGTCTTGGCGAGGATCACGGTCGGCTCGTCCTTGTGCTCGCTCGCGGCCTTGTAGGCCGCGTACACCTTCACCGGATCGTGGCCGCCGCGCATGAGATACCAAAGGTTCTCGTCGGGCCAATCGGCGACCAGGGCCGCGGTCTCGGGATAGCGGCCGAAAAAATTCTTGCGGATATAGGCGCCGTCCTTGGCCTTGAAGGTCTGGTACTCGCCGTCGACGCACTCCTCCATGAGCTGGCGCAGTCGCCCGCTCGTGTCGCGCTCGAGAAGCTCGTCCCAGTTCGAGCCCCAGATGACCTTGATGACGTTCCAGCCGGCGCCGCGGAAATAGTGCTCGAGCTCCTGGATGATCTTGCCGTTGCCACGCACCGGCCCGTCGAGGCGCTGCAGGTTGCAGTTGACGACGAAGATCAGGTTGTCGAGCTTCTCGCGCCCGGCGAGCGAGATGGCGCCCAGGCTCTCGGGCTCGTCCATCTCCCCGTCGCCGCAGAACACCCAGACGTGGCGGCTCTCGGTGCGGGCGAGGCCGCGGCACTGGAGGTATTTCAGAAACCTCGCCTGATAGATGCCCATGATCGGCCCGAGGCCCATCGACACGGTGGGAAACTGCCAGAAGTCCGGCATCAGCCAGGGATGGGGATAGGAGGGCAGCCCCTTGCCGCCCGTCTCTTGGCGGAAGGCCGCGAGCTGCTCGTCGCCGAGGCGCCCCTCGAGGAACGCCCGCGAGTAGATGCCCGGCGAGGAGTGACCCTGAATATAGACGCAATCGCCGGCGTCCCGGTCGGTGGGGGCGTGCCAGAAGTGCTGGAAGCCGGTGTCGTAGAGCGTCGCGGCGGACTGGAAGCTCGCGATGTGGCCGCCGAGCTCGGAGCTCTCCTTGTTGGCTCTCAGCACGATCACGGCCGCGTTCCAGCGGATCGCGGAGCGGATGCGCTGCTCGATCTCGCGAATGCCGGGGTGCTCGGGCTGCTCGGCGACCGGAATGGTATTGATGTAGGCCGTGTTGCCGGCGAACGGCAGGCGCGCCCCGCTCCGGCGCGCACTCTCGACGACCTTGTCCAGGAGCTCGTCGGCGCGGCGCGTGCCCTCGAACTCGATGACGGACTGGAGCGCGTCGAGCCACTCGCGCGTCTCATCCTGATCGATGACGATGTTCTGCATGGCCAGCCGCCCCCGTTCCGCGCCGCTCGTCGCGGCTATAGATACACGGGAACGCGGGAACGAGAAGGCCGGTTCGGACGAGCGCGCCCGAGCCCCGCCTGCCGTCGCGGGGCGAGCCGGCCCGAGTGGCCGCCACCGCAACCGGCGCCCCAGACCCGGTACGGTTAATGGTTTTTTTCTTATTGCACTGAATATTAGACGAGGTCCCTCGGGGACAGCCGGGAACGGGCCTCTTGATCAATCTGCGGTCATACCAGGCCAACGGAGACAGCCATGCAGCCGATGACCGCGACCTCAGTGCATTCGAAGTCCAGAACGAGCCGGAGCGCGCTCACGGTTGCGCTGCTGCTCGGCGCCCTCACCTTCCCGCTCTCACAAGCCGGAGCGGTCAGCAACGCCGTGAAGGTGGCGTGCCTCTCGGACTACCTCGCCAACTGCAGCTCCCACCAGGTCGGGAGCCCGCAATTGAGAAAGTGCATGCGGGCGGCGGGTCCGAGGCTGTCGAAGCGCTGCATCAATGCCCTGGTCACCGCCGGCGAGGTCTCGAAGACCGAGGTCGCGCGCCGCTCGGCCAGCTTGCGCTAAGGAGGGCAGCCCGACCGCGACGGCTCATTCGGGAGCAGCGGACACGAGCGCCCACCACCGAACCCGGCGCGAATGACCCCTCAGCGACATGCTGGCAGCACCGGAGGACAGATGCTCGTGGAGTCGGAGCCGACAGCGGACCCCCTGAAGGGAGTTGAAGCTGGCGCGTAGCGCACCTTGCCAGGACCGCTGCGAGCACAGACAGCTTTGAGAAATGCCCGATCACCAGCAGGCTTGGCCGTTGCCTCACCTTTGTGGGTCCACTCCCTGATGGCTAGCGCACTCATAGTTTGTCCCGTAGCCAACAATTATGGGTCAGCTCGTCCAGCGACGCGAGGTAACCCGCCTGTGATCTCTCATGACCGCGTGCGGCAGGAAAAGATGTTGATCGGGCACGACTTGACCTCGACATGGACTTGCGTTCATCAAGTGTGCTGATCAGGTCAAACCCCGGAGAATCGAGGGAGTCTACAATGCAAAGGATGTTGGCTCCCGTGGACGGGTCGGATAACGCAAGTCGTGCGATTGCCTTCCTGGTCAAGCTCGCTCGGACGAACGGGCCAATCGAGGTCGTGCTAGTGAACGTCCAGCCGACTCCGGAACTCCGAGCGCTGGCTCAGGTCCAAGACGCCCTCATGACCGAGCTGAATCAGATGGGCGCTGAATTGATGGCCGATGCGCGGGCGCAGCTTTCAAAAGCCAGCGTGTCCTTCAAAGAGCGGCTGGAAGTCGGACCCGTCGCCGAAACCGTCGTGAGATGCGCTCGCGAGGAAGGCTGTGACCAAATCGTGATGGGAACACGAGGCGCTGGAACGATCGCGGGTCTCCTCCTGGGCTCCATCGCCACCAAGGTCTTGCATCTGTCGAACGTGCCCGTCACCTTGGTCAAATGACACTTGATGTAAAGAATGTAAACATGGGCTGTATGGCCGCCCTTGGCCCATCTCATCGGCTCGCTTGCCTGACCAAGTTGGCAGCAGTCGAGAGTTGAGCGGACCAGTCGCGAAAATTGCGGACGCAACTGAGTGGTAGCCCCCGTACAGCTAACGGCGGCGGTCTTCAGCCGGCGTCAGGCAGCAGCCACCCACCGTCCTGACATATAGCCGAATGCGACGGCGTCGGGGTTTCGGCGTGCCGCGTCGAGCAGCTTATCCGGTGCTTCGATCTCCACTGTCTTGCCCGTCTTCTTCTCTGCGCGCGCGCCGTTCAGAAGAATGACCTTCTTGCCCTGCAACTCGATTGTCACAAACTCCACAACTGCCCTCCTAAGCCTCAACGCAATCTGAGGCGACGCTTTTCTGAAGCCGTTTTCTCACAGAAGTATGACAGACGGGGCCCGATGACCGCTACAGGTCAGCTTCGCACCTGCGAACGATGGATGACCCTCCAAGCACGCCAACGAGATAGCGCCGGTCGCGCAGATTGGATGTCGGCTTTTGGTCCCCAGCAGCGGTGCCTGCGGGCTCCCGGCACGCTCGAACCTCTCCCGCCGCAGCCCTCGCTCCCCGCCGCGACGTCAAGGATAGAC
>DATETZ010000175.1:0-2819 GCA_035283385.1 Hyphomicrobiaceae bacterium
ACAGATGCATCCCATCGCCGTCATGCCCGCGTCATGGCGAAGCCATGCTTCGCATGGACGGCGGGCATCCGTCCAAACTTCAAGCTTGGGTGGGCCCCCGCCTCCGCGGGGGTGACGTTGAAAGGGACGCAAATGAATGAGTCACAACACTAGTCGGACGAGCTAGGGACGGCCCTTGCCACTCCATCGACTGAGCCTTGCTTTGACGCGCCGATGGACGTAGTGGAACACGGGTCCGAAGCGGGGTGACGCATAGGGCGATGCCGCTCGAGCCGGCCACAGAGTTCAGGTCCGGGACGAGATCGATCGCAGCCCCGCCAGGCGCGCTTCCCTTAGGAGCCATGCATGGCCGTCCGCCGCCTCCACCCCGATCAGCCTGCGAGTTTCGCTTTCTCGCCGGAAAACCTCGCTTGGGCCAAGGCGACGATCGGGACCTATCCGCCGGGCAGAGAGGCGTCCGCCGTCGTGCCCCTCTTGTGGAGGGCTCAGGAGCAGAACGGGGGCTGGGTGACGGAGCCCGCGATCCGCTGCGTCGCCGACATGCTGGGGATGGCGCACATCCGCGTCTTGGAGATCGCGACCTTCTACACCATGTTTCAATTGGCGCCCGTGGGACGGAAAGCCCATGTCCAGGTCTGCGGCACGACGCCGTGCATGCTGCGCGGGTCGGCCGATCTCATCGCCGTGCTGAGGAAGCGCATCAGCGAGCGCCCGCACGAACTGTCGCGGGACGGCAGCTTTTCCTGGGAGGAGGTCGAGTGTCTCGGCGCATGCGCGAATGCGCCGCTGGTCCAGATCGGCAAGGACACCTACGAGGACCTGACGCCAGCGGCTCTCGAGAAGGTTCTGGACGGTTTCGGCAAAGGCCAGCCCCCGCGGCCCGGCTCCCAGGCAGGCCGGCAAGCTTCGTGCCCCGCGGGAGGACCGACGACCCTCAGGGACCCGGCGCTCTATGACGGCTCGCTGGTCGGAGCCTGGCAAAAGCGCTTCGCCGGCCCGCAAGGGGCGGGCGGGGCGCAAGACAAGTCGAAGGGCTAGCCGGCGATGCTCGAGGACAAAGACCGCATCTTCCGCAATCTCTACGGGTTTCACGACCCTGGTCTCAAGGGTGCGATGACGCGCGGGGCCTGGGACGGCACCAAGCTGTTCATCGACAAGGGCCACGACTGGATCATCGGCGAGGTCAAGGCTTCCGGCCTGCGCGGGCGCGGCGGCGCCGGCTTCCCGACCGGCCTCAAGTGGTCGTTCATGCCCAAGCACGACGCGCGGCCGTCCTACCTCGTCGTCAACGCGGACGAGAGCGAGCCCGGCTCGTGCAAGGACCGGGAGATCATGCGCCACGACCCGCATCTCCTGATCGAGGGGGCGCTGCTCGCGTCGTTCGCGATGCGGGCGCACGCGGCCTATATCTATGTGCGCGGCGAGTTCATGCGCGAGCGCGAGCGGCTCCAGGCGGCGATCGGCGAGGCCTATGCCGCGAGGCTCATCGGCAAGGACAACGTGCACGGCTGGGACTTAGATCTTCATGTTCAGCACGGCGCGGGCGCCTACATCTGCGGCGAGGAGACGGCGCTCTTGGAAAGCCTCGAGGGCAAGAAGGGCCAGCCGCGCTTGAAGCCGCCGTTCCCTGCCAACGTCGGGCTGTGGGGGGCGCCGACGACCGTCAACAACGTCGAGAGCATCGCCGTGGTGCCGGACATCCTGAGGCGCGGTGCGAACTGGTTCGCGAGCCTCGGGCACCCCAACAACACCGGGACCAAGCTGTTCCAGATCTCGGGCCACGTCGAGCAGCCGTGTGTGGTCGAGGAGGAGATGGGCATTCCGGTGCGCCAGCTCATCGAGGAGCATGCGGGCGGCGTGCGCGGGGGCTGGAACAACCTCCTTGCCGTGATCCCCGGCGGCTCGTCGATGCCGCTCATTCCGGCCGAGCTGTGCGCGGACCTGACGCTGGACTTCGACAGCCTGGCCAAGCTCAAGTCGGGCCTCGGCACCGCGGCCGTCATCGTCATGGACAAATCGACCGACGTCATCGGCGCCATCGCCCGCATCGCCTATTTCTACAAGCACGAGAGCTGCGGCCAGTGCACGCCGTGCCGCGAGGGCACGGGGTGGATGTGGCGCATCCTCGAGCGCATGGCGAAGGGCGAAGCCGAAAAGCGCGAGATCGATCTCTTGTTCGACGTCTCGAAGCAGATCGAGGGCCACACGATTTGTGCCCTCGGCGATGCGGCGGCCTGGCCGGTGCAGGGTCTCATCCGCCACTTCCGCCCCGAGATCGAGGCGCGCATCGACGAGTACCAACGGTCGCACCGGGACGCGGCGGAGTAGAGCGAACGACACATGCCGAAGCAACTGATCATCGACGGCAAGGCGATCGAGGTCGAGGACGGCATCACGCTGCTGCAGGCCTGCGAGCAAGCGGGCGCCGAGATTCCGCGCTTTTGCTATCACGAGCGGCTCTCGATCGCCGGCAACTGCCGCATGTGCCTGGTCGAGGTCCAAGGCAGCCCGAAGCCCGTCGCCTCGTGCGCCATGGGCGTCAACGATCTTCCCCCCAACAAGGACAATTCGCCGAAGCTGATCTCGACCAAGAGCGCGACGGTGAGGAAGGCGCGCGAGGGCGTGATGGAGTTCCTGCTCATCAATCACCCGCTCGATTGCCCGATCTGCGACCAGGGCGGCGAATGCGACCTGCAGGACCAAGCCATGGCCTACGGCGTCGGCGGGTCGCGCTATCACGAGATGAAGCGCGCGGTCGAGGAGAAGTACATCGGGCCGCTCATCAAAACTGCCATGAACCGCTGCATCCACTGCACGCG
>DATETZ010000176.1:0-5042 GCA_035283385.1 Hyphomicrobiaceae bacterium
CAAGCCCCGAGACGGCGGAAAGCCCCTTTGTCGCGTGGCCCAATTCCACGTTTGCGGCGCAAAGCTCCGCAAATTGAGCGGGCGCAAAAATGCGAAAAAGCGCTCCCGGGTTTCCCGGGAGCGCTCTTCAAATCTCGAACCCTTAGCGGGCCGCGGGCTCAGCCGACATTGCTCCCCGTCGGCGTCAGCCGACATTACTCCAGGTGCCGTCCGGATTGCGGCAGGCAGTGCCGCGCATCGCTTGAGGCTGGCCGTCGATGTAAACCTTGTGCGTGTAGTCGCGGCAATCCAGGGTGCCGCGCTTGTAGGGCTTGCTCGGAACCACCTCGCCGTAGCGGCCATTGTCGGGGTTGCGCCACTGGCGCGCCATGCCGGACTGGCCGCGCTCGAGCGCGTCATATTCGGCCTGCTGCGCCAGCATCCGGTCCTGCTGGTCCATGGAGCGGCCAATCTCGCTGCCGACGATACCGCCCACGACCGCGCCAATGGCGGTGGCGGCGACCTTGCCGCCCCCCTTGCCGATTTGATTGCCGAGGATGCCGCCGGTAACCGCGCCTACGACCAAGCCGGTATCGGCCTTGTTGGGTCCCTCCGGGCCGCATGCTGCCAACACGGCCGGGACGAGGAAGAGAGCGAAACCGCGCAGGACGCGCATGGAGAACCTCGTCGGTTGGCGCCGCGCTCCAAGACTCGAGCCGGCAGCCGGTGCGAACGCGTCAAACGTGAATCCCTCTTAAACGGTTGTGAAAGCACATTTCTCAGCCGATTTCTACTCTGATTCAGGCAAAAGTTCGGCATTTTGCCTCGGCAATGGGCAATCAAGCTCGATGTGGCGCGGGATGCTGGAGCAACACTGTAACACCGATCAAGCCGCCGGAAGATCGAGGCGCACCGACAGGCCGCCGCGGGCCGATCGGCCGAGCTCGAGACTGCCTCGATAGGACTGCACGAGATCGGTGACGATCGACAGGCCGAGGCCCGAGCCGGGCTTGGTCTCGTCGAGCCTCAGGCCCCGCTTGCCAATCCGGGCGCGCTCGTCCTCCGACAGCCCCGGCCCATCGTCCTCGACCGTGATGATCGCGCGCCTCGGCTCCGGCGGTTTTTCGACCGCTGTGGGGGAAACCGTGAGCAGGACATTCTTTCTGGCCCATTTGCAGGCATTGTCGAGCAGGTTTCCCAGCATCTCCTCGAGATCCTGCCGCTCCCCCTGGAAGCGGAGGTCGGGCGCGCACTCGACGCTGATCCGCAGGTCGCGGTCGTAATGGATGCGCTCGAGGGCCCGCGCGAGCGAGAAGGCCACGGGAGCGATCACGGTCGAACGTCCGATGATGCCGACTCGCGCGGCCACTCGCGCACGGTCGAGATAGTAGTTGACCTGATCGCGCATCAGCCGCGCCTGCTCGGCGACCTTCGCGCCGAGCCCGCCCGGGTCCTCGCGCGCCTCGTTGGTGATCACCGCGAGCGGCGTCTTCAAGGCGTGCGCCAGGTTGCCGACCTGCGTGCGGGCGCGGTCGACGATGTCCTGGTTCGACTGGATGAGGGCATTGAGCTCCTGCTGCAGCGGCTTGATCTCCGACGGCGGCTCGCCTTCCAGCCTCGAGGCCTCGCCGGAGCGGACGGCGGCGAGGCCTTGCTCGATCCTGCGCAGCGGCAAGAGCCCGAAGCGAACCTGAAACAGCGTGACGCCGACGAGGCCGAGCCCGGTCAGCGCCAGCGCGATCGTGAGCCGCTGGCGGAATAGTTCGGCCGGCCCCTCGAGCCATTCAATCGGACCGGCGACGACCACGGAGTAGCGCGGCCCGCCCTCGATGTGATCGTTGGTGTCGAGCACCTCCACCATGCGGATCGGCTCGCCGACGGGGCCGGTCGAGTTCATCCATCGCGTGCCGCTTTCGTCCGGCGGCACATTCTTTTCGAAGGGAGACTCGAGCGTTGCCGTGGCGAGGGAGGCGGAGACGAGGCGGCGCGCGGACGGGTTGTCGAGCGGCTTGATCTGCCAGTACCAGCCCGAGTGGGTCTCCTCGAACAGCGGCTCGTAGCGGTTGGTGGGGGCCACCGGCTCGGGCCCGCCCGAGCCCATGCTGTCGACGGCCACGGCGTTGACGAACTTCTCGATGAGATCGTCGAAGCGCGTCTGCATGTCCTCGCGGTACAGGCGATAAATGATGATCCCGGCGATCGGCAGCACGAGCAGGGTCCATGCTGCCGAGGTGGCGATCAGGCGGAATGCGAGCGAGTTAAGCCTCATCTGACCCGCGGCTCATCCGGTAGCCGAGGCCGCGCACGGTCTCGATGAGGTCGGCCGGGATCTTCTTGCGCAGCCGGCCGATGAACACTTCGATGGTGTTGCTGTCGCGATCGAAGTCCTGCTCGTAGAGATGCTCGACCAGCTCCGTGCGCGAGACCACCCGGCCGCTGTGGTGCATCAGATAGGCGAGGAGGCGGTATTCGTGCGAGGTGAGCTTGACCTGCTGGCCGTCGCAGGTGACGCGCGCCGTCTTGGTGTCGAGGCGCACCGGGCCGCACTCGATCTCGCTCTTGGCGTGGCCCGAGGCGCGCCGCACCTGCGCCCGCACCCGCGCCAAAAGCTCCTCCATATGAAACGGCTTGGCCACGTAATCGTCTGCGCCCGCGTCCATGCCGGCGACCTTGTCGCTCCAGCGGTCGCGCGCGGTCAAAATGATCACCGGCACGTTCCGGTCCGCGCGCCGCCACTGCTCGAGGATCGAAATCCCGTCCATCTTCGGCAGGCCGATATCCAGGATGACGATGTCGTAGGGCTCGGTATCGCCGAGGAAGTAGCCCTCCTCGCCATCGAATGCGGCATCGACCGCGTAGCCGGCACCGGTCAGCGCGGCCACCAGCTGGCGATTGAGGTCTTTATCGTCCTCGACGACAAGAATGCGCACCAGGCGTCTCTTTGCTGGAAGGGTCCTCTCAAGCTAGCGCTGAATTATATCCGGCCAAAGGCGCTAATCCTAGCGGCCGAATGGGGTCCGGGCGTCGACGGTCACGCTTCTGAGCTGCCCATTGGCACCCCGCACGACGAGCCGGAACACATATCCGCCCTTCTCCTCGCACAGCGTCGTCTTGACGATGCTGCCCTCGAGATGCGAGCGGGCGAGGGACGACAGCTGCTCGACCGTGACCAGGCCTTCCTTCTTGACGATTGGGGCCGCCACCGACCAGTCGGCGATGCACGAACCCGCCCCTGCCGGTGCGCCGCGACCCATGAGCGCAATGGCTGCCAACAGCACGGCAAGTCCGGAACCGATGCGCGGCATGGAACACCTAGTGTGGCGGTTCAGAAGTTCCCCACCACTCGGGGCTGGGTCGTGAGGGAACTTCTGAACCAAAGCCACACTAGCAACTCATTGATTTCTAGTGTCCCTTTGAATCCGAAGTTCGCAATCCCGTTTGCAGCAAGGTGTGTGCGAACTTCGGATTCGGGACACTAGGCCTGGAGAAGCGCCGACCCTAGTCATGGGTGCCTGAATAGTGAATGAATAGTATAGCGTGTTTTGCGCCGGCACGGAGCACCCCCCGCCCACCCATCCACCCTCGGCCGGTTGCTGTGAGAGCCAGGGTGGAGGAGCGGGCTGGGCCGGTCGAGATGAGGGGACTAGAGCTTGAGGCTCACGAAGCGGCGCTCGAGGGGCTGCGTCGCCCGCACACGCCCGTAGATGGTCATGATCGTGCCGAGGAGGCCGCCGGCCGCCTGCACGGCCGCGACGAGCTGACTGCCGACCTCGCGCACCAGCTCGCCGGTGATGTCGATGCCGATGGCGGGTCCAACGGCCGGAAGCACGGTCGAGAGCGCCGTGACAATGGCACCCCACACGGTCATGGATCCACCCCACCACTTGGCGGGGCTCGCCGCTTGATCGTTGCTCATTTCAATTTCTCCTTCGCTTGCTACTGGTGATGACGATGGGTTTTGGCCCGAGATGTCCTGGGCCCGCGCGAGCGTGCGATCGACGCGGCCGAGCCAGCCGCGGCCGAAACGCGGGAACTGCGCCAGCGCGCGATAGCGACGGCGGCGGATCTCGGCGTAGCGGGAAAGCGTTTGCGCGACCGGATGGCCCATCACGGCGGCGCGCGTCTCGGGTCCGATCTCGCCGTCGATGCCCGCTCCTACTGCCTCCTGCAGCATGCGAGCCGCGGTCCCGACCCCCTGGTTCACGCTGGCGTCGAAGTGCATCAGGGCCAGTCCCGCCGGCAGCTCGCGGCATTGGGCGGCGATCCAATAGCGCTGGAGATAGATCTCGCGCACCGTTTCCGGGGCGATGCGCTTGAGCTCCTGCTTCAGTGCCTCCTGGGAGCCCGCGTCCAGACGCGTGCCCCGCCACGACGCGTACTCCGCGAGCGTGATGCCGAAGTTGGTCGGGCCCCCCGGATCGTAGGGGTCCTCGCTATAGCCGCCCTCCATCTCGAGGACGTGGGCCAGGGCGCGCGAGAACGCGGGCTCGGCTCCGCCCGCGGCGGCGGGCTGTGCAGCCTGGGCTGCGGGCCATCTGAGGCCGACCAGCCGCGACCTCGCGAAGGGAGCGACGCTCACGGCGTCGCCTTGATTGCCGCCGAGAAGAAACAGCGTGTCCGCCGTCTCGCCGACTAGGAACCCGACGTGCCCGAGCGCCGGATCGGCGCCGCGGGTGAGCACCGCGATCGCCCCGAGCCGGCCATCCCCCAGCGCCTCGCCCCAGCCGAGATACGATCTCGCCATGAGAGAGCGCGTGCTCTTCGTGCCGGCGCGCTCGAGGCAGGCGCCGGCAGGGTTATGAACTGCCACGGACTTGCTGTGCAGTGGGCACGAAAAGACGAGCAATTACAAAGATCGCCTCGCAACGCTCAGCGACGCATCCGTTGATCCCGCTAAGGGTTCTTGACGTCGGCCGACGAGCACGGCTTCCTGGTCAAGGATCTAATACTCGACCTGCTGGACGCGCACGCAGGTTAATCCGGTTCTGCCCATCATCCGCCTGCCGTCCGCTTACCGGACGAGGCGCCCTTACCCCTCTCCCCATGCAGCGTAGCGGAATGGG
>DATETZ010000177.1:0-10016 GCA_035283385.1 Hyphomicrobiaceae bacterium
AGAATAAATGCCGGTGCTTGCGGTGGTGGGCTTCCGCGCCACCCACCATCGCCGTCAAGGCGAGGAGGGACGCAACGGCGCCGAGCGCCGCCTTCTTGGTCATCGTGCTCATGATCATTTCCTTTGTCAGTTGACACTAGCTCCTCGGCGGGGATTGCCGAGGGTGCGGATCGGAAGCGGGGGGCTCGACGCCGATCGCCGCGTCCGACCGGCTAGCGTGAGGTAAAGACCCGCGACGTGCTGTTCCCGCTGGGACAGGAGCCTCGAGCGGCTTGCGCCGCCGCAATGGGCCGCGCTCTTGCGACGGGATCGAGCCATGAGATCGGGAATGCGGCGCGGACGGTCGGCCAGGCCCGCGCGCCGAGTGGACGCATCGAGGAGCAACCTCGGTTCGGGTGCGGAAAAGAAATGGCCCCCCAGGGGGAGAGCTGGGGGGCCTGCCGTCGCCAAGGGCCGATCGCTGCGGCGGTCCTGGCGCGCTGAGGGAACAATCGCGGGGAGGTGCGCGTCAGTTCCCAGGCCGGGAGAATGGCAGCCCGATCGAGGGGGCACAGTTCCGGGGGGAACACTAGAGCGTGATCGTCTCGGATGGAATCGTCCGAGACGATCACGCTCTCAATCATGAATTCAGACCATGATCGACGCGTCGGACTGAGCGGGTCTGACGCGATCTAGTCGATATCGGAGACCTCGGTTGGACCGCCGCCCTTCATGCGTTGGATGAGGGTCGCCTCGATGAACGGGTCGATGTCGCCATCGAGCACGGCGGCGGGGCTGCCGCTCTGGGCGCCGGTCCTCAAGTCCTTCACGAGCTGATAGGGCTGCAGCACATAGGACCGGATCTGGTGGCCCCAGCCGATTTCGGTTTTCAAGGCCTGCTCGGCACTGGCCTTTTGCTCGCGCTTCTTGAGCTCGAACTCGTAGAGACGCGCCTTCAAGCGCTTGAAGGCGATTTCCTTGTTCTGATGTTGGGAGCGCTGTTCCTGCGCGAAGATGACGATGCCGGTCGGCTTATGCACGAGGCGCACCGCCGATTCCGTCCGGTTGACGTGCTGGCCGCCGGCGCCGCTCGAACGCGCAAAGGAGATGTCGACGTCGGCCGGATTGATCTCGATCTCGATCGAATCGTCGACGACCGGATAGACCGTGACGGAGGCAAAGCTCGTGTGGCGGCGCGCGTTGGAATCGTACGGTGAAATGCGCACGAGGCGATGCACGCCGGCCTCCGTCTTGAGCCAGCCGTAGGCATTGTCGCCCTCGATCTCGAGCGTCGCCGACTTTACCCCGGCTTCCTCGCCCGGGCTTTCGTCGACGAGGCGCACCTTGAAGCCGCGCCGCTCTGCCCAGCGCAGGTACATGCGCGCGAGCATGGAAGCCCAGTCCTGGCTCTCCGTGCCGCCGGCGCCGGCGTGAACCTCGACATAGGTGTTCATGGCGTCGGCCTCGCCCGAGAGCAGCGCCTCGACGCTCTTTCTCTGCACCTCCTCGTCGAGGCGCGCGAGCGCCGCCTCGCCCTCGGCAATGGTCGCCGCATCGTCCTCCGCCTCGCCGAGCTCGATCAGCGTGACGTTGTCGTCGAGCTCGCACTCGAGGCGGCGGAAATCGGCGAGCGAGCGCTCGAGCTGCTGACGCTGGCGCATCACTCTCTGGGCACTGGCAGGATTGCTCCAGAGTTTGGGATCCTCCGCGCGCTTGTTGAGGTCGGCAAGCCGGGCTTGCGTCTGCTCCGGGTCAAAGATGCCCCCTTAAGAGGGCGAGCGCCTCTTGGATCGAGTTGACAAGTTTTTGCGCTTCGGCGCGCATGGTTGGCTCCCGGCGGCGGCATGTAGGGGAACTCGTTCACATATAGGAAGAGGTGAGGCACCTGTAAATGCAGTGGACAAGAACGCTCGACAGTCCCGACGATGAACGCCGGCGCGTCGTGGATGCATGAGGCTCTACCAAACGCCGCCGCGGCCGGTCCCGAAGGTCGGTGGGCCTGCCGGGTTGGTCGACCATCCGCTCTGGTCGGGGTCGTCGTCGTAGGCGCCGTTCGCGCCGGGCTCGGAGAAGCCGATCACAGAGTAGGCGTCGTCCGGCTCCTCGTTCGGCTTGAACGCTTCGAGAATGCCTTGCGGATCGCCGGGGTTGGCGCGCAGCCCCGTTTTCAGATTGACACGCACGAGCTTGATGCCCGGGGGAATGCGGAACGGTACCGGGGGCTGGTCGGCGAGCGCCGCCTTCATGAAGTCGCCGAAGATCGGCGCGGCGATGTGGCCGCCGGTATTGCCTTTGCCCATTGGGCGCGGCGTATCGTAGCCGACGAACACACCGACCACGAGGTCCGGCGTGAAGCCGATGAACCACGTGTCCTTTTCCTCGTTGGTCGTGCCGGTCTTGCCCGCGAGCGGGCGGTTGAGCGATTTGAGCGCCGTTGCCGTGCCGCGCTGGATCACCCCTTCCATGATCGAGGTCATCTGATAGGCGGTGTGCGGGTCGATGAGCTGTTTCCTGTCGTCGGGCACCTCGGGCTCATCCTGACCGGCCCACTTCTCGGCCGTGCAGCCCGTGCAAGTGCGCGCGTCATGACGCCAGACCGACTTGCCCCGGCGGTCCTGGATGCGGTCGATCAACGTAGCGCGCACGGCCTTGCCGCCGTTGGCGAGCATGCTATAGGCGGTGGCCATGCGCAGCAGCGTCGTCTCGCCGGCGCCGAGAGCCATCGACAGCACGGGCATGAGATCGTCGTAAAGGCCGAAGCGCTTGGCATACTCGGTGATGAGCGGCATGCCCATGTCCTGAGCGAGCCGCACCGTCATCTGGTTGCGCGATTTCTCGACGCCAAACCGCAACGTCGAAGGCCCCGCGGACTTGTCCTTCTCGTAGTTCTCGGGCCTCCAGATCTCCTGACCCGGCCCCTGATCGATCTCGATCGGTGCATCGAGCACGATCGAGGTCGGCTTGTAGCCGTTGTCGATTGCCGCGGTGTAGACGATCGGCTTGAACGCGGAGCCGGGCTGCCGCTTGGCCTGAATGGCACGGTCGAACTGGCTCATCGCAAACGAGAAGCCGCCGACGACGGCGAGAACGCGGCCCGTGTGCGGATCCATGGCGATGAGACCGCCGCCGACCTCGGGGATCTGCACCAGCGACCAGGTTCCGGCGATATTGTTGGCATCCTTTGGCGCCACATAGACGACATCTCCGGGCGCGAGAATATCGGTTACCGCCTTGGGCTCGGTTTTCTTGCCGAGCACCCGAGCCCACTTGATCTCGTCGAACGTGATCTCGACGGCCTGCCGCTCGGCGATCGGGGTCCCGTCCTGTTGCCGGGCGGGCTTCAACCCGACGACGGCTTTACCTTTGTCGGCCGACAGCACGGCGCCGAGACTCCAGGGCGCTATGTCGGCTGGGCTGTCGATCGCGCCCAAGGCGATCCCCCAATCGCCGCTGATCTCGATTTTTGAGACCGGGCCGCGCCAGCCTACATGCTGGCGGTCGAATCGGGCCAGTCCGTTGATCAAGGCGATGCGCGCCATCTGCTGCAGCCTGGGATCGAGGGTGGTGCGAACCGAGAGGCCACCGGCGTAGAGTTTCTCCTCCCCGTATTCGGCGAGAATCGAGCGGCGGACCTCCTCGGCGAAGAACTCGGCGGCGAAGATATGCGCCCCGCCGGGCCGGATGTTCACCTTGAGCGGCGTCGCCTTCGCCGCCTCGGCCTCCCCGCTCTTGATGAATCCGTTTTCGGCCATCTGGCCGATAATCCAATTCCGCCGCTCGGTAGCCTTCTCCTTCTGCTTGAAGGGGTGGTAATTGTTCGGGGCTTTGGGCAGCGCGGCAAGGTAGGCCGCCTCCTCGATGGTGAGATCCTTGAGCTCCTTGTTGAAGTAGGCGAGGCCGGCCGCCGCCACGCCGTAGGCGCCGATGCCGAGATAGATCTCGTTCAGGTACAGCTCTAGGATCTTGTCCTTGGAGAACGCGCGCTCGATGCGGATCGCGAGGATCGCCTCCTTGATCTTGCGCTCGATCGTGCGGTCGCTGGTCAAGAGGAAGTTCTTCGCGACCTGCTGGGTAATCGTCGAGGCCCCTTCGGTGCGCCGGTCCTCGCCCCGCATCCTTGCCTCGACGAGCTTGAACACCGCGCGTGCGATCCCCTGCACATCGAGACCGCCGTGCTCATAGAAGCGCTTGTCCTCGGCTGATAGGAACGCGGCGATCACACCTTTCGGGATGGTATTGATGGGAACATAGATGCGCCGCTCGCGCGCGTACTCGGCGATCAGCGAGCCGTCGTGCGCATGGATGCGCGTCATCACGGGCGGCTCATATTTGGCGAGGCTTTCGTAGCCGGGCAGATCCCTCGACACCCGCCAAAGCAAGAATCCGGCCGCCGCCGAAACGACGAGGAACACCACGACGAAGGCGGCGAAGCTGAAGCCCAGAAAGCTCAAGAGCAAGCTCTTGCGCCGCCTTCTTTTTCGCTTTGGCTCGGCCGGAGGTGGGAGAATTGGGGCTCGCATGCGCCTCAAAATTCGCTCGACGGCTGCTATCTAGGCCACTTTCCGCGGTGCAGCAATCCGGACATCGCGAGCACAGAATAGCATGGATTGTGGCGCCACGTCGGCCGGGATGGCCTTAAGTGCAAACACTTTTCGGCCCCTCCGGGGTCGCCAGCGTGCGGCGGGGGCCTCTCGGTCCTCAAGGGGCTCTGGCCGTTCGCTTGGCGAAGTAGGCGCCGACCGCTGCGGCAATCGACGTTGCGACCTGCTTTTGCCATTGCGGAGAGCTCAATAGCCTCTCGTCCTCGGGGTGGCTCATATACCCGAGCTCCACCAGAACGGAGGGGGAATGGGTCTGCTTCAAGACCTTGAAGGCTGCCGAGCGCTGCGGATCGCGTGACAGCGAGATCGTCTGCCCAAGCTTTCTCACGAGCGCGTTCGAGAAGTCGGCCGTGAAGTTGGCCGTCTCGCGCCTGATAAGGTCGATGAGAATGCTCTTCACGTCATCGAAGCCGTCTCCCTCGGCGCTCTCGAGCCCCGCCAAGAGGTCGGAGGCGTTCTCCTTCTCGGCCATCAGACGCGCCTGTTCGTCAGAGGCGCGTTTGGAGAGCGTATAGACCGTAGCACCGCGGATCGACTGGGCGGAATCCTGCTCCGCAATCGAGTCGGCGTGGAGCGAGATGAACAGATCCGAGCCACAGTCCTGCGACGCCCTGAGCCGTTGATCGAGCGAGACGAAAACGTCGGTCGTGCGCGTCATGCGAACGTCGTAGCGGCCGCTCGCCGCAAGCTGCCGGCGCAGCTCCTTCGCGACCGCAAGCACGATGTTTTTCTCGAGCATGTTCGAGGCGCTGGTGGTACCGCCGTCGATACCGCCATGTCCGGGGTCGATCATGACCACCGGCTTGGTCCGGTTCTTGGGCTTGGCTGGAACATGATGTTCCGCGGGCCCGCCAGGTCGCGCCCCCGCGAAACGTGCCGCGCCCGTGCCGGCGCCAAAGGCCGCGGCAGGGGTCGGCACAAGATCGAACGTGAAGATGATGCC
The DNA here is from genome assembly GCA_035283385.1 of Hyphomicrobiaceae bacterium. Classification (GTDB taxonomy): domain Bacteria; phylum Pseudomonadota; class Alphaproteobacteria; order Rhizobiales; family Hyphomicrobiaceae; genus Hyphomicrobium_C. The sequence continues at coordinate 5,524 of DATETZ010000177.1, forward strand.
TTTGCCGTTCTCGCCGGCGACCATTTGCGCCTTTTCGATCCTGACCGGTCCCGTCGTGTCGAGCACGATACGAGCCTTGCCCTCTGCGAACAGACCGTACCGGAACGCCTTGACGAGGCCGCGTCCGTCCTGGCCGGTGGCGGCGGGCAGGAGGAACGAGACGTCCGGCAGGTCGACGACGACGCGATAAGGGCTTGCGAGCGTGAAGATTTCTGCCGTCACGCCCTTCGAGAGATCAACGCGCATCGTGGTGCGCGTCTCGTCGCCCTGGATCGCAGCAGCCCTGACCTCTGCCGCTGACGGGCCCTCGCTCGAGCCGGAGGATGACGGGGTGCTTTTCGTGACCTGTGTGACCGTGGCGCCGCCATTGTCTTCTGGACCGGCCTTTGAAAGCAGTGTCGTTCCCCACGCGGGCGGCTCCTCGGCAGCGCACAACTGCGTACGGCCGAAGGGGATTATGACCGTCAAAAGTAGGGCCACGGCGCAACTTATTGCCCGCAATCGCGCGCTCCCCGACATCGAAGAAGCCCCCCGGGCGCCGGATCGGCGCGTCGACCGGAAATCCCTGACAAAGCCTGAGGTTAACACAATTTCAGCCAGTCCCCGGCAATCTGGTGCCGTTGCGCTGCGAATACGTCGTGGCGTCGCGTTTATAACACTCTTGCCTGCCGGGCGGCGAACCCGTACAAATTGGGGTTGCATCCCGTTGAGTTCGTCCTCTTGAAGCGATCGCTTTCGGCTGTTGGACGCTCGGTCGGCCTTGTCCGGTCTGCGCCAGCCCTGGATCGCCGCTTCGAACGAGGGGACGGCGCGCCGGGAGCAATGGTATCGCGGCGGCCACTGGTCCCGTCGGTTGCATCTGCGTCTCGGCAAAACGGCCTGAGCGCGGACCGGGCGGTGGCGCTTTTATGCCGTCGTGAGCCCAAGCGGATTTCGATTGTGTGCGGCTCGCAAGAGGTGCCAGCGAAAAGCGAAAGGAGGCACCGCGAGCCCAAGGGTCGGCGGAGTCGTCTCGTTGGCAGGCGCATCGCCGCTTCTCGGTTTGGCCACACCCGGCAGCGGAACCGCGGCGTCACCGCACCCGTGCCGGATTGGCCTCAAGGATCTGGCCCAAGGATCATGCTGGACGAGTGCACATCCTACCTTGCTGCCCCAGGACCGGGCCAAGTTCGCCGCTGCCGGAGTCCGGTCCATCGGTTGCCGGGCAAGATGCGTGCACAACATGCAATACAGACGTTCCCACTCAAAAAACCAATGAAAGCGCGCGCCAGTTTGCGGCCGTTTGTCGCCTCCGGCCGTCGAGCCGGCACCGGCGGGCCGCCCCGCCGGCGCGCGAAGGAAAAACAGACATGCCAAACAACAAGATGCTTATCGATGCCACCCACCCCGAAGAAACCCGGGTGGTGGTTCTCCGCAATGGCCGCGTAGAGGAGTTCGATTACGAGTCCGCCGCACGTAAGTTGTTACGCGGCAACATTTATCTCGCAAAGGTGACACGCGTCGAGCCGTCGCTCCAGGCCGCTTTCGTCGATTATGGCGGCAACCGGCACGGGTTCCTCGCCTTCAACGAAATCCATCCCGACTACTATCAAATTCCGGTTGCCGACCGGCAGGCGCTTCTCGAGGAGGAGGCGGCGGCCGAAGCCGCGGAGGAAGCGGCAGCGGACGCACATGCCGAGCGGCTTGCCCGGCGCCGGCGCCATCGGGTGGAGGAGCCGGAGGATCTCAGGAGCGAAACGTTCGAGAATGCTGCGACGGAGGCTGGCGGCAACGACTCCCCGCCGGGCCCCGACGAGCCCGACGCCGGCGAACCCGCCTCCATTGCCGAGGCGACGATGGCGCCGGACGACATCTTGGTCGAGGAACCGGCCGAGCTCGAGGCCGTCGGGGGCTTCGAGCCTCAGCCCGCAGGTGATGACGGTCAGCCCTCGGCCCCATCCGCCGCCGGCAGCGACTCGGTCCAGGCCCAGCAAGACCAGGTGGGTCGCGGCGTTGAAGACGGGGGCGTACAGGAGGTTTCAGGTCCGGCGGGAGACGCTGAGGCCTTCGAGCAGGTGGGTGCCGAGGATGCGCTCGAGGAGCTGCCCTCACGTCCGCGCCGCCGCCCGCGCAGCTACAAGATCCAGGAGGTCATCAAACGGCGCCAGGTCATCTTGGTTCAGGTCGTGAAGGAGGAGCGCGGCAACAAGGGCGCGGCGTTGACGACCTATCTCTCACTCGCCGGGCGCTACACCGTGCTCATGCCGAACACGGCGCGCGGGGGCGGCATTTCGCGCAAGATCACCAATCCGCAGGACAGGAAGCGTTTGAAGGCCATCGCCGCCGAGCTCGAGGTGCCCGAGGGCATGGGGCTCATTATCCGCACGGCCGGGGCGGCACGCACCAGGCAGGAGATCAAGCGCGACTTCGAGTACCTGCTGCGTCTTTGGGAGAGCGTGCGCGATTTGACGCTGCGATCGACGGCGCCGAGCCTCGTCTACGAGGAAGGCAATCTCATCAAGCGCTCGATCCGCGACCTCTACAACAAGGACGTGGAAGAGATCGTCGTTGCCGGGGAGCATGCGCACAAGGAGGCGAAGGACTTCATGCGCATGCTCATGCCGAGCCATGCCAAGAACGTGGTCCTGCACCACGAGCCTGAGCCCCTGTTCACGCGCTACGGCATCGAGCGCCAGCTCAATGCGATGTTCAGCCCGTACGTGACGCTGAAGTCGGGCGGCTATCTGGTCATCAACCAGACCGAGGCCCTGGTCGCCATCGACGTCAACTCGGGCAAGGCGACGCGCGAGTTCTCAATCGAGGAGACGGCCCTCAACACCAACCTCGAGGCGGCGGACGAGATCGCGCGCCAGTTGAAGCTGAGAGACCTTGCTGGGCTGATCGTCATCGACTTCATCGACATGGAGGAAAAGCGCAACAACCGGGCGGTCGAACGGCGTTTGAAGGAGGCGCTGCGCTTCGACCGGGCGCGCATTCAGTTGGGCCGCATCAGCCATTTTGGCCTGATGGAGATGTCCCGCCAGCGCCTGCGGACGGGCGTGCTCGAAGGCTCGACCTCCCAGTGCCCGCATTGTCAGGGAACCGGCATCATCCGCTCGACGGAAAGCGTGGCGCTCGCGGTCCTGCGCGGGCTCGAGGACGCGCTGATGGCGGGGGCCCGCACGTCACTGGTCGCCACCACGACGGCCAGCGTCGCGCTGTACATCCTCAACAACAAGCGCAATTTTATCCATGACATGGAAGGGCGCTACGGTCTCGCTATCGCGGTGCAGGCGAGCGACAAGCTGCAAGGCGCCAATTTCGTCATCGAGAAAGGGCACGCGCCGGCCGGTCCGCTCCGGCGGGAGGAGCGTTCAGCGGTCAGCATGGATTGGGGCTTCGAGGGCGCGGAGGGGTCCGAGGCCGAGGCCGAGCCCTACGCAGACGGCAGCGAATCCGAGCCTGAGGCGCGGCCCGGCGACGAGGCGCGCGACGACGGCCGCCGCCGCCGCCGGCGCCGGCCGCGCCGCGGCGATCGGCCGGGCGGCGAGCCATTCCGCGAGGCGCGCCAGGAGATCGAGCGCAACGTCCGTAGCCGGCCGCCCATCTCCCCGAGCGAGCCCGGTCCGCTTGACGGGGTGTCGGGGCGAGAGGCCGGCGAGGAAGGCGAGGCGGAGGGGCGTGAGGCAGGAGACGACGCGTCTCGCCCCTCGCGGCGAGAGGATCGCGACGGCCGGCGGCGGCGGCGGGGCCGGCGTGGCGGCCGGCGGGGCCGAGAACGCGATCAGGGACCCGCCGCGATGGAGGGCACGCGTGCCGCGGCCGGCGTCGGTCTGGATGAGGCCGCGGAGCGGCCCGTCGACGACTATGCGCCACCGCCCGGTGGGCGCACCTCTGCGAGCGACGGCGAATTGCCTGGCCCCGCAGAGGGTCCGGCATCGGAGGCCGAGCCCCAGCCGAAGGCGGCCCGCGGGCGCTCGAGCCGGAGCTCATTGGCGCATGGCGGCAAGGACGAGGGCGCGCCCTCGCGTGCGGCCGAGGAGGGCCTGTCCGCGAAGCCTGAGCCGGAGGCTCGGGCGACAGCAAGGTCGCGTACCAGGAGCCAGCCTACGTCGAGCGAGCCCAAGCTCGAGCGCGTGGTCGTGCGGCCGGACCAAGCCGAGCCGAGCCTAGCGACGGATACGGCCGAGACGGTTTCGGGGCCTACACGCCGGGGCTGGTGGCAGCGCAAGCTCCACAGTGAAGGCTAGCTGGTATGGCGGTTCAGAAGCTCCCCACCACTCGCGGCTCGTGTCGCGAGTGAGCTTCTGAACCAAGGCCACCTCACCACCCGATCGCCCGAGCCGCCCAACCAAGACGGCGATGGTCGGGTGGCGCGCGTGACCTTGCCCTAGCCCGACCTTCTCAAAGGGTCGGGGTCGGCACGGAGGCGAATTTGGCGACAGGCAAGGAGAGACGGGAGAAGCGTAGTCGACCTACGGTCGACCGTCTCGACGCAGCGTGTCGCCAAATCC
>DATETZ010000178.1:0-9725 GCA_035283385.1 Hyphomicrobiaceae bacterium
GGATCGCACTCGCACGGCTAAGCGGAGGCGCAGCGAAAATGGGAGTCTGTTGGCTTGACGAGGACGAGGCTAGGCGGCGGCCTTGCCGGCCCACCAACCGGTGAGGAAATCGCGGAACCACGCCGCGCGAACGGGCTCCACGACGATGTCGAGCTCGCCCCAGCGGCGCGGCGGCGAGGAATGCGCAAACGGGGCTGCTCCGAAGTCCGGCCGGCTCCATGGCCTGTCGGCTAGCACGACCGGCGCAGGCGGATCGGTCTCGTCGAGGTAGTCCACGGACGGGGCCATCGCAAAGCCGGCCGCATGGGCAGCCGACATCAGGGAATTGATCGTCACTGTCATCCCACCACGCACGTCGCGTCGCGCCTTTGCGCCAGTGCCACAAAGACAGATAGTCCTTGGGCTTGAACGACCTCTAAACAATACTTCTTCCACAACAATCATGGTGCATCATTGCCGCAGGTCAAGTCATTTTTGCGGCATGTTTGCGGCATCCCAACAATGGCAGAATCAGTGCCGACGATTGCTGCGATTGCAATGTTGCGCTGCAAAACTCAACGCCTAATCCGGCTCCGTTTCCCTATCGCTCCGCTGGTCCGGATATTGCCCTGGGACGAGGCGTGTCTTGTCGTAGGAGGCTGACCGTCAGATCTCCCAACGACAGGATCGTCGAGGCGCAACGGCGGGTGGAGCCGGATCGTCGAGCCGGTTGGTGCCTGCTCTCGCCACTCGGCGGCGGGCGCCCAAATGCGCGCGTTGAGAAGACACCCGGCCGACGGCGATGGCTGGGGCAACTTCACGAGAATGCTGCAAAGCCCCTTGCGCGGGGGCGCGCGCGGGGCGACGATGAGTTGTCGCGTTCCTCCGAGAGGCGCGGGGCGCGCGACCGCGCTGCGACGCGCCTCATGACACCGCTTTCCGAGCGGAAAGGAGGACACCATGGGGCAATCCGAGGGCCCGCGATCTGGGCACGCTTCGGGCCGCAGCTCCCGCTCAATCGCACTGATCGGCCCGTATCTCTCCGGCAAGACGACTCTTCTCGAGGCCATTCTCGCGCGCACCGGCGCCGTCAACCGCCAGGGCACCATCGCCGACAAGACCACCGTCGGTGACGCCTCGCCCGAGGCTCGCGACCACGGCATGAGCATCGCCTTGAATATTGCCGACGTCACCTTCCTCGACGACGCGTTCACCTTCATCGATTGCCCGGGCTCGATCGAGTTCCAGCACGAAGGCGCGTTGGCGCTGACCGGCTGCGACGCCGCCGTCGTCGTCTCGGAGCCCGACGCCAAGCGCGTTCCGGCCCTCCAGGTGCTTATGAAGCAGCTCGAGGATCGCGCCATCCCCCACTTCCTGTTCCTGAACAAGATCGACAGTTTCACGGCGCCGGTGCGCGACATTATTCCGGTCCTGCAGCCGGCATCCGCGAAGCCGCTCGTGCTGCGCCAGATCCCGATCTGGGAGAACGGGACGGCGACCGGCTTCGTCGACCTCGCGCTCGAGCGCGCCTACGTCTATCGCAAGCACGCGCCGTCCGAGATCATCGAGCTTCCCGCTGCCGTCAAAGAGCGCGAGAAGGAAGCCCGGTTCCATATGCTCGAGCAGCTCGCCGATTACGACGACGAGCTGATGGAGCAGCTCCTCTCCGATTTGGCGCCGCCGAAGGACAAGGTCCTGGGCGACCTGTCGAAGGACGTCAAAGAGGGGCTGATCTGCCCGGTGCTGCTGGGAAGCGCTCAGAACGGCAACGGCATCCTGCGCCTCTTGAAGGCTCTGCGGCACGAGGTGCCGTTCGTCGCCGAGACGGCACAGCGCTTGAAGATCGAGAACGCCAAGAGCTCGGCCTATGTGATTAAGACCATCTACACCCCGCACGGCGGCAAGCTGTCGATCGTTCGCGTGCTGACGGGCGAATTCGCCGACGGCGCGACGATTACCGGCGCCGCCGGCTCCGACGAGCGCATTGCCGGAGTGTTCTCGCTGAAAGGCGAGGAGGCTACGAAGCGCGGAACGGCCAAGGCCGGCGACACGGTCGCGCTCGGCCGGCTCGACCACGTCAAGACCGGAGAGACAATCACGGCGGAGAAAGGCGGCATCGTGCAGGTCAAGGGCCCGGCCGCGCCCGAGCCCGTGCTCAGCTCGAGCATCGGCCTCAAGGACCGCAAGGACGAGGTCAAGCTCTCGGCCGCGCTGGGCAAGCTCATGGAGGAGGATAACTCCCTGGTCCTCGAGCACAATCAGGATACGCACCAGGTCCTGCTCAAGGGTCAGGGCGAGATGCACCTGCGCGTCGCCTTCGAGCGCCTGCAGCGCAAGTACGGCGTGACGGTCGAGCGGCACAAGCGCCACCTTCCCTATAAGGAGACGATCCGCAAGGCCGTAGAGGTCCGCGGCCGGCATAAGAAGCAATCGGGCGGCCACGGCCAGTTCGGCGACGTCGTGCTCGAGATCAGGCCGCTGCCGCGCGGCTCCGGGTTTCTGTTCTCCGAGTCGATCACCGGCGGCGTGGTGCCGAGGCAGTTCATTCCCTCGGTGGAGATCGGCGTCACCGACTACTTGAAGTCGGGGCCGCTCGGCTTCCCGGTGGTCGATATCGCGGTGACGCTCAAGGACGGGTCGTATCACACGGTCGATTCCTCCGACATGGCGTTTCGCCAGGCCGGGCGCCTCGCCATGAGCGAAGGCATGCCCAAGTGCAATCCGGTGCTGCTCGAGCCCATCATGGCGGTGGAAATCGCGATCCCTTCGGAGGCGACGGCGCGCATCAACGGCATGATCCCGCAGCGGCGCGGTCAGATCCTGGGCTTCGATGCCCGCGCGGGCTGGTCGGGCTGGGACGTCGTCTCCGCGCACATCCCCGAGTCCGAGATCGATGACCTCATCGTGGAGCTCAGGTCGGCGACCGCGGGGGTCGGCACCTACACGGCCAAATTCGATCACCTGGCCGAGCTCACGGGCCGTCTCGCCGACCAGGTCCTCGACGCCCACAAGCAGGCGGCGGAATGAAGATTGGGGCCGGACCCGGCGGGCCCGACCCCAGTCAAGATCACCCCGATCCGACACTGCCGCCAGGGGTCAGTGGGTCGCGTCCTTGCCCCAAAGAGCGGCGAGGCGCTGATCGCGGCCGCAGTTGTACCGGTAGAACTTATACTTGAGCGGGTTCTTCCGGTAGTAGTCCTGGTGGTAGTCCTCGGCCGGGGTGAAGGCCGACGCGGGGATGATCTCGACCGCAATCGGCTCCTTGAAGCGGCCGCTCTTTTGGAGCGCCGCCTTGCTTTCCTCGGCGAGCCGTTTCTGCTCGCCGGTATGGGTGAAGATCGCGGGGCTGTATTGGTCGCCGCGGTCGCAGAACTGCCCGCCGCCGTCCAGGAGGTCGACGTGGCGCCAGTAATGGTCGAGAAGCTGTTCGTAGCTGACCTTCTTGGGATCGTAGGTCACCGCGACGGATTCCCTGTGCCCCGTGCCGCCGCTGCCCACGTCCTCGTACGTCGGGTTCTCGGTGTGGCCGCCCGTGTAGCCCGAGATCGTCTCGACCACGCCCTCGACCTTGTCGAAGTCGGATTCCACGCACCAGAAGCACCCGGCCGCGAACGTTGCCACGGCGAGGCCCTCCTTGCCGGCGCCGGGGGCCGGCTCCTCGGCCGACGAAGCCCCCGCGAGGGCCAGCGCCACCGCAAAAGCGACTGAAAGGAAAAGGTGTGTCTTCATGGCAGGCTCCGGTTTCTCTCTCGCACGTTTCACCCGCCTCGGCGTTTGTCCCCTCTCCCCGGTCCATGCGAAGCATGGCTTCGCCATGACCGGGGAGAGGGCTAGGGTGAGGGGCAGGATCTGGCGCTTTGGTCTGTTGCTGCCCCTCACCGGACCCTCGGGCTTGACCCGAGGGCAGGCCCTCTCCCCATCGTCTGCGACGATGGGGAGAGGGAGATGCGCGCTCAGCTCTGGGCCTTGGGCTCGAACTTCATGGCGACGCCGTTCATGCAGTAGCGCTTGCCGGTCGGCTGGGGGCCGTCGTCGAAGACGTGCCCCAGGTGCCCGCCGCAGCGCCGGCAATGCACCTCGGTGCGCGGGTAGATGAGCTTCCAGTCGGTCGAGGTGGCGACCGCGTTCTCGAGGGGCGCAAAAAAGCTCGGCCAGCCGGTGCCGGAATCGAACTTCGCGTCCGACGAAAAGAGAGGCAGGTCGCAGGCCGCGCAGAGGTAGGTGCCGGGCGCGTAGGTCTTGTCGAGCGGGCTCGAGCCGGCGCGCTCCGTTCCGTGCCCGCGCAGGACGGCATACTGCTCCTTGGTCAGAGTCTTTTTCCACTCCTCGTCGGTCTTCATGATCTCGAACTCCTCTGTCTCCGCCGCGCCCGCGGGTTCGCGCGGCCCGGCCACGGAAAGCGCCAGGCCCAGTCCGGCAAGGCTGAATTGACGGCGGCTCAACATCTGTCCCACTCCTCGAATTGCCTTAAGCCCGTGCGTCGGGGGCTCCGGTTGCCTCTAACGTGCCCAATCTACGTCAGACGGCGGAAGCGGGTTTCGGCGCGGGGCTCGACGCCGATCAACTCTCCGTGCGCGGCACCGCTCACGAGGCAATCGGAACGGCCTTATCGAGGCGAATCTCCTCCGGGGTCAGCCGGCAGCGGTATGCGAGCGCCTCGACACCGGCGGCGCGGGCCGTCCTGAAAGCCGCCTCATAAGCAGGATCGAGGTCGGCGGCCAGGTCGAAGCGGCGCGCATCCCCCCGCTGAATGAGGAACAGCATCACGCCCCGATGGCCTTGACGCACCATTTGCGTGAGCTCCCTCAAATGCTTCACCCCGCGCTCGGTGGGACAATCGGGGAATTCCGCCAGGCCGGCGCGCCGCGACAGATGCACGTTCTTGATCTCGACATAGACGAGGCCCCGCTTGGGATCCTCGAGCAGGAGATCGATGCGGCTCGCCTCCCCGTACCTCACCTCGCGCCGCAAGGTCGCAAACCCCTCGAGCTCCTTGATGCGGCCCCTGCCGATAGCCTCGGCGACGATCGCATTGGGGCGGGCGGTGTTGATGCCGACGAGCGCGGGACCGCGGCCGAGGTCGGCCTCCACCATCTCCCAGGTGTGGCGGTATTTGCGCGTGGGGCTTGCGCTCTCCGACAGCCAGACCGCCGACCCGGGGTCGGCGAGGCCGAGCATCGAGCCCGTGTTCGGGCAGGTCGCGGTCACCGCTTCGCCGCCGTCGAGCACGACGTCGGCCAGGAAGCGCTTGTAGCGCGTCACGAGTCGTCCGCGGCGCAGCGGGGAGGGAAACTTCATGGCAGCTTGAATTAAGGCGCCGCGGCATGCGGCTGCAACGCGAAATTAAGGCCCGCGGACTTAAGGTCGCGGGCGAGCCGATGCCCATTGTCCCGAGGTTCTCATGCAGTCTCGCCATCGATCAGGGCTGAACGTGGCGCTCCTCGCGGTTCTCGCGATGAGCATGATCGGTCCCGCGCTGGCGCAGGAGGTCGAGATCGAGCGCATGACGTGGATCGAGGTTCGCGACCGCGTCGCGGCCGGCAGCACCACCGTAATCATCCCCACCGGCGGCACCGAGCAGAACGGCCGCCACATGGTGCTGGGCAAGCACAACCTGATCGTCGCCGAGGCGGCGCGGCGCATTGCGCGCGGGCTCGGCGATGCCCTCGTGGCGCCGGCCGTCGCCTATGTGCCGGAGGGCGACATCGAGGCGCGCAGCGGTCACATGGCCTACGCGGGCACGATCAGCGTCCCGGACCTAGTTTTCGCGGCCCTGCTCGAGGCCGCGGCGGCGAGCCTCAAGGCCCACGGCTTCAAGACCATCGTGCTGTTGGGCGACTCGGGCAGCACTCAGGCGCCCCAGCGGGAGGTCGCGATGAGGCTCACGGCGGCATGGCAGGGAGCGGCGGTCGTCAACGCCGAAGCGTATTACGGGGCGAACGGCGGCGTGGACTGGCTCACGTCGCAGGGCGAGACGGAAGCGACGATCGGCACCCACGCCGGCATTCGCGACACCTCCGAGCTGATGGCGGTCTATCCCGCAGGCGTGCGCCTCGACGGCGCGCGCCCGGACAGCGACGGCGCGTCGGGCGATCCCTCTCGGGCCACGCCCGGGCGCGGGGAGCACCTCTTGAGCCTCAAGGTTGCGGCCGCGGTTGCCGAGATCCGCGCCGCTCGAGCTCGAGCCGGAGCACCCGCGCCGGGGCTCTTCGCCCGCCTCTACCGTCTCATTTTCGGCTGATCGGCGGGTCGCGCGCCTCCCGCTCCCGCCGTAGCCGGCTCTCGATGTCCGATGGTAGAAACTCCTGCCCGGCCTTGGGAGAGCGACGGCAACGTGACCATGGACGAGATCGTGACGGCGGCTGCCCTTGTCATCGGCGACGAGATCCTTTCCGGACGGACCAAGGACAGGAACATCGGCGCCATCGCCGATCACCTCGCCGCCATCGGCATCCAGCTCGCCGAGGTTCGCATCGTCGGCGATCAGGAGGCGGCAATCGTCGAGGCCGTGAACGCGCTCAGGAGCCGCTACTCCTACGTCTTCACCACGGGCGGGATCGGCCCGACCCACGATGACATCACCGCCGACTGCATCGGTAAGGCTTTCGGCGTGCCCGTCGAGGTGGACGCGCGCGCCGTGGCGATCATGAAGCAAGCCTATGAGAAGCGTGGCCTCGAGCTCACGCCGGCCCGCCTGCGCATGGCCCGCACGCCGGCCGGCTCGCGGCTGATCGGCAACAGTGTGTCCGCGGCGCCGGGCTTCATGATCGGCAACGTCATCGTCTTGGCGGGTGTGCCGGCCATCATGCAAGCCATGCTTGTGGCTGCGACACAGCATCTCAGAACGGGTCCCAGACTGAACACCGTTACGCTCGTCCTCGAGTGCCCGGAGGCGGAGATTGCCGAGTTGCTTGGCGAACACCAGAAGGCCTATCCGGATGTCGCCATGGGGAGCTATCCGGCCTTTATTGACGGGCGTTATAGGACGGAGCTGGTGTTGAGGGCGACGGTGGAGGAACGGCTCCAATCTGCCTCCCAGGAGCTCGCCGCCAAGCTCGAAGCGTGCGGCCTCAGGCTCACACGGCAATAATGAACTCCGTTCACCGTTAACCATAATCGCAGAATCGTTCTCCCGCCGGACGGCCGAGCTTGCTCTTTTCCGGCCGCCGAATGGTTAACCGCAAGCGGGGGGCTTGCCTTCGGCCGTCAGCAGGATCTGCAACAATAAAAGGGAGCTATTCGATGCGGACCCTTTCGAGCCGTTGGGCGAACACGTGCACACCACTGCTCTGTATCAATTCCCGAACTGCGCTGGCCTTTCTCACCGCGCTCCTAGCGATTGGCCCCACCGATGGATCCGACCTTGCCGAGGCGAAAACGCCCGGCCAAACCTATTGCTTCTTCGGAACCTGCCACCGCGTGAAGTCGATCACCGAGACGGAAGCGCTCGTGGGCTCGGAGGAAACATTGAAGTCGTCCTTCTATGACGCCTGCGAGCACGACCGCTTGAACCCGTGCGGGCTCACCTCGTCGGGCGAGGTCTTTCGCCCCAATCTGCCGGACAACGCCGCGAGCCCGATCTACCCCGACGGCACGACGCTTCTCGTTTGGTCGCCGGAGACGCGCGAGGCGGCGGTGGTGAGGGTCAACAATGCCGGCCCGTACTGGGGTCAGCGCAAGCTCGACGTCTCGCGCGCAACGGCCGAGAGGCTCGGCTTCAAGGACCGCGGCGTGGCGGACCTCAGGGTGCGCGTCATCGACGCGCCGAACCCGGAGGAAGCCACGTACCGAAAGGGGCGCAGATACCATCCGCTCCCCGGCTACATCGGCCAATATGCCAGCTTGGAGGCCGCCCACAAGGGCATGGCGGCGGCGATGGAAACCATCGCCCCTTCGATTCTGGCGCCGCTCACCGGCGCGGCCGTCGCCGCGGGTCCGGGCAACGCGGGAGAGGGGCCTTCGGCGGCGGCGGGTTCGGCGCTGGGGCGCGAACCAGGCGTGAAGACGGCGTCATTGGAGGGCCGTGCGGAGGCGGGATCGGACTCCACCCGTCCGCGAACTGCCGAGCGTCTCCGGCATAAGGGTGCTGCCCGCACCGCGGCACCGGGCAGATCGCATCGGGTGGCCAAACGCAGCAAGGCCACTCTTGTCGCCGGAGCGAAATCGACCTCATGGGCGAGATCGAGGTTGGCGCTGGTGGATGAGGGCCCGCATGACATCTCGATGCTCTCGCGGACCAATAAGGACTGGGTCGAGAGGCGTGTCGCCTCGAAGGGCACATTCGTGCGCCATTCGGCGTCGCGCGCGGCCCGCGGCCTCGGCAGGTCGGCCGCGCTGGGCACCCCGCTCACGCTGTCGAGCTAGCCCCGCGCCTAGATCGGGACCATCCGAGCCGGCTGCCTCAACCGCGGTGGCCGGCTCGAGCCGTTTCGCTGGCGCGGGATCGATCGAGCCAAATCTAAACCAGGGCCTCGTTGGGGTCAGCCTCACCGGGCTGGATCTCGAGCACCGGCTGGCGATCCTCGTCGTAGAGATCGTAGCGCAACTCGAGCGTGTCGAGGAACGCGGCGGCAAGGTCCAAGAGCGTGCCGAGGCGAATGCGCTGGGCGATCAGGAACTCCTCCGTCACGGCCAGCGTCTCGCCCTCGCCCGGCGCCGGCGCGTCGGGAGCGATGAGGCCGCGCGTCCTCAGATAGGCCGTCATCGCGTCCCCGGTCTCGAAGTCGTGCACGGTCGCGTCGCCGAACTCGTTGACGGCCTCGATGAGGAGCGCCGTGCTGGCGCTGTAGAGCCTCGCGATCGGCGTGAAGCGCTCGTCCTTCTTGGCGAGGTCCTCCGCGCGCTCGCGCGACTTCAGCATGCGTGCGACGAGGATCATCTCGATCGACCGGATCTCCTCGACGGCCTGGCGCTGCTCGCGCCGCCTGCGCGCGATCTCGTCAGACCAGCGCCCGCTCCCCGCATTCCAGGTCATCGAGCAAGCGAGAAGGTCCTCGCCCGCTGCCAGAGCTGCGTCGAGATTATCGGCGAGCAAGTAGGCGGACGCCGGCGCGGCCCGGGTCTGAGACGGCATTTATGGCTCGAGCTCCCTCGTCAGCGGCGCGCGGCCGGCCCTCGCGGGCGGCGGCCAAGCGGCGTCGCCGCGCCTTCCCTGTCGAGCATGGCGCGATTCGTGCGTTACGAGAGAGGGGGTTTGGGCAACAGCGCCAGGATCATGGTCAGTGCGCCGTTGAGGTCGCGGCCGTAGCTCGAGAGCCAAAGCCCGAGCGTCGATCCCGCGGCCCTGCGCCAGCGCTCCTCGTGCGAGGAACGGGCTGCGATCGAGGTCAGGCTGGCGAGGATTGCTGCGTCCGAGAAGGCCGGGGCGATGGCGAGCCGGCGCCTGATGATGGGCACCAGCTCGGCGAGGTGCTCCTCTTTGACGCGCGCCGGCGCGGGACGCCGCGAGCCCATGCGTCCGGCAGCGATGCCGGGCGGCGCCGCGGCTCTCGGGCGCTGCGCAAAGCGCGCCAGCTTCGGGATGTAGCTGCGCACTGCTCCCTCCTCTTTGAGCGTCGCACCGGGGAATGCGCAATCGGGATTAGGACGGCTTGCGATTCCCGTCACGCCCCCCGCGGCCATGATCCACACCTTCGGGGCGATTGGCCGTGCGAATTATTCAGACTGTGGCTGTCGAGGTTTGCGCGAGGCTTTCGGCCGGCCGGCCGCGCGCGGAGCCGGGTGTGGCAGCGGCTCACCTTCTCACT
>DATETZ010000179.1:0-65180 GCA_035283385.1 Hyphomicrobiaceae bacterium
AGCTTCTCAACCGCCACACCAGTGTCCCGAGCGCCCTTCTGCACTTGTGCGAGCCCCCATGACCGAAGAGAAGCGCGTCAGGCATATGCGCCAGATTCTCCTCTGGCCGGTCTATCTTCTGCCGCTCGACGAAACCGCGCCCATTCAGGACCATTGGGAGCATCTCGCCACCCCAGGCCCCGACAACCCCTGGCACGAGATCGACGACGAGTTCGGCGACCCGGCGGAGTTCCAGCAGCGTCATTACAACGAGTTCGTGACGTTTCTGCCGCCGGTGCAGCGGTTCCTCTACGGCCAAGGGATCGGCCGCTCGGTGCGCAAGGTCTATGGCGAAAGCCCGATCGAGGTGATGCGGCGAACCGACGTGGCGAGGGCGCGCATCACGCTCGAAAGGGGCGGGCCCGCGGTCGAATTGAATATCGCTCACATCGACCTCTACTTCTTCTTCGACATCGATATCGTGATTCTGGCGCTCGAGGTGTTTGCCGACGATCTGCCGTTCGATCTGGCGCAGGAGGTATTGTTCCGATTCGGGCGCGCGTATCCGGCCTATTGGGAGGAAGGAGGGCGCGGCGGCCACTGCCCGTGGATGGTCGAATGGCTCGCGGCGGATGGCCGTGTGCTCGCCCAATCCGACTACGAGAACCGCGAAAAATACCTGTCGTTCGTGTGCCGGCACCGCGCGCCCAGTACCGCCTCACACTGGGAGTTCCTGCTGTCGCCGCTGGTCCTCTACCACAGCGACAGGAAGGGTGAGCTACGCTACCGCCAGCTCGAGTACTACCGTATGCCCTACATGGTGTTCCTCGGGCTCGAGGGGGCGGACAGGCTGTCGCGGGCCGATTGCGTTCGCCTCGCGCTCGGTAACGAGCCCGGCGGCCCGGCTGAGCTGCCCTACTCCGAATCCTATCTCGCGGACTTCGAGAAGCGATATTGCTACGACCGCTATCTGGGCCAGGGGTTCGAGCCGAGCCGCACGGGCGCCCGCTTCCTCGCCTCCGGACACACGCTCGTCGTGGCGGGCGACGCCAAGGACGCGTTCTTCATGAACCCGGAAGGCGGCATGCTCGGCCGTTTTCGCCACCAGCACTTCCTGATGTTCCTCATCGCCCACTTCCAAAAGGCGGCGCTCAGGATGTTTTCGGATCGCCTGGTCGCGGCCGTGAGCCGCCTCGACATCACGAATGCAAGGGCGAACCGCATTTTCCGCCGCGACATCCGCCACGCGCTGGAGAATTTTCTGCGCTTCGCGCACCGGTACTGGTTCCACGAGATCTCGAACCAGGCGCAGACGCGGGAGCTGTTTGACCAGACCCGCGAGCATCTCGGGCTCGACGGGCTCTATTCGGAGGTGCGTGAGGAGCTGCAGGACATGGGCGGCTTCCTCGATGTCGAGGCCATGCGCCGTCAGAATGAAACGGTCGTGCGGCTGACGGTCGTGACCACGTTCGGCCTGGTCGGCACGGTGACGACGGGGTTCCTCGGCATGAACCTGCTTGCCTGGTCCGAGGAACCGATCGGCTGGAGGATTGCTGCCTTCCTGGCGATCTTTGTGCCGACGGCGCTGCTCACACTCTACACGGTCATGAAGTCGCGCCGGCTCTCGGACTTCCTGGATGCGCTTTCCGATGAGCAGGTGTCCTGGCGCAGGCGGTGGCGCGCGCTGATGCGCGTCTGGTTCGGTACATGAGGCCGCCTAGTTGCGGGCGAAGCAGCGCCGTACAGGGAGTTTCAGTCCCGGGGGTGAGAGGTCGATTGTCTCTTGCTCGCCGAGCGAGCGGACCGCAATTTCGGGACCCGCCGTTCGCCCGTAGTGCACTACGAGTCGGTCCACTGGGTCGACGACGAGGTAATGCTCGATGCTCGGGACCGAAAAATAACCCGTGAGCTTGCCCGTCGTGTCTCGATTGACCGAGCTTGGTAACAGCACCTCGACCACGATAACCGGATTGGGCACGACCATCTCGTTCGACGGCAATTCGGGTCCGGCATAGACCAGAGCGTCCGGCTCAAACGCGGTATCCTTCGAGATGCGGACGGTTGCTCCGCCACCGAGCGCTATGAGGCCGAGGCCAGATTCTTCGATAGCATCCAAGAGAGCGATGACAACCAGAACCTTGACGCTGACGTGGCCCGTGGTTTCTGGAGACATGCGAATGGGCCTACCGTTGACGAGCTCATAGCGGCCGGGCCGGCCGTGTGCCCAGACCAGATACTCGTCGACGGTCATGCGTTGCGGAGCAAGCTCGTTCATGATCGCAGCTTAGCACGAGTTTACGGCGGCAGAAATCAGCTCGAGGGCGCGTCCAGCTTTCGCGTCAGGTTCTCGAACTCGCGCCGAAGCTCCTCGTTCTTGAAGATCTGGTCGAAGGTCGGAGCCTCGAGCTTCTGCAGGGCTTCGAACGATGACGAGGAGTCGCGCATCAGGTTCCTCAGCTGGAAGCTCGCTTCCACCGTCTCGTACGTGTTGTCGGCGATGCGAAGATCGTGCGCGGCGCGGCTGCGGGCATTGGCGATCTGCTCGCGCTGCTGCTGGAGGTAGCGCCGGTAGCCTTTCGCCGCCTCCTCCGCGAGCTTCTGGCTGTCCCGGTTGGCATCGAGCGCGCGGCGCTGATCGGGGCGGTTCTCGGCGCGCAAGAGCGCGATCGTTTTCTCCCTCGCGGCGGTGACGTCGTTCAGAATCGCCTCGAGCTTGGGCATGTATTGGGTGTCGATCTTTTCGATCGTCGCATCCTGGGCGTGCACGAGCATGGCGAACAGCGCCGCGTGCATGGCGAAATACTTGCGCGCGGCGTTCATGTTGTCGCCGGTCGCGCTCATGAGCTTGGCCAGCTGGCCGTCGATCAGTTTTGCGGCATTGAAGGTGGCGACCAGGCGCACCAGATCGCCCGAGAGCACGCTGTCGAGTAGCAGGTCGACCTGCTCTGGCTCGAGCTCCACGCCGGACTTGGCGAGCGCATCCTGGATCTCGGTCTTGGCGTTCTTGATCCCTTCGCGGTTCTCCGCGATGCGCTTCTGGCTGTCCTCGATTTGGCCGCCGAGCGTCGCGACCGTGTCCGTGAGCACGCCGGGCAGCATGCCGTCCTTGGGCGCGGTGAGCTGTTTCTCCTTGAGGGAGACGATTTGCTCCTCGATCTCGCGGATGCTCTTGCGGTGTTCCTCGATCTTCTTCTGGACGTCGACGATCGGCACGTCCGTGACGATGCCGAGGGCGGAATCGAGAAGGCGGCGGATCTTGTCCTCGCGGTCCTCGCGCGTCTCGGTCCAAAGCGGCGTGACGAGGAACTCGTCCTTGCCCGGCAGCTTTCTGGCCTGGGTGCGCTGCTCGGCGGTGTCCTTCAAGACCGAGTCGATGGCCTGCATCAGGCGGCGCGCCTGCTCATAGGCCGGATCACCCTCGCGCGGATCCCTGTCGAGCGCTTTCGCGTCTTGAGTCTCCGCTGCTGAGTCTGCGGCGGCGGGGTTCTGCGCCTCGGCGGTGTCCCCGGCGACGCGATCCGTGCCGCTTTTGGTGAGGAGATCGGCGACGCCGCCGCGCTTGGCCGATTGCGCGAAACCCGGAGCGCCGCCTGGCAAAATCCAGATCGAGAGCGCGCATGCAGAGACAGTGAGCGCCGTAACGCGGCCGCGGCCCATGATCGCCATTGCGCCCTCCTGTCCAGAACCCACGATGCAGCCTCGGAAATCTGGCAAATCGATGGTTGGACGGTGCCTTAACCATCAGCAGCGCGCCGCCGCCTCCTTAACGAGCGCGAGCAGCCGTTCATTCACCTGCCGTGCATCGGTCAGCACGATCATATGGGTGATGGACGCGGAAATGCGAGAGGCGGGAGGAAACCTCGCCGCTTCCAGCGGCCGATCGAACGGCGTTTCGCCGAGAACGAGCCCGAGCCGCAGCTCGCGCGGGCTCAGGGCGAGGACGGCGAACTCGCGGGCCCGGGCAATCGAGACGTGCGCCGCGTCGGGCCTGAGCCGGGCTCCGGGGACGGCTTTGGCGACCTCCCGCAGGACGAACAGGGCCAGCGGGCGCAGCGCCTTGGCCTTTGCCAGAAGCTGCTCGAGCATGTCTCGGCCGGCGTCCGGCTTCTCGAGGCCGTCTAGCGGCGGAATGGAGGGTAGGCTTTGAGGAGGGTCGCCCGGGGAGGCCGAGACCAAAGCGGCCGAGACGGCCGGTCCGCCCGCCGGCGGCGCCCTATCCCGCCGCCGCGCCGCCGGGGGTCTCTTAGCATGGGCGTCGTCATATATAGGCCGCCCGCAATTATGGTGGATGCGCTCGAGCCAAGATGCCTTCGAGAACATGAAGCCTTGCCTGCGCAACCAGTCGATGATGTCATTGCGGCGCTCGAGCCCCTCAGCCGAGATTGCATCCATCCATTCGCCAAGATCGCGGCCCGTGTCCGCCTTCAGGCTGACCAGGAATTGGCGCTCCTTTTGGCCGTAATCGGTGCTCATGGCCGCCCACTCAGATCCAGCGGCGCGTCTTGGCCTTGTAATCGCGATAAGCGTCGCCGAACTTGGCCTCGAGGTGGCGCTCCTCGGGAATGATGGCAAGCCACGTGACGAGGACGGCGAATAGCACGGCGAAAATCGCCAGCCAGAGGTTTTTGGTCAGCTCCGCGAGGCCGAACAGGATCAGCACGTCGGCAAGATAGATGGGGTTGCGCCGGAAGCGGAAGGGCCCGTCCGTCACCAGGTGGTCGGCGCCTTTGTTGGGGAGGATCGTGGTCTCGCGGCGCCTGAGTGTGATCGCGGCCCAGGCGAACAGCACGAGGCCCGCGAGCCCCAATCCTATGCCGACGGCGCGGGCCGCCGCGTCGTCGAGCCCGGGCCATGCGACGGGGTATGCCCGGCCCAATAGCCAGCCGCCGGCGAGGGCGCCGGCGATCAGCACCGGCGGCCAGGGAAAGGGGGTTGGCCGCTGTGCGATGTCATAGTTCATGTGCGCCATGCTCGTGCCTGACAATTGTTCCGCGCCTTCCTATAACAGAAGTGCTGCGCGATCATCACGTGCTTGGTTTCAATGATGGAGCGGCATGAGGGCGGGAGACGATGGCGCATCTAGAGAGCGGCCCGGCGGCATTCGACTTCGGCCTGGGAGAGAGCGGCGACGCGCTCCGCGCGACAGTCGCCTCTTTTGCGGCGAGGGAGATTGCACCGCTTGCCGCAAGGATCGACCGCAGCGACGAGTTTCCGCGCGAGCTATGGCCGAAGATGGGGGCGCTCGGGTTGCTCGGCGTCACGGTCGAGGAGCAGTGGGGAGGTGCGGGCTTCGGCTACCTCGAGCACTGCATTGCGATGGAGGAGATAAGCCGGGCGTCGGCTTCGGTCGGCCTATCGTACGGGGCCCATTCCAATCTCTGCGTGAACCAGATCCGCCGCAACGGCAGCCCCGAGCAGAAGCGCCGCTATCTGCCGAAGCTGATCTCGGGCGAGCACGTGGGCGGGCTCGCCATGTCGGAGCCCGAGGCCGGCTCGGATGTCGTCTCGATGCGCGCCAGGGCGGAGAAAAAGGCCGGCCGCTACGTCCTCAACGGCACCAAGATGTGGATCACCAACGGTCCGGGCGGCGATCTGTTCGTCGTCTACGCCAAGACCGATCCGGCAGCCGGCGCGCGCGGCATCACCGCGTTCCTGGTCGAGAAGGGGTTCAAGGGCCTGCGCGCGGCACAGAAGCTCGACAAGCTCGGCATGCGCGGCTCGCCGACCGGGGAGCTCAAGTTCGAGGACTGCGAGGTGCCGGAGGAGAACGTCCTCGGCCGAGCCGGAGACGGTATCGGCGTTCTCATGAGCGGCCTCGATTACGAGCGCGTGGTGCTCGCCGCGGGACCGCTCGGGATCAGCCGGGCCGCTTTGGACGTGGTCTTGCCCTATGTCAATGACCGAAAGCAGTTCGGCCAGCCCATCGGATCGTTCCAGCTCGTGCAGGGCAAGATCGCCGACATGTATGTCGCGACGAGCGCCGCCCGCGCCTACGTTTACGCGGTCGCGACGGCGTGCGACCGGGGCCAGACGATGCGGCGCGACGCGGCGGGCGCGATCCTGTTTGCCGCCGAGACGGCAACACGCGTGGCGCTCGATGCCGTCCAGCTCCTGGGCGCCAACGGCTATATCAACGACTATCCGGCAGGGCGCCTGGTTCGCGACGCCAAGCTTTACGAGATCGGGGCCGGCACGAGCGAAATCCGCCGCTGGCTGATCGGGCGGGAACTGGTCGAGGGGAGCTGAATTCGAGCCGGCTGGCCCTGGCCGCCGCCCCACTGTAGGTTATGGGCATGCTCACCCGCGGCTCCATCAAGCTTTTCACGGTCGGCGGCACCGTTGTCAGGGTGCACCCGACCTTCTTTCTCCTCCTGGCGTGGATCGGGGCGCTGCATTGGCTCTCCGGAGGGCCGCAGGAAGCGTTGCGCGGCGTCGTCTTCATCCTGATCCTGTTCGCATGCGTGGTGCTGCACGAGTTCGGGCACATCTTCGCGGCCAGACGCTACGGAATTCGGACCCCCGACGTGACCCTGCTGCCGATCGGCGGCGTTGCCTCCCTCGAGCGGATGCCGGAGAAGCCGGGCCAGGAGATCGTCGTCGCCCTGGCCGGACCGGCCGTCAACCTTGTGATCGCGGTGCTTCTGATCGGTTTCTTCGGCGCCACGCTCAACCCCGCGCAGCTCGCGCGACTCGAGATGGACGAGCCGAGCCTTCTCGATCGGGTCGCCGCCGCCAACGTTGCGCTTCTGGTTTTCAATCTCATCCCCGCGTTCCCGATGGACGGAGGGCGCGTGCTTCGTGCGCTGCTCGCCTTGCCGCTCGGCTTTACGCGCGCGACGCAACTGGCCGCGATCATCGGCCAGATCCTGGCGATCGGCTTGGGATTCCTCGGCCTGTTCGGCAATCCGCTCTTGATCCTGGTCGCCCTGTTCATCTTCCTGGCGGCGAGCGCCGAGGCCGGCTACGTGCAGGCCCGCGATCTGGCCCGCGGCTATCTCGCAGCGCACGCCATGATCACGTCGTTCGAGCCGCTGACGCCGCTCGCCACCGCCGACGACGCGGCGGCGCTGCTGCTCAAGACCACACAGCAGGAGTTCCCCGTCGTCGACGGGGCGCAGCGCCTGCGCGGGTTCGTGACGCGCGAGGACCTCATCTCCGCGCTCAAGGAGCACGGCGGCGCCACACCTGTCCTCGACATCATGACCGATGTGCCGACGGTGCCCGACAAGGCCTGCCTCGAAACGGTGCTGCAGACGCTGCAGACAAGCCGCGCCCCCGTGCTCGGCGTCGTCGACCGCGAAAACCGCTTCCTCGGCTACATCAACGCCGAAAACATCAGTGAGCTGCTCATGATCAGGCGGGCGCGCTCGGTTGGACCGCAGCGGGCCTAATGGCCTACCGGGTTGGCCCGCCTGTCGACGACGAGCGGTCGCCGCTGTAGTATTGAACCAATTGCAGGCCTTCGCCGTTTCATATGAGGCGGAGACCTTGGCTGTTGGGATGGCGTGGCACCTCGCGAGGCAGACATCGTTGCCCAGACTTGAGCCACCTGCTCGAGGCCATGTCAGCGCTCTGCAAACGCAGACGAGCATCGCATGCGAGCGCCACCGTGTTCGGAGGACAACAATGAAACAGATGAGAGCAACACTAGCGGCTGCTGCGGCCGTTTTGATCGGGCTCGGGTGCGCGGGCCTCGCTCACGCCAAATCGGGAGGGCATGGCTTCCGCGGCGGGGGCGCGTTCACCCCTCACAGCGGGTTCTCGGGCGGGCCGCGGATTGCAGGGCCACGCATGAGTGGTCATTCCGGCATGTCCTTCAGGGCCGGTCATGGATCGGCGCGTTTCCATGGTTGGAAGGGTCACGGGCCGAGGCTTTCCTGGCACAATTTCAACAATAATCATCACGGTCATCACCACAAACACAGACGAGTGATCATCGGCTACCCCTATTTTAGCGACTACGGCTATTACGACGATTACGCTTATGACTATGGCGAGTGCGACTGGCTTTACCGGAAGGCGGTGCGGACGGGCAGCCCGTACTGGTGGCAGCGGTATCAGGACTGCGTCGACTGACGTCCGGCGGCCGCATCCCCATGCGCGCCCCTGTTGCGGCGAGTAGCAAAGAGAGCAACCTGAGGACGTTCGGCCCGTCGACGGGCCGCACGCCCGCGCCGGAGGACGAGGCCCCGCCCTCGGCTACCGATCTAGTGTGGCGGTTCAGAAGTTCCCCATCACGTGCCACCAGGTTGTGAGGGAATTTCTGAACCAAAGCCGCACTAGCAACTCATTGATTTCTAGTGTCCCAATGAATCCGAAGTTCGCAAACGCGCTTGCGGCATAGTGTGTGCGAACTTCGGATTCGGGACACTAGGTGACGGTTCACAGAAAGCCAGGGGAAATGGCCAAGACCAGCACGTCCGATCCCGTCGTCATCGTCGCTGCCGCACGCACGGCCGTCGGCGCGTTTCAGGGCGCGTTCGCCGAGCTTGCGGCGCCCGAGCTCGGGGCCGCTGCGATCCGCGCTGCCGTAGAGCGGGCCGGCGTCGCGCCGGGCGAGGTCTCGGAGGTCCTGATGGGTTGCGTGTTGCCGGCCGGTCAGGGTCAAGCCCCCGCCCGCCAGGCGGCCATCAAGGGGGGTCTTCCGGAGTCCGTCCCCTGCAGCACGGTCAACAAGGTGTGCGGCTCGGGCATGAAGACGGTGATGCTCGCCGCCGACGCGCTCGCCGCACGCCCCCGGGACATCATCGTTGCGGGCGGCATGGAGAGCATGACCAACGCGCCTTACTTGCTGCCGAAAATGCGCAGGGGCGCGCGGCTCGGCCACGCCGAGGTCAAGGACCACATGTTCCTAGACGGTCTCGAGGACGCCTACGAGCCCGGCCGCCTCATGGGCACCTTCGCCGAGGATACGGCCGAAAAGTATCAGTTCACCCGCGCCGCGCAGGATTCGTTCGCGCTCGAAAGCTTGAAGCGCGCGAGGCGGGCGAGCGAGGATGGCTCCTTCGCGTCCGAGATCGCGCCGGTCACGGTGAGGACGCGCGCCGGCGAGGCCAGCGTCGCGAGGGACGAGCAGCCGTTCAAGTCGGACCAGTCCCGCATCCCGCACTTGAAGCCCGCGTTCCGCAAGGACGGCACTGTGACGGCCGCCAACTCGAGCGCGATCTCGGATGGCGCGGCGGCGCTCGTGCTCATGCGCGCCTCGGAGGCGCGGCGGAGGGGCATAGCGCCGGTGGCGCGGCTCGCCGGTCAGGCGTCGCATGCGCAGGCGCCCGCGTGGTTCACCACGGCACCGTTCGGGGCCATCGAGAAGCTTCTCGATGCGGCCGGATGGCAAGCGGGCGACGTCGGCCTCTACGAGATCAACGAGGCGTTCGCGGTGGTGGCGCTTGCCGCCATGCGCGATCTCGGCCTGGGCCACGAGACGGTCAACGTGCACGGCGGCGCGTGCGCCTTGGGCCATCCGATCGGGGCCTCCGGGGCGCGCATCATTGTCACGCTTTTGGCCGCAATGCAGAAATTCGGCGTCGAGCGCGGTATCGCGGCGCTGTGCATCGGCGGCGGCGAGGCGACGGCCGTCGCGCTCGAGCGTGTCGGATGAGAGGGCGGGTGGAGAGCGAAATCTGAAAGCTTGTGTGTGGAGTGAGCGATGAACGCGACCGAGAAGGCCGTCCTGGTGACCGCCGCCGTCTTGATGCTCGGCGGTCCGGGGCAAGAGGCACGGGCAGCGGCCTATGGCTGCTTCAAAGTGACGGCCGATAGCATCAACATCCGCGCGCGGCCCTACAGCACGGCCGAAATCATCGATTCGGCCTCGAAGGGCGAGATTCTCGAGAAGCGCAAGCTGTTCTGCACGCCGCGCGGCTTCTGGTGCGCAGTCCGCAAGGGCTCGCTCGAGGGCTACGCCGACAAGGGCTTCATGGAGAAGGTCGCGTGCCCGTGAGCGGGCGCAACCGGCTCTGACCCCGGATTAATTCGTGGCGGAGGATGCCTCGGCGCAGGCGATGCTCTTCACCCTGTCCAAGTTTCTGGCGTTCGTTATTCAGCCGTCGAGCCTTGCGGCGATCGCAATCGGCACGGGGCTCTGGCTGATGCGCCGCGACGCTGACGCGCGACGTGGAGCGCGTTTAGGCCGGAGGCTTGCATGGGGTGGACTCGCCGCTCTCGTGCTGGGTGGCTTACTGCCAGTGGGGAACGCCGTTATTCTGCCGCTCGAGCAACGCTTTGCCGCCGCCCCGCTGCCCGAGCCCGGAGAGCGGATCGCGGGCATCATCATCCTCGGCGGATTCGAGGACGGCTGGGTCTCCGCCGGCCGGGGCGGGCTCGCGGTCAACGAGTCGGCGGAGCGGCTGACCGAGGGCCTCCGCCTCGCCGTGCGCCATCCCGAGGCCAAGGTCGTTTTCACGGGCGGCGTGGGCGGGCTGTGGCCTGGCGGCATCGATGCCAGCCGCCGGGTCGGCGCCTACCTTACCGAGGCCGGGATCGCCGAAAGCCGGCTCGTGCTCGACGGCCGCTCGCGCAACACCTATGAGAACGCGCTGTTCACCGCCGAGCTCGTGAATCCGGCTCCCGGCGCGCGTTGGCTGCTTGTCACGTCCGCCTACCACATGCCGCGTGCCGTGGGAATTTTCCGTAAGGCCGGATTCGATGTCGTCCCCTATCCGGTCGATTTCCGCACGCGCGGCCCCGGGGATGTGCGCCGTCCCTTCGAGCGAATTCCAGCGGGTCTGCAAAGGCTCGACCTCGCCGTCAACGAGTGGCTCGGTCTCCTCGCCTACAGGCTCTTGGGCCGTATCGACGAGCTCTTTCCAGGGCCAGCCGCGCCCTAGACCTTCGGCCAAGGTTTGGGGGATTTTTCTCGTCCCGCGCGGGAGAGGACGCTCAGGGAGCGGCGGTGGAGGGCTCGGTCTTCGCCTTCGCGACCGGCGTCGGCGTGACATCGACGGGCTTGGGCCCGAGCTCCGCTGCGAGGTCGAACGTCCGGCACCCTTTGGCCGCGAGCTGACCATTGTAGGCCTCGAGCATGGCGCGGTCCTTGGCATAGCGGCCGTCTGGATCGGCGCCCTCCTTGGAGCCGCCGAGAACCGTTGCCGTTGCTGACTGCAAGAGCCGGGAGCCGACCGTTGCCTTCTGGGTCGTCTCGTAGCCGCGGATCTGCAGGATGCGCACCTGCATGCGCCCGGTGAGCTTCTTGCAGTCGAGTGCGAGCTCGTCCTTGCTGAGCTGGTAGGCGGGGCCCGCAGCTGCGCCTCGGGCAGCGGGATCCTCCCCCGCCAGGGCGGCTGTGTCGGCCTCGGTCGTCGCCGCGCACCCGCAGAGCATGAGGGCCGTTGCGGCGCCGGCGCCGAAAAGTCCCGTTTCGCGCAGCATCATGCTGCCGTCCTCGAGGGTTGGTCGGACTCGTTACGTGCCGTCCCGAGCCTGAAATGGGGCCGTGAAAACGGCGCCAGCATGGCAGCCGCGCGGCGGGCTCCTACAACCTTTGTCCTTTGCGGCGGGTGGATCGGCGGCCGCGCCGCCTTGCGTAGGATGAGGCGCGCTGTTAGCTGATGACCGCCTGGCCCCTAGAGCGTGATCGTCTTTGATTGAATCAATCAAAGACGTGAATCACGCTCTAAAGCTAGAGTTTAGACCATGATCGACGCGTCGGACTGATAAGGTCCGACGCGATCATGGTCTAGGGGGAGCGATGGCCCGCATCACCTCGACTGTCAGCACGGTCACCGACGAGTTCCGCGCCAACGCCGCGGCCATGCGCCGCCTCGTCGCCGATCTCGAGGATAAGCGGGCGGTCGCGGCTCGAGGCGGGCCGGAGGATGTTCGCGCGCGCCACGTGGCCCGCGGAAAGATGGTGGCGCGCGAGCGCGTGCTGCGCCTGATCGACCCCGGCAGCCCGTTCCTCGAGCTGTCACAGCTCGCGGCCTACGGCATGTATTCGGGCGATATCCATGCGGGCGGCCTCATCACCGGCCTCGGGCGCGTCGCGGGACGCGAGTGCATGATCCTCGCCAACGACGCCACCATCAAGGGCGGCACCTATTTCCCGATCACGGCAAAGAAGCATCTGAGGGCGCAGGAGATCGCGTGGGCCAACCGGCTGCCGTGCCTCTATCTGGTCGACAGCGGCGGCGCGAACCTGCCGCACCAGACCGAGGTGTTCCCGGATCGCGATCACTTCGGCCGCGTGTTCTACAATCAGGCGCGCATGAGCGCCGAGGGGATAGCCCAGATCGCCATCGTTATGGGCTCGTGCACGGCGGGCGGCGCCTATGTGCCGGCTCTGTCCGACGAGGCGATCATCGTCAAGGGGCAGGGGACGATCTTCCTCGCCGGGCCGCCGCTCGTCAAAGCCGCAACGGGCGAGATCGTCTCGGCCGAGGATCTGGGGGGAGCCGAGGTCCACGCGCGCCGCTCGGGCCTAGTCGACCACGTGGCCAAGAGCGACGCCCACGCCCTCGATATCGCGCGCAGGCTCATTGGACGCCTGGCACCCGCGCAGCGTGCGCAGATCGCCGTCCAGCCGCCGCGCCCGCCCGCCTGCGACGCGGACGAGATCGACGGCATCGTGCCGGTCTCGCTCGCCACCCAGTACGACTCGCGAGAGGTAATTGCCCGCCTCGTCGACGGCTCGGAGTTCGACGAGTTCAAGCGCCATTATGGCGAGACGCTGGTCACCGGTTTCGCGGCGATCGAGGGTGTTCAAGTCGCCATCCTCGCCAACAATGGCATTCTCTATTCGGAGAGCGCGCTGAAGGGCGCCCACTTCATCGAGCTCGCGTGCCAGCGACGCACGCCGCTCGTCTTTCTCCAGAACATCGCCGGCTTCATGGTCGGGCGCGAGGCGGAGGCGGGGGGCATTGCCAAGGACGGCGCGAAGATGGTGGCGGCGGTTGCGTGCGCCGCCGTCCCCAAGATCACGCTCGTCATCGGCGGCAGCTTCGGGGCCGGCAATTACGCCATGTGCGGGCGGGCGTACTCGCCGCGTTTCCTCTTCACCTGGCCCAACGCGCGCATCTCGGTGATGGGCGGCGAGCAGGCGGCAAGCGTGCTGTGGGCGGTGAAGGGCGAGGGCGGGGGCACGGAGACGAGGCAGAACTCGCGCGAGGAGGAGGCGGCGTTCAAGAGCCGGATCCGCGATCAGTTCGAGCGCGAGGGGCATCCATACTACGCGACCGCGCGGCTGTGGGACGACGGCATCATCACGCCCCGCGAGACGCGCCGCGTGCTGGCCCTGGCCCTTGCCGCGACATTGAATGCCCCCATACCCGAGACCCGCTTCGGCGTGTTCAGGATGTAAGAATACTCGCCCCATCTTGCGCCAATCGGCCGTGGACGCGCTGGGGCGCGCCACCGCTCCCGGCCGGCCATCACTCGCTCTTGCGCGCGCCTGCGTGGCCCTTTATGGCGGGAACAGCTAGTATCAGTCCGCATCCGCCACGCGGGGGGAGCCTATGAGACAGTTCGCAGCCGGCGCCGTGCTCGGCCTTGGTTTGACGTTTGCCCATGCCCTAGCCGCTGCCGAGGATGCACCGGCCGAGCTTGCGTGCCAGTTCAAGGATGGCGCGTCGTGGAGCTACGTCGCCGGCGCGTTCCAGTCGAAGACGCCGTCGCCGCTCGCCTTCGAGATCGAAAATATCGACCTTGAGGGCCAGACCGCGGTGCTCAAGACCGGCGCCGGTGCGGGCACGGTGCGCATCGTGCGCGCTATCAACGCCAATCACTTCCTCGAGGTCGTCAACGAAGGCTTCCTCAATCTCACGACCGTCTACGACAAGGACCCCGCGACGGGCGTCCACCCCGCTGTGCACTCGCGCCATTTCGGCCTTATCGGGCAGCCCGTCTTTGCCCAGTATACCGGCACGTGCCGCGAGAAGAGGTCGGAGTGAGGCCGGCAGGTTCTGCCCGCCGAAGTCCGACAATGCTCGGCTCCAATGCTCCATGTCGGACTTCCCCCGGATCAAGTCCGGGGTCACCCCGACCTACGACTCCGACCCATGAATTTTGGACCTGTGGATAGCGCCATTGCTCGCGGCCCCCCGCCCGCTACAACTGAGCCATGCTGAACAATGTCCTCATCGCCAACCGGGGCGAGATCGCATGCCGCATCATTCGCACGGCGCGCCGCCTCGGCATCCGCACCGTCGCGGTGTGCTCGGAGGCGGACCGGCGCGCGGCGCATGTGGCGGCCGCCGACGAGGCGATGGAGATCGGACCGGCGCCTGCGGCCGAGAGCTATTTGAGGATCGATCGCATCATCGCCGCCGCCAAGGCGAGCGGCGCGGACTCGATCCATCCCGGCAACGGTTTCCTGTCCGAGAACCCGGAGTTCGCCGAAGCGTGCCGGAGGGCGGGGCTCATTTTCATCGGGCCATCGCCCGAGGCCATGCGCCGCTTGGGCGATAAGGCCGCGGCCAAGGTTCTGGCGGAAAGCCTCGGGATTCCCGTCGTTCCCGGCTGCAGGGACGAAGCCCAGGACGCGGCGAGGCTCGAGGGCGAGGCGGCCCGGCTCGGGTTTCCGGTTGTGATCAAGGCGGCGGCGGGCGGCGGCGGGCGCGGCATGCGCATCGTCGAGCGGGCGGCCGATTTCAGGGCGGCGCTCGACAGCGCGTCCCGCGAGGCCACGTCCGCCTTCGGCGATGGCCGCGTGCTGCTCGAGAAATTCATCGAGCGGCCGCGCCACGTGGAAGTACAGGTGTTCGGCGACAGGGCGGGCAATTTCGTCCACCTCTTCGAGCGCGATTGCTCGCTGCAGCGGCGCCACCAGAAGGTGATCGAGGAGGCGCCGGCGCCCGGGATCAGCGCCGAGTTGCGCGAGGCGCTGACCGGCGCCGCCCTAAAGCTGGCGGGCGCCGCCCGCTATGAGGGTGCGGGCACGGTCGAGTTCCTGGTCGGCGGCGGCACGCTCGGGAAAAATGCGCCGTGGTACTTTATCGAGGCCAACACGCGCCTTCAGGTCGAGCATCCGGTGACTGAGGAGGTCACTGGCGTCGATCTCGTCGAGTGGCAATTCCGTGTGGCGGCCGGGGAGCCGCTTCCCGCAAGGCAGAATGAGATCGCGATCCGTGGCCACTCGGTCGAGGCGCGCCTCTATGCCGAGGACCCGGCATCGGGCTTCCTGCCGTCGACCGGCCGAGTGATCGAATGCTCGTTCGAGCCGGCCCCTGGGTTGCGCATCGAAACGGCGCTGCGCGCCGGCGACGAGGTCACATCCTACTACGATCCGATGCTGGCCAAAGTCATCGCGACCGGGCGCGATCGTGCCGAGGCCTTCGCCCGTCTCGGCGCGGCGCTCTCGGCAAGTCTCGTCATCGGGCCGCGCACCAATGCGGCGTTTCTCAAGCGGCTTGTGGATCATCCGGACGTGAGTGCGGGACGGCTCGATACCGGTCTCATCGCCCGCGAGCTCGAGCGTCTTGCGCCGGGCGGTTTCGATCGGCATGCCATCCGGATCGGCGCGCGCGAGCTCCTGGAGCTGGAGCGCCGCTGCACGTCCGATTGCGAACAAGGCTATTCTGCTTGGAAAGCCGAGGACGGATTCCAGCTCGGTGGCGAGCGAAGGCTCACACGCGAGGTTGTCGTCAACGGCCGCCCGGTTCGGCTCGAAATCGCCTGGGGCCCTGCGGGCGCCGTGATCGGGGGACCCGAGCTCGAACCCGAGGCGGCGGTGGGCATGCGCGCGCGCACGATTGGGGATCGAGGCAAGATCTACGTCCTCAACGATCTACACCAAACGGTCGTCTCGTGGCCGGAAGCGGACCTCGAGGCCGACGGCGGGGCAGGTCGCGGCGGGGCCATCCGCGCGCCCATCAGCGGCCACCTCATCAAGATGTTCGCCGCCGAGGGAGCGATGATCGAAAAAGGTGATCGCATCGCCGTCGTCGAAGCGATGAAGATGGAGCACGTCATACATGCGCCGCGCGCGGCCCGCATCGCGCGCGTTGCGGCGGCCGAAGGCCAGCAGGTCGCCCAAGGCGCGCTCATCGCGGAAATCGACGAGGAGGAGGGGCAATGACAGTGCACTTGATCAAGCTTTGCGTCGGTGCGGTCTCGATCGAGGATCTCTCGGCCTGGCAAAAGGCTCATCGCAGCGCGAAGCACAAGGCCACCGGCAAGGCGTGCGTCTTCCACACGACGTTTCAGACGCCGAGGCGGCAGGCGGAGCTGCTCGACGGCGGCTCGCTCTATTGGGTGATCAAGGGCGCTATCCAGGTGCGCCAGCGCCTGATCGGCTTCGATGACGGCACCAAGGAGGATGGGTCGCCTTGCTGCCGCATGCTGCTCGAGCCGAAGCTTGTTCCCGTGCGCCCGGTCTCGCGCCGCGCGTTCCAGGGCTGGCGCTATTTGCCGCCAGAGGACGCGCCGGCCGACCTCGGCGCCGAAACCGGCGGCGGGCTCGCGGGGCTCCCCGCCCAGATGCGCCGCGAGCTCGCCGAGCTGGGCTTGCTCTGATGATGCAATGGTGTCAGACCCTGCGGGTCTGACACCATGAAGCTCGCCCGACATTTCTGGGAACCGAATTGTGCAAAAAGGGGGTCAGACCCGCAGGGTCTGACCCCTAACGGATGGGGCGATGCGACGGCCGATCCTGACCGAGATCGTGCGCAATCTGCCGGCGCTGGTGCCGTTCGTCGGTCCCGAGGCGCAAGAGCGCGCTCGCGGCCGGCCGTTCCGGGCGCGGCTCGGCGCCAACGAGAGCGTGTTCGGCCCGAGCGCCGCGGCGATCCGTGCCATGCAGGCGGCCGCGGCCGAGAACTGGAAATACTCCGATCCTGAAAGCCACGATCTGCGCCACGCGATCGCGGCCTTTCACGGCGTCGGCGCGGCAAACATCGTCATCGGGGAGGGGATCGACGGGCTGTTGGGGCTCGCGGTCAGAATGGCCGTCGATCCGGGGAGCCCCGTGGTGACATCGGCTGGCGCATACCCGACCTTCAACTTCCATGTGGCGGCGCAGGGCGGCCGGCTCGTGAAGGTCCCCTACCGCGCCGACAAGGAGGACTTGGCGGGACTGCTCGATGCCGCGAAACGGGACGGCGCGCGCGCACTCTACGTCTCGAACCCCGACAACCCCATGGGCTCCTGGTGGACGGCAGACGAGATCGTGCGGCTCATCGAGCGGCTTCCCGATGGCGTGCTGCTGTGCCTGGATGAAGCCTATTGCGATACGGCGCCCCCCGACGCGCTGGCGCCGCTCGACGTCTCCAACCCGCAGGTGCTCCGGTTCCGGACGTTCTCCAAGGCCTATGGGCTCGCGGGCGCGCGCATCGGCTATTGCGTAGGAGAGTCTGGGCTGATAGGCAACTTTGAGAAAGTCCGCAACCACTACGGCATCAACCGCGTGGGCCAGGTCGGCGCTCTGGCGGCGCTCGAGGACCAGGCCTATCTCGCCGAGGCCGTTGCCGCAATCGCGGGGGCGCGCGAGAGGATCGGCGAGATCGCACGCGCGAACGGCCTCGAGCCGCTCCCCTCCGCGGCAAACTTCGTCGCCATCGATTGCGGACGGGACGGGGCGTTCGCGAGGCGCGTATTGCACGAGGTGCTCGAGCGCGACGTGTTCGCGCGCAAGCCCGGTGTGCCGCCGCTCGATCGCTGCATTCGCATCTCCTGCGGGCGCGAGCAGGACCTTGCCGTCTTTGCCGAGGTACTGCCGCAGGCCCTCGCGGCGGCGCGCCGCTAGTGTGGCGGTTCAGAAGTTCCCCATTCCCTCGCGGCTGGGGCGTGAGGGAACTTCTGAACCAAAGCCACACTAGCAAGACTATGAGTCTAGTGTCCCTTATGAACCCGAAGTTCGCAAACGCAATTGCCGCAAGGTGTGTGCGAACTTCGGGTTCGGGACACTAGCACGACAGGGCCGAGGCGAGCGAGCCGCTTAAAGCGTTGCGTCGGCGGTGCTAGACTGATTGCAGCTTGGGCGCGGGGTCTGGAGAAGCCGCAAGGTCGTAGGAGTCATGGCGGGCGGGTCCGGAACGGAGTTGCGCGAACAGACCGACGAGGCGGTCCGCTGGGCCGAGTCGCAGATTTCGGCGATCCTGACGATTGCCGCCGACGCGATCATCTTCGTCGACGACAGCCAGCACATCACGGTGTTCAACGACGGCGCCGAAGCGATTTTCGGCTACTCGAAAAGTGAGATGGTCGGCCAGCCGCTCGAGCGGCTCATTCCCGTGCGCTTTCGCACCCCGCATCGCAAGCACGTGAGCGAGTTCGCTTCCGGCGCGATGCGCGCGCGCAAGATGGGCGAGCGTCAGGAAATCTTCGCCCTGAGGAAGGACGGTACGGAGTTCCCCGCTGAAGCTTCGATCGCCAAGGCCCAAGTGGGCGGCAGGCGCGTGTTCATGGCGGTGCTCCGGGATGTCACCGATCGCAAGCGCGTGGAGGATCTCTTGTCGCGCAGCAACGCGGAGCTCGAGGCGCGCGTGCAAGCTCGGACGCTCGAGCTCGAGGCCGAGATCCGGCGCCGCGAGGAGGCGCAGGCTGCCCTCGTTCAGGCCCAGCGGATGGAGGCCTTCGGTCAGCTGACGGGCGGGATCGCGCACGACTTCAATAATCTTCTGACCATTGTGATGGGAAACCTCGAGCTCCTCGATGGCCATCTAGGGGACGCAGCGTCGCGGGCTTTTCTCAAGAGAGCGGCCGATGCGGCCCAGATGGGGGCCGCCCTGACCTCGCGTCTCTTGACCTTCGCGCGGCGCCGGCGGCTTTCTCCTCGAGTGCTGAACCTCAACGAGGTGATGCTCAATCTTATCGAGCTTCTCAAACGCTCTCTAGGCGAGCCGATCACACTGACAACGATGCTGGCCGGCGACCTTTGGCCGACGCGCGCCGACGAGAGTGAGGTCGAGAACGCGATCGTCAACCTTGCCATCAACGCCCGTGACGCCATGCCGAGGGGCGGCACGCTGATCATCGAGACCCGCAACGTCTCGCTGGCCGGCGCCTCGAGCGAGGCCGATCCCGGACTGGCCCGGGGAGACTTTGTTCGCATCGCCGTCTCCGACACCGGGGTGGGCATGAGCGCCGAAATCCTCAAGAAAGCCTTCGAGCCGTTCTTCACCACCAAGGAGCCGGGCCGTGGAACAGGACTCGGACTGAGCACCCTTTACGGGTTCGCGCAGCAATCGGGAGGGCAGGTCTCGATCTCGAGCGAGCCAGACAGGGGCACGACCGTCTACCTCTATCTGCCGAGGTCGGACGAGGAGGTTGCGTCCCGGCGGGGCGAGGAGCCGGCGCAGATCCCGCTCGCCCAGAACAGCGAGATCGTGCTGGTGGTCGAGGACAATCCCGAAGTGCGCGAGCTGACGCTGCAGCGGGTGGAAGGGCTCGGCTATGTCGCGCTCGAGGCCGAGAACGCGACCGCCGCGATCCGCATTCTCGAGAGCGGCGAGGCTGTCGATCTCATCTTCAGCGACATTGTCATGGCGGGCGGCATGTCGGGATACGAGCTTGCCAGTTGGGTCCGTGCGCACGCACCCAAGGTCAAGGCTCTTCTTACGACCGGCTATGCGGCCGAGGAGGCAAAACACAATGAGGGCGGCGCCGAGGCATTCAGGGTCCTTCGCAAGCCCTACACCAGGGCAGAGCTCGCACTTGCTCTGCGTGACATCCTTCGGTCCTGACGGAGTTTATAGCCGCTTCACCGCAGCGGCGAACGCATAGCCGACACCGCGCACTGTCTTGATGAGCCGCGGGCGTTCGCTTTGCGGCTCAATTTTCTTTCTGAGCCTTGCGATGAGCGCGTCGATCGAGCGGTCGAGCGGCATCCAATCGTGACCCTTGAGCAGGTCCATGAGCTCGTCGCGGGAGAGGACGCGCCCGGGACGCTGCACCAGTTTGGTGAGCAGATCGAACTCGGCCGTGGTCAGCTCGCAAACCTCTCCCCTGGGATTACGGACCTCCCGTCGCCCCAAGTCGAGAGACCAATCCTCGAAGCTGTAGCGCACTTTGTCCGGCTGCGGCGCGGCGGTTTCACCCGTTGCACCGGGCGCCATCGCATAGCGCCTCAGCACGGCGCGGATGCGGGCCAGCACCTCGCGCATGTGGAACGGCTTGGTGACGTAGTCGTCGGCCCCGAGCTCGAGGCCGACCACGCGATCGATGGGGTCGCCTTTTCCGGTGATCATGACGATTGGAGTGTTGCGCCTTGTCCTCAACTCGCGCGCGAGATTCAAGCCATCCTCGCCTCCGAGCTTCAAATCCAGAGTGACAAGATCGATGTGTCTGGCCTCGAAAACTGCTCGCGCCTCGGCGCCGTCCTTGGCCTCCAGCACCTCGTAGCCCTCGGGCTCGAGACCTGCGCGCAAGAGTGCTCGAACCTCCGGCTCGTCGTCGACGACGAGGATGTTGCCGGTAGCTTGATGGGCCATCGTTGGATCAGCCTCTTTGGGCGCTGCTGAGCATTGTCTCGGCAAGGCTGCACTTGAAACACGGGCCGCGGGGCGCCTCTCGTTACAACCTATTACACAATCTCACAAAAACATCACACGACCGCGACCTCGATTTGTTCTTCATGGCCATTGGAAGCTGTCGCGTTGTTCGATCTTCGCAGGAGCGTGGAGGGGTAAGCAATTGCGCTGCCAGGCGCGCGCCGGGCAACGGAGGCAAGCTGATGAGGTCGGCGACGTCAGGAGACATTGATGGTGAGGTCCCCGCGAGAGCCCTCGTCCTCGCCGCCAGCCAGCGATCTTGAGGGGATTGGTTCAAATGCCATTGTCCCGGAGGCCCGCAAGCGGCACCGCTTCGTTCTGGCCGTTTTCCAAGATTCAGCCGGCCCAGGCAGGGCAATCTCCGATCTGCTTTGCGGCGAGTTTCGAGACAGTCAGCTTCTGGTGATCGCCAACGAGCTCCAGGATCGGCGGCCGCCACTGCCAGCTCCGCCAGGTGCTGAGGCGGTCCGCAATTGTCGTATCAACCTTAATGAACATGGCGACGGCGATCAGGCGCTGCGGTCCGCAGTCCCGGAGACCTCACCATTCTGGGTCCTTTGGGAGAACGTGTGCGCCAAAGCCGACGGGCACGACATCTCCAGCAAAGGGCCATCGGTTCGCATTTTCGAGCGGTTGAGGAAGCACTTGTCCGACGGCGCCGTTGTCCTGATTGTGAGCGCCGGGAGCGCAGAGCAGCAGACGAGCGCCGCGCGTGCGCTCCTCGACAATCGATGCGAGCTGTTGCTCACCCACGAGGTGAGTGTCGAGGGCGCCGCCCTCTAGCTGTGGAATCTCAAGACGTTGTTCCTGGTCAGGCCGAGGCGGCTCGCGGGTCAGAGCGGTTTGCGCCGGTCTGCGCGGAGATCTCCGTCGTCCTCGTCGTCCTGGATGGCGCGCCAGCCGGCCCCGTCGAGATCCTCGAACTGGCCGGATTTGAGCGCCCAAAGGAACGCCGCGAGCCCGAGAAGCCCGAGAGCGAGAGCGGAAGGTATGAGCCATGCCAGGGCCGTCATCGGTTTGGCTCCGGGGCGCTGAGCGTGAGGCGGGCGCTTCTCAAGCGCAGCGCGTTCGCCGTCACCGCAATCGAGGACGCCGACATGGCGAGCGCGGCAATGAGCGGCGTCACGTGACCGGCCATTGCGAGCGGCACCGAGACGGCGTTATAGGCGAGGGCGATCGCGAAGTTCTGCAATGCCATCCGCCGGGCGGCACCGGCCACGGCGAGGATCTCGAGGACCGGCGCGAGAGCTTCGCCTTGGAAGACGGCGTCGGCCGCGTTCTGGCTGACGTCGGCGGCGGTGGAGGGAGAGAGCGAGGCATGACCCGCTGCCAGTGCCGGCGCATCGTTGAGGCCATCGCCGATCATCAACACGCGTCGTCCGTGGCTCTCGAGGTCTTGCAGGCGGGCAATCTTGGCCTCGGGACGCACTCCGGCCCGCCACCCGGCGATGCCGGCGGCCCGCGCCGCCGCTTCGACGGTCTCGGCGCGGTCGCCGGACAAGAGCTCGACGTCGTAGCCCGCAGCGCGCAGGGCGGCCACGGTTTCTCGGGCGTCCGATCTCAGGGCATCCTCGAACCGGAAGCCGGCAGGCTTGTGGCCCGGTCTGCAATACCAGAGCGGCGCCTCCGCCGGGCACGCCGAGCCGGCGACGCCGGTCCAGAGTCCCGACCCGAGACGCTCCTCGCCGTCCGCCGTTTTGGCGAGCAGCCCCGAGCCCGGGGTCTCCATGACGGAGGCTTGCGGCGCAACGGAAAGGCGGCGATCGCGGGCGGCGTTCACGATCGCTCTCGAATAGGGATGACGGCTCGCCAGGGCCAGCGAAGCCGCCCGCGAAAGGGTCTCCTCGCCGATGGCGCCGGCATTGATCAAGCACGGCTCGCCGCGCGTCAGCGTGCCCGTCTTGTCGAACACGACCGTATCGGTCTCGGCCAAGCGCTCGAGCCCGTCGGCCGCCTTGACGATGATGCCCTTGGCGAACAGCCGGCTGGTCGCGGCCACCTGCACGGCAGGCACGGCAAGCGCCAGCGCGCAGGGGCACGTGATGATGAGGACCGCGATGGCGTACGTGAGCGCCTGCTCCCACCCGGCACCCGAGACCATCCAGCCGATGAAGGTCGCCGCGCCCAGAACGTGGACGGCGGGCGCGTAGATGCGTGCGGCGCGGTCGGCAAGGCGAATGTAGCGCCCGCGGCCCTGCTCGGCGGCCTGCATCAGGCGCGCGATCTCCGCAACGAGCGTGCTCTCGTCGGCCGCGGTCGCCTCGACCACGATGGGACGCGTGAGATTGAGGGTCCCGGCGTGAACGGTATCGCCCGCTTTGGCGTGCCGCGGCAGCGTTTCACCCGTGATCAGGCTTTCCTCGATCTCCGTCTCGCCATCGAGAAGCCTTCCATCGACGGGGATGCGTTCGCCGGTGGCGACCTGGATGCGCATGCCGGGAGCGAGCGCACGGGCCGCCACGCGCCGCGCCGTACCGTCGGGCTCGATGACGATGGCGGAGAGTGCCTTGAGGCCCATCAGGTTCTCTGCTGCGCCGCGGGCGCGCACGCGAACCTGCTCGTCGAGGAAGCGGCCGATCAGGAGAAAAAAGGTCAGCGTGATGGCGGCGTCGAAGTAGACCTGCTCGCTGCCGCGCATCGTCTGGAACAGGCTCATGGCGGTGGCGAGCGTGATCCCGAGCGAGATCGGCACGTCCATGTTGAGGCGGCGGCTCTTCAAAGCCGATGCGGCCGAGCGGAAGAAGGGCTGAGCGGCGTAGGCGATGGCCGGCATGGCAATGAGCGCCGAAACCCAATGGAACAGATCCGCGGCGGACCGATCCATGTCGCTTGCGACCCCGGCCCAAACCGAGACGGAGAGCAGCATGACGTTGGCTGCCGCAAAGCCCGCTATGCCGAGGCGGCGCAAGAGATCGTCGGCGCGCCTGGTCTCGCTCTCGTCGGGGCGGTCGAACGCCTCGGCGGCGCGAAAGCCGGCTCGGTCGAGCACGCCGATCAGCTCCTGCGGACCGGTCTTTTCCGGGTCGTAGCAAATGGCGACCCGCTTGGCCGAGAGGTTGACGCGGGCGTTTGCCACTCCGCCTGCCCTTGTAAGGGCGCGCTCGATCGCGGCCATGCAGGCCCCGCAGCGCATGTTCTCGACAATTAGAGTCAAGGCCTGCGCCGCCGGCTTGGGCGGGGGATCTGTCACGCTGCGCTCGCGCCCGCTAGCGAGTCCGCGGTGAGCTCTCAGGGCTTCAGCCATAGCCTCTTCCTCGCCCGATAAACGGCGCTGTCACCGCGTCCGACGGCCCGGATCTCGACGATCCAGCTTCCCGCACCGAGATCGGGTGTCTCGGCTTCGTAGGCGCCCGGCCTGATTTCCTCGAGTGCCAGGACGGCGTCGTGGCGATTGGTGACAGGACGGCCGATCGAGGCGCTGATCCTCAAGCCGGCGAGCGGCGCGCCTTCGCGGTCGAACACTGACACACTGAGCCGCGCGCGATCGGCGGAAACCGCAACGTCGTGGCGCCAGCCCAGCTCGGATTGGCGCTCGTCAGCTGCTATTCGCTCATTGTAGGATAGGCCATCGCGATAGGCGTTGGGATTGTCCACGCCGCCGAACGTGGAAATCGCCGTGTACGTCAGGAGCCCGTTGACGGCCATGACCAGGGAGAAAAAGCCGATCAGCGCCAAGAGGACGTGGCGTCCCTCGACGATGCGGCGAACGGGATCGGCCGCTGGTCTCGGCATCATTTCGCGGCGCTCCTGAAGGCCGTCTCGCGGAAGATCGCGCTCCCATTCGTGGTATCGGTCACCACGAAGACGAACGGTTTGGCCTCGCTATCGAGCCCGGCCCTGGCCGATTGCGGGACCGTCACGTAGACCTTCAAGGCGCGCAGCGTGTCGGTCTGGACCTCAATTGCCGGATCGTCGTGGTCGAAGCCGACGATCGTGAGCTTTGCGGAAGGCAGGCCTTCGATGCGCATGCGGAACTCGCGCGCCTGGTGCCACTTGTTCAGGATCTTGACCGTAAACCCGTTGCGAACGCCGCCGTCGGAAAGCGTGACAAAGAGAGGATTGCGGTCCTGGATGACGCTGAGCTCGACCTGGGCGCGGCTCGTCCAAGCCCAGAGCATGACTGCGAGAACGAGTGCGATCAGCCCCGAATAGGCGATCGTGCGCGGGCGCAAGATGCGCAGCGGCTCGCGCTCGTGATGAGACGCGGCATCGAGATTGCGGAAGCTATCGTAGCCGATGAGGCCCCGCGGCTTGTCGATCTTGGTCATGATCTCGTCGCAGGCGTCGATGCAGAGCGCGCACTGGATGCATTCGAGCTGAATCCCGTCGCGAATGTCGATGCCCATGGGGCAGACCGCCACGCACGCCCGGCAATCGATGCAGTCGCCGCGCCCCTCCCACGATTGCCCCTTCTTGTGGGCCCCGCGCGGCTCGCCCCGATAAGGCCGGTACGAGATCAGGAGCGAGTCGCGGTCGAACATCGCGCTCTGGATGCGCGGCCAGGGGCACATATAGATGCAGACCTGCTCGCGCGCGATGCCGCCGAGCAGGTACGTCGTGAACGTGAACAGGCCGAAGAAGACGTAAGCGACGGCGGGAGCCTCGCCGGTCACCAGCTCCCGGGCGAGAGTAGGGGCATCGCGGAAATAGAATACGAAGGCGCCGCCGGTGAGCGCGCCGATGAGCATCCATGTGAGATGCGTGGCGCCCTTCTTCCACACCTTCTCGAAGGTCCACGGCTCTCTGTCGAGCCGGATGCGTGCGTTGCGGTCGCCCTGCCAGAAGCGCTCGACCACGACCATGAGGTCGGTCCAAACGGTCTGCGGACACGTGTATCCGCACCACATGCGCCCCGCCACCGAAGTGACGAGGAACAGTCCGAAGGCCGAGACGATCAGGATGCCGGTTATGTAGTAGAGTTCCTGGGCCCAGATCTCGAACGGGCCGAAGAAGAGGCGCTGATTGGCGAAATCCAAGAGAAAGGCTTGATCGGGGAGGCGGGGGCCGCGGTCCCACCGGATCCAGGGCAGCATGTAATAGATGCCGAGCGTCACGGCCATGACCAGCCACTTGACGTTGCGGAACGTGCCGTGGGCGAGCTTCGGATAGATCTTCTGCCGTTGCGCATAAGCGCTGCGCGCCGCCTTCGAGGCTACGGCCTCGACATCGATGCGCTCGACGCCGGGCGCCGCCTCGCGGGCCGCGGCATTGGCCTCAATGCGCAGAGCGGGTTCCATCTTGGTCATGATCGGTCCAACAGCCGGACGATGCAACAGGGCGACAGTCGATGATGGGCCCGTCCTCGCTACTTGCCGCCGCCGAGCGCGTGCACATAGAGCGCCAGCATCTTCACCGTCACGGGATCGAGCTTGCCCGCCCAGTCCGGCATCACGCCGCCGCGCCCGGTGCGGATCGATTCCTCGATATCCCCGGCCCTGCCGCCATAGAGCCAGATGCCGTCGGTGAGGTTGGGGGCGCCGAGATCGAGGGTTCCTTTGCCCTCGGGGCCGTGGCACGGGGCGCACTGCTCGGCGAAGGTCTGCGCCCCGCGATCGGCGGCCGCCTTGTCGCCGGCCTCACCGGACAGCGAAAGAACGTATTCGGCCGCGTCCGAGATCTGGGCGTCGGTGAGGATGCCGTCGAGGCCGAACCTCGGCATGGCGCTGTCGTGGGCCTCCTTGTGCCCGGAGCGGATGCCGAACGCGATCGACCTCTCGATCGCCTCGATCGAGCCGCCCCAGAGCCAGTCGTCATCATTGAGGTTCGGGTAGCCCTTGAAGCCTTGCGCGCCCTTGCCGTGGCACGGCGCGCAATTCTGGCCGAACTGGGCTGCGCCGCCCGCCAGGACGAACTGCATCAACTCGGGATTGTTATCGATCTCGGCGGGGGCCGTTTCCGCGATGGCCTTGAGGTAGGTCGCCTGGCTCGCCTTGGCTTCAGCGACGCTTCTCGCCACCTCGGCGCGCTGGCTGTAGCCGAACAGGCCGTGTGTATAGCCGGTGAGCGTCGGCCAGGCCGGATAGACGATCCAATATCCGATCGCCCACACGATGGTGGCGTAGAGCACGTAGACCCACCACCTGGGGAGCGGTTTGTTGAGTTCTTTCAAATCGCCGTCCCAGACGTGGCCGGTGGTTTCGACGCCGGTAACGTGGTCGATTTCCTTGTTGGCCATCAGTCCTTCTCCGTCCGGCAATCGTCGTCCTCGAGCGCGAGACGTGCGGCGGCCCGGAAACGGCTGCTGTTTCCGGGCCAGAACGCGTAGGCGAGCACGCCCGCCATGACGGCGCCGAACAGCACGAGCGCGATCATCTGAGAGGCATATGCTGCGTTTTCGTAGGTCATGATCGAGCCTTTCAGCGCAGGTTGGGGCCGGCCGCGTCGAAGCTCGTGAAGTCGACGAGCGTGCCGAGCATCTGCAAATAGGCGATCATGGCGTCGAGCTCCGAGGCCGGTGCGCCGAGCGCGCCGTCGAACTTGCGCACCTGCGCCTTGGGGTAGCGCTGGACGACGTCGCGTGCCGCCTTGGAGTCGGGGTTCACTTGCGCCTCGAGGTCGGCCTTGGCGCTCGCGATCATCTCGTCCGTATAGGGGACGCCGGCCGCCTTGAGCGCCGTCATGCGCTCGCCGATGTCGCCGTAGTCGAGCGCACGCTCGGCGAG
Source organism: Hyphomicrobiaceae bacterium (assembly GCA_035283385.1). GTDB lineage: Bacteria > Pseudomonadota > Alphaproteobacteria > Rhizobiales > Hyphomicrobiaceae > Hyphomicrobium_C. The sequence continues at coordinate 27,065 of DATETZ010000179.1, forward strand.
ATAGGGGTAGCCCGGCATCACGGAGGCCGGCACCACCGCGCGCGGGTCGCGCATATGATCGGCGTGCCAGGCGTCGGAGTATTTGCCGCCGACGCGCGCCAGATCCGGTCCCGTTCTTTTCGATCCCCACTGGAAGGGATGGTCGTACATGCTTTCGGCGGCGAGGCTGTAGTTGCCGTAGCGCTCGACCTCGTCGCGCAGTGAGCGGATCATCTGGCTGTGGCAATTGTAGCAGCCCTCGCGGATGTAGAGGTCGCGTCCCGCGAGCTCGAGCGGCGAGTAGGGCCGCATGCCGCGGACCTTCTCGATCGTGGAGTCGAGCAGAAACAGCGGCGCGATCTCGACGATGCCGCCGATGGCGACCACCACCAGAATGCCGATGAGAAGGACGAGCGAGTGCCGCTCGAAAATGGCGTGGTTCACGGGCTTGCTTCTCCCCTCATTCAGCGGGCGCTGCGAGCGCTCCCGCGCGCAGCTCCGGGGCGGCCGCGGTACGCGGCTGGTCCTCGACATCGACGGGCCGGTCGCCGCGCACGGTCTTCCACACGTTGAATGCCATCAGCAGCGAGCCGAGCACGAACAGCAGGCCGCCCGTGGCTCGGATGACGTACGGCCAGTGCATCGCCTCGACCGTCTCGACGAACGAGTACTTGAGGAAGCCGAGATCGTCATAGGCGCGCCACATCAAGCCCTGCGTGATGCCGGACACCCACATCGACGAGACGTAGAGCACGATGCCGATCATCGCGATCCAGAAGTGCCACTCGACGAGGCGCATCGAGTAGAGCCCCTGGCGCTTCCACAGCCACGGCACCAGGCAATAGATGGCGCCGAAGGAGACCATTCCGACCCAGCCGAGCGCGCCCGAATGCACGTGGCCGATGGTCCAGTCCGTATAGTGCGAGAGGGAGTTGACCGCCTTGATGGACATCAGCGGTCCCTCGAACGTCGACATGCCGTAAAAGGCGACGGAGACGACCAGCAGGCGCACCACGGGATCGGTTCGCAGCCGGTCCCAGGCGCCTGAGAGCGTCATCAGGCCGTTGATCATGCCGCCCCACGAGGGCATCCACAGCATGATCGAGAATGTCATGCCGAGAGTCTGCGCCCAGTCGGGCAGCGCCGTGTAGTGGAGGTGATGAGGGCCGGCCCAGATGTAGAGAAAAATGAGGCTCCAGAAGTGAACGATGGACAGCCGGTAGGAGTAGATCGGCCGCTCGACCCGCTTGGGGATGAAGTAGTACATGATGCCGAGGAAGCCGGCGGTGAGGAAGAAGCCGACCGCGTTGTGCCCGTACCACCACTGCGTCATCGCGTCCTGAACGCCCGGAAAGAGCGAGTAGCTCTTTGAGCCCAGGAGCGAGACCGGTACGGCGAGGTTGTTGATGATGTGAAGCATCGCGATCGTGACGATGAAGGCGAGATAGAACCAGTTCGCCACGTAGATGTGCGGCTCCTTGCGCTTCCACAGCGTGCCGAGGAAGACCAGCAGATAGGCGACCCAGACGATCGTGAGCCAGAGGTCCACGTACCACTCGGGCTCGGCGTACTCCTTGGCTTGCGTCACGCCGAGCACGTAGCCCGAAGCGGCGAGCACGATGAAGAGCTGGTAGCCCCACACGACGAGCCACGGCGCCCAGTAGCCCGCGAGGCGGGCCCGCGAGGTGCGCTGGACGACGTAGAGCGAGGTCGCGAGCAGCGCGTTGCCGCCGAAGGCAAAGATGACGGCGGAGGTGTGCAGCGGGCGCAGCCGGCCGAAGCTGGTCCAGGGCAGATCGAGGTTGAGCGCGGGGAACGCGAGCTGCCAGGCGATGAGATCGCCGGCGAGGAAGCCGACTATGCCCCAGAACACGGTGGCGATCGTCGCCACCTTCACCGGGCCGTCCATGTAAGCGTTCTGCTCATCGGGGCCGCCCGGGCGCGGATGCGTCACGACGTAGACGCCGGCCGCGGCCGCAGCTATTGCGAACAGCAGGCCGTGGAGCGCCATGACCCCGTCCTTGGCGGCGAGAGCGATGATAAGCCCCAGAATGGCGCCCGCGACGGCGGCCAGAACCGCCATCGCGCCCGAGAACGCGATGAGCTCCTCACGCGGTGCCGACATGACCCCTCCTGAACCGAGTGCCGCAAGGCGCTATCGCCGGTTCGGCGAGAGGTACTAAGGCGCGGCCGTCGTGCGCGTTGATCGAGATCAAAGTGCGACCAAAGTACGAGCGGTACGGGGAAGGCGAGCGAGAGGTGGACGCGATGATGCGCGATCTAGCGAAACGGTACGCCGCGCCCGTGCCGCGCTACACGAGCTATCCCACCACACCCCATTTCAGCACCGGCATCGGCCATCTCCACACGATTGCTTGGCTCTCGGGACTCCCCGAGCGCGCCAATCTTTCCCTCTATGTCCATATCCCCTTCTGCGCGTCGCTGTGCTGGTACTGCGGTTGCAACACGAACGTTGCAAACCGCTACGCAACCGTGAGCCGGTACCTTGACGCGCTCATGTCCGAAATCGCCAACGTCGGCGGCATCGTGCCCCCGGAGCACCAGGTCAGCCATGTGCATTGGGGAGGCGGCTCGCCGAGTCACCTCGCCCCGGCGGACATCGCGCGGCTGGCGGAAGGGATCAGGACGAGCTTCCGCGTCCGTGACGACGCGCAATTCGCGGTCGAGATCGATCCTCGAGAGCTCGATCCCGAACGGGCTCGCGCCTTCAACGAGGCGGGTGTCAATCGTGCGTCGATCGGGGTCCAGGACTTCGATCCTGCGGTGCAGGCGGCCATCAACCGGCGCCAGTCCCACGAGACGACGCGCCACGCGGTGGCGATGCTCCGCGATCAAGGAATCTCGTCGATCAACATCGACCTCGTCTACGGGCTGCCGTACCAGACGCGCGCGAGCGTTGCGCGGACGCTGGATCAGGTCGTGGCGCTCGAGCCGGACCGGATCGCCATCTTCGGCTATGCGCATCTCCCAGACCGCATCCGGCATCAGCGGCTGATCGACGAAAAAACCCTGGCCGGACCTGCCGACCGCCTCGGGCAGGCCAATCGTCTGGCGCGCAAGCTTTGTGAGCTCGGCTACGCAAGGGTCGGGCTCGACCACTTCGCCAGGCCCGAGGACGAGCTGGCGAAGGGGAGCGTGCGGCGCAATTTTCAGGGCTACACGACCGACACGGCGGACGCCCTGATCGGCTTCGGCGCCTCGGCGATCAGCAGGTTTCCGGACGGCTATGCCCAGAACGCCCCGGGCGTCGCCGACTACGAGCAGCGGATTGCTGAGGTGGGCATCGCGACCAGCAAAGGAAAGGTGCTCACCGACGACGACAAGATGCGCGCCTTTGCCATCGAGCGCCTCATGTGCGATTTCGAATTCTCCCGTGCCTCGCTGTCCGAGCGCTTCGGAGGGGCTGCAGCCGGGCTCATTGCCGAGGCCGACAGCCTGCTCGAGGCGGATCGGGATGGGCTGATCGAGCGCACGAGCGACGGGTTCCGCGTTACCGCGCTTGGCCGGCATTTTGTGCGCAGCATCTGCGCCTGCTTCGATGCCTATCTCGGTCATGGCGCAGCGCGCCATTCGATCGGCGTTTGAGGCTCCCCCGCGATTGGGCCGGTCCTCACGCCGAAAACACGCAGACGTGACCCCCTCGCTTGATCTCGATCAACCGGGCCGCGGCCCGCATCTCCAGATTAGACTTGGCCGGGTTCAGGGAGGCAGCGCATGAACAAAATGGCAAAGACGATCACCGCCGCGAGCGAGCCCATGGGCGACAGCGAGTTCGAGGCCGCGATCCGCGCCGTCGGCGCCGAGCGCTACCACGACAAGCACCCCTTCCATAAACTCTTGCATGGCGGAAGGCTCAATAAGGGTCAGGTGCAGGCCTGGGCGCTCAACCGCTATTGCTACCAGGCCGCGGTGCCGCGCAAGGATGCGGCGCTGATGAGCCGCTCGCACGACCGCGAGTTCCGCCGCGAGTGGATCCATCGCGTGCACGATCACGACGGCTTCGGGGAGGAGGCCGGCGGCATCGAGCGTTGGCTCGTGCTCACCGACGCTCTCGGTCTCGACCGCGCCTACGTGACGAGCATGCAGGGCGCGCTGCCCGCGACCCGCTTCGCCGTCGAGGCCTACGTCAGGTTCGTGGTCGAGAACCCGCTTGTCGTCGCCGTCGCCTCGTCGCTGACCGAGCTGTTCGCGCCGGCAATCCACAAGGAGCGGATCGCCGGAATGCTCGAGAACTACGACTTCGTCAACGAGGAGGTGATGGCCTACTTCCGGCGCCGGCTGACGCAAGCGCCGCGCGACGCCCAGTTCGCTCTCGACTACGTGAAACGCAGCGCCCGCACGCGCGAGGAGCAGGAGGCGTGCGTCGCGGCCGTGCGCTTCAAGTGCAATACGCTATGGTCGCAGCTCGATGCGCTGCACCACGCCTACGTCGAGCCGGGCTTGATCCCGCCGGGCGCGTTCCGCCCATAAGGCAATCGCCCGACAAGCAGCGCAGCGCCGGCGCTTCGCCCGCCTCTTTCTGATCGGCGGGGTCGAGGGGCCTCCGGGCAGCGACGGTTTTTGCAGTCAGCAGAGAGAAGCCGGCCGGCTCCTTCACACGTCCTGACGCCCCCGTCGGGGCGGGGGTCGCACAGTCGTTGAGGATCGGCCGGCATCGCTGGCCGGCAGGGAAGCAACCGGCCAACTCGAACTTTTTTAGGCTCCCTCAGCCAGGCGCGTAAGTTGAGCCAAATCGACGAGGCGAACCTCGGTGCCGCGCCTCAGCTCGATGACGCCCATCACCTTGAGCTTGGTGATCGTGCGGCTCACGGTTTCGATCGTGAGGCCGAGGAGATCGGCAATATCGGAGCGCCGCATGGGCAACCTGACCAGGCCGCCGCTCTCCTGGCCCACCCGCCGATGCAGCATCATCAAGAACGAAGCCAGACGCTCGAGGGCGCTGCGCTGGCCGACGGTGACCAGAAGATTGCGCGTCGCGGCGAGCTCCTGGCAGACAGCCTTGTAGAGCCGCAAGGCGAGGTTGGGATCCGCCTCGGCGGCATGCTCGAGAGCGGACGCGGAAAGGCAGCGCACCTTGGCCGGGCAGGTCGCCTGCGCAGAGAGCACATGCTCGTCCAGCACGCCCAATCCAATGAGATCGCCCGGATAGGCGAAGTCGATGACCTGGCGCCGGCCATCGGGGAGTGTTTTGTAGACGGCGACCACGCCCTCCTCGATGCGGAACACATGGATGCGGGGATCGCCTTCGCAGAACACGTGCTCCTTGCTCTCGAGCCTGCGCAGGCTGGCGTGCGCGAGACGAACCTCCAACGCCGCGTCAGGGCAATTCGCCGGCGCGGCGGCCTGGGGTCGAGGGCTGAGATGGGGAATTTCAACAGTCCGTAAGGCTAGCATTTTGAAGCCTCCCTGCGCGTTGGGCCACCGGGCACCGCGTGCCCAGGAGTCGCTAGGGATTAGAGTGCCGCTTCGGATCGCCGGTATGCTCGCTCCGTGAGCAATTGTAACGGAATGTAACAGGGAGCTTCTTCCGCTTATGGGCGGCCGGACCAAGAACTTCCGGTTCGGAGCAGCATCGCCCGCGTGACTTCGATCAATGAGTCCTGGATCAGGCGCCGCTAGGCTCCGGCCCTTGACGACCGCGAGGGTTGGGCAATGGCTGCAGGGAAACCGTCCCGGGGGCCGGACGGCAGGTCTGGTGGGCAGAACCGGCCGCGCCAGGAGTGGCACGATCCGCGCCAGCGCGTGGCAGCCGACCGCATGCTTCAGCACGAAATCTCCGACGCGCTCGAAAGCCTCGCCGACACCCTGCCCGATCTCGTGGATTACCGACTGGGCCGCGCCTTGCTCGCCGTGATCGAGCCGAGCTGGACCGAGCATACGAGCTTCCAGGACGAAGCGTTGTTCCCCATCCTGTTGCGCCGGCACGCAGGCTCTGACAAGCTTTCTGTGCATGTGGAGCGGTTCCGGCGCGAGCACGTGGAGATCGGCTCTCGCCACGAGGAGGTGATCGAGCAGATCGAGCTCTTGATCACCGAGCGGATAGCGAACACCGACGCGTTCGGCTATCTGCTCCGCAACGTGTTCGACAGCCGTCGCCGGCACATGGAAGCGGAAACGGCGGTCCTCGATCCGCTGTTGCCGAACCTGCTCGCCCCGGCCGACCGGCTCGCGCTCAGCGAATGGAGCGCGGCGCGCCCCAAGCCGCCATTCCCAATCAGCCTGCTGCTCGGGATCCGAGATTGAGACAGGCGCGATCGTTGCCCCGCGGTCCACCGGCCGATCAATCGAAGGACTCTCCGGATATGCCCGAGACCGTGTTCGAGGCCAGGGGACTGACGAAGGTCTACCGTACCGGCGAGCTTTACGTGCGTGCGCTCGCAGGCGTCGATCTCGAGCTCTATGCGGGAGAGTTCGTCGTCCTCTTGGGGCCGTCGGGATCCGGCAAGTCGACGCTGCTCAATATCCTGGGCGGGCTCGATCACGCAACCTCAGGCTACTGTCGGTTCCGGGATCACGATCTCACCGATGAGGACGACAGCGCCCTGACCGCCTATCGGCGCGATCATGTCGGCTTCGTGTTTCAGTTCTACAATCTCATCCCTTCGTTGACGGCGCGCGAGAACGTGGCGCTCGTAACCGAGATCTCCCGGGAACCGATGATGCCAGAGGAGGCATTGGCCCGGGTTGGCCTTACCGAGCGCATGGATCATTTCCCGGCGCAACTTTCGGGCGGCGAGCAGCAGCGCGTGGCCATCGCGCGCGCCATCGCCAAGCGCCCGGAGGTCCTGTTGTGCGACGAGCCGACGGGTGCGCTCGACAGCAAGACCGGCGTGTGGGTGCTGGAGGCCCTGGACTCGGTCAACCGTGAGCTCGGGACGACCACCGTGGTCATCACGCACAATGCGGCCATCAAGGAGATCGCCCACCGTGTCGTCTATTTCGCGGACGGGCGCATCTCGCGCACGGTAGAGAACGAGCGGCGCCTCGCCCCCTCCGAGATCAGCTGGTGAGCCGGCGGCAATGAGCATGCTCGACCGCAAGCTCATGAGGGATCTGGTCCGGCTTTGGGCGCAGGCGCTGGCGATCGCGCTCGTCGTCGCATCGGGCTTCGCGACCCTCATCTTGGGCATCGGCGCGCGCCGCTCACTCGACGAAACGCGCGCGGCCTACTACGAGCGCTACGCCTTCGCCGATGTTTTCGCGAGCTTGAAGCGCGCGCCCAAGGAGCTTGGCGGCCGCATCCTGGAAATTCCAGGCGCTGTCGCGGTGGAGCTGCGCGTGATGGAACGCACGCTCCTCGATATCGAGGGAGCGGCGGCGCCAGTCAGCGGGATCGTCATTTCGCTGCCGGATCACGGTGAGGCGAGGCTCAACCGCCTTTACATGCGCGCGGGGCGCACGCCCGAGCCCGGCAAGCCCGATGAGGCGGTCGTCAACGAGGCCTTCGCCGCGGCCAACCACCTCGGGCTCGGATCGCACTTCACGGCCAACATCAACGGCCGCAAGCGCGCGCTCGAGATCGTCGGGATCGCGCTCTCGCCGGAGTTCATTTATGCGCTCGGGCCCGGCGACATCGTCCCCGACGACCGCCGCTTCGGCGTGCTCTGGATGTCGGAGAAGGCGCTTGCGGGATTGTTTGATCTCGAGGGCGCGTTCAACTCCGTGGCGGTGAAGCTTCTCTCCGGCGAGAGCGCGCAGGGGGTCATAGAGAGGCTCGACCGGCTGCTCGAGCGCTACGGCGGCGTCGGCGCCTACGCGCGCGAGAACCATACTTCGCATGCGTTCCTCGACAGCGAACTCGAGCAGCTCGCCGCCATGAGCCGAGTCATTCCGCCGATCTTCCTCGCCGTCTCGGCGTTCTTGATGAACATGACGCTCGCGCGCCTTATCGCGCTCGAACGCGAGCAGATCGGCCTGCTCAAGGCGCTGGGCTACGGCCGGCTCGCCGTCGCCTCGCACTACCTGAAATTCGCACTGGCTATCGCCGTTGCCGGCGCGCTCGTCGGAGCGTTCGCCGGCACATGGCTGGGGCGCGGCCTGACCCGGCTCTATGGCGACTTCTTTCATTTCCCGTTCCTGATCTTCCGGCGCGACCTCGACATTTATCTGTTCGCGGCAGCCGTCTCGGGGGCCGCCGCCGTCGCGGGGGCCCTGCGCGCCGTCTTGCAAGCGTTGTCATTGCCCCCTGCCGTCGCGATGCAGCCGCCGGCGCCGCCGCGATACAGCAAGCTCTGGGGCGAGGGGCTCGGCTTCATGCAGGTGTTCTCCCAGCTCACGATCATGGCGTTGCGGAGCATGGTGCGCGGACCGGTGCGCGCGGCGACGACGCTCATCGGCATAGCGCTGGCGGCGGGCCTGTTGGTGACTGCGATGTTCGCGCTCGACTCGCTCGAGTTCATGATCGACGTGTCTTTTTTCCGCTCCTCGCGCCAGCACGCGACGCTCACTCTTGCCGAGGCGCAGTCGATGCGGGTCGTGCAATCCGTCGAGAGGCTCCCGGGCGTCATGAGGGCCGAGCCCTACCGCGCGGTGGCGGTGCGCCTGAGGAATGGCCACCTCGAGCGGCGTTTGGCCATCATCGGCAAGCCGCCGGGGCAGGACTTGAGCCGGGTCGTCGACAAGGACTTGAGGCCCGTGGAACCGCTCAGATCGGGGCTTCTCATCAACGACCGAGTCGCCGAGGTTCTCGGCTTGAGACGCGGGGATACGGTCGAGGTCGAGGTTCTCGAGGGCAAGCGCGGCACGCGGCGCGCCGTAGTGGCGGACATCATCGAATCGTACCTCGGACTTACCGCCTACATGGACCTCGACGCGCTGAACGAGCTGCTCGACGAGGGCTCGCGGGTGAGCGGCATCCATATCTCCTACGACCTCGCGCAGGAGGAGAGCCTCTACAGGGCCGTGAAGAGGACGCCGACAATCGCCTCGGTCCAGATGCAGCGCGTCTCGCTCGCCAAGTTCCGCGAGACCGTCAGCCAGAACATCACCTTCATGACCACGGTGTATGTCACTTTGAGCGTCATCATCGCCTTCGGGGTCGTCTATAATAGTGCCCGCGTTCAGCTTTCCGAGCGGGCGCGCGAGCTTGCGAGCCTCAGGGTCTTGGGCTTCACGCGCGCGGAGGTGAGCCGGGTGCTGTTGACCGAGCTTCTGATCCTGATGCTCTTGGCGCAGCCGCTCGGCTGGGGGCTCGGCTACCTGTTTGCATTCGCGGTAATTCAAGGCTTTGCCAGCGATCTGTTCACGATACCGTTCATGATCGAGCCGAGAACGTACGCGCGGGCGAGCCTCGTCGTGCTCACGGCGTCGGCGGTTTCCACGCTCATCGTCCGCCGTCGCGTCGACCGGCTGGACCTCGTCGCCGTCCTCAAGACCCGAGACTAGAGGTGCGCGCAGTGGAGAAGCTCAAGGCTATCTGGGTGAAGCGGGCTCTGCTTGCGGGCTTGGGGCTGGCGATCGTTGCGGGTCTTGTCGTCGCACTGGCGCCGCAGCCGGTTCCCGTCGATACCGCCAAGGTGACGCGGGCGCGGCTCAGCGTGACCGTCGACGAGGAGGGCAAGACCCGCATCAGAAACGTCTACGTCGTGGCAGCGCCGATCAGCGGCAAGGTGCTCCGGTCGCCGCTCCACGTGGGAGATGCGGTCGCCAAAGACGAAACGATCGTCGCCGTCATTCAACCGGCCGCGCCGCCGTTCCTCGACGTGAGAAGCAGCACGGTGCTCGCGGCCCAAGTCAAGGCGTGTGAGGCGAACGTCGGGCTTGCCGAGGCGGAACTGCGCCAAGCGCGCGCGGAGCTTGAATTTGCCGAGAGCGAGCACGAGCGAGCAGCGACGCTTGTCAAGAAGGCCGTTGCCCCGGAGCGGGTGCTCGAGAAAGCCCGGCTCGATCTCGAATTACGCCGGGCGGCCGTCGTGCGCGCCGAGGCCGGCATTTCGCTTCGCAAGCGAGAGCTCGAGAGCGCCAAGGCCCGGCTGTTGGGCCCCGAGGAGCCGCCGATGCGCGAGGCCACCGAGTCCGCATGCTGGTTCGAGGTCAAGTCGCCCGAAAGCGGCCGTGTGCTGAAGCTCGTCGCCGAAAGCGAGCAGCCGCTCGAGATCGGGGCGCCGCTCATCGAAATCGGTGATCCCGGGGACCTTGAGATCGTGGTCGAGCTCCTGTCGGCGGATGCCGTCAAGGTGCGTGCCGGCGCGGCGGCAACCGTCGAGGGCTGGGGCGGTCCGCCCTTGAGGGCGCGCGTCGATCGTGTCGAGCCGTCGGGCTTCACCAAGGTCTCGGCGCTCGGCATCGAGGAGCAGCGGGTCAAGACGATCCTGGCCCTCGAGGGCTCGCCGGCTCAGTGGGCGCGGCTCGGCCATGACTTCCGCGTGTTCGTGCGCATCGACGTGTTCGAGGCCGCGGCTGCGCTGCAGGTGCCCTTAGGGGCCCTCTTCCGGCGCGGTAACGAGTGGCACGTCTTCGTGTTCGACGAGGGTAGGGCTCGGGCGCGGCGAGTCGACATTGGCGAGCGCAATTCATCCGTCGGCGAGGTTCTCACGGGGCTCGAGGAAAACGAGCGGATCGTCCTGCATCCGAGCGACCGTATCGCAGATGGCGTTCGTGTTACGGAACGCTCGACCGAGTGAGCATGCGCATTGACGCCACCGGCGTGCCTGGCAGAGCGGGCGGCTGACACCTAGATATGGGGTGGCGGCGGGCCGGCCTTGATGTGCGTCAACGCGAGCGGGCCGCAAGCGGGCCACTTAGAGTGAATTCAGCGACGGAGACGAGCCATGGCGGACGGCCGAGCGCTTCGCATCGAGCCCAGGGAGAGACCCGAGCCGGAAAAGCTGGAGACGGTCGAGATGCCGGTGCCCGTGAGCACAAGCGCTGCCGACGCGGCGTGCAAGCTCATGGAGATGGCCGAGATCCAGTTCGACGCGGCGAATGGTTCCCTCAAGGGGTTCGCCGAGGCGATCGACCGCACCATGAAGTTCAACCTCTCGCGCTTCACCGTGGGTCTCGCCCCGGCGGCGCTCGCGGGGGCCTATCTCGACTGGCTGATCAATCTTTCCGCATCTCCCGGAAAGCAGGTGCAGCTGTTCGAGGACGGCGCGCGGGCAGCGGCGCGTCTCGCGCATCACATTTCTTGCTGCTTGCTGCTACCTGGACGGATCGAGCCATGCATTGCTCCGCGCGCCAACGATAAGCGGTTCGTTGCGCCGGAGTGGCAGCAGTGGCCTTTCAATGCGATCCATCAAGCCTTCCTGCTCGGGCAGCAGTGGTGGGACGAGGCGACCACGGGGGTTCGCGGCGTTACCCGGCAGCATGAGCGCGAGGTGTCGTTCGGGGCGCGCCAGATGCTCGACATGTTCTCGCCTGCGAACTTCGTCCTGACCAACCCGATCGTCCTCAACCGGACACTGGCCGAGGGCGGCGCCAATCTCGTGCGCGGATGGATGAACTTTCTCGAGGATTGGGAGCGGGCCTCTAGCGGGCGCCCGCCGGTCGGCATCGAGCGCTTCAAGGTCGGCGAGAACATCGCGGTAACGCCGGGCCGGGTCGTGTTCCGCAATCGCCTGATCGAGCTCATCCAGTACGAGCCGACCACGCCACGCGTTCGGCCGGAGCCCGTGCTCATCGTGCCCGCGTGGATCATGAAATACTACATTCTTGATCTGTCGCCCGAGAACTCGCTCGTCAGGTACCTCGTCGGTCAGGGCTTCACCGTGTTCATGATCTCCTGGAACAACCCGGATTCGGAAGACCGCGACCTCGGCATGGAGGATTACCGGACCCTCGGCGTGATGGCGGCACTCGACGCCGTGGGCCGCATCGTGCCCGACACACCCGTCCACGCCACCGGTTATTGCCTCGGAGGGACGCTGCTCGCCATCGCCGCCGCCGCGATGGCAAGGGGCGATGTGGCGCCCGACGGCTCGCGCCTCAAGACTCTGAGCCTGTTCGCTGGCCAGGCGGACTTCACCGAGGCGGGCGAGCTCACCCTGTTCATCAACGAGAGCCAGCTCGCCTTCCTCGAGGACGTGATGCGCGAGCAAGGCTATCTCGCCGCGAACCAGATGGCGGGGGCCTTCAGAATCTTGCGCTCGAACGATCTCATCTGGTCGCGCGTCGTCCGAGATTATCTGATGGGCGAGCGCACGCCCGTCTTCGACCTCATGGCGTGGAACGCGGATTCGACCCGCATGCCGGCGCGCATGCACGCCGAATATCTGCGCCGGCTGTTCCTCGACAACGACCTTGCCGAGGGCCGTTACAAGGTGAATGGAAAACCGGTGGCGCTGACCGACATCCGCGCGCCGATCCTCGCCGTCGGCACCGAAACCGACCACGTTGCGCCGTGGCGGAGCGTCTACAAGTTTCGTCTCCTCGCCGATACCGACGTGACGTTCGTGCTCACGGGGGGCGGCCACAATGCGGGGATCATCTCTGCGCCAGGTCGGGCCGACCGCAGCTACCGTGTCGCGACGGCGAAGGCGACAGACACTTACGTCGATCCCGACACCTGGCTCGCAGAGACGCCCGTCAGGGCGGGCTCCTGGTGGCCCGAGTGGACGCGCTGGCTCGCCGCCCGCTCCGGCGAAGAGACCGCGCCACCGCCGATGGGCGAGCCGGGAGTGGACGCCGCGGCGCTTCCGCGTGCGCCGGGGACGTACGTCTTGGAGCGCTGAGGCGGCGGCGCGTCAATCGAAGGAGAAATCGGCGACGACCGGCGCGTGATAAGACCCCGCCGCGTGCCGCGTCTTGCCATAGCCGACCAGCTCGTCGCCGAGCGTCTCGTTGTGGATCTCGATCGAGCGGAAGCGGGCGAGCAGGGCGCGGCTCGCGAGAATATGGTCCAGCATCTGCGGGCGCCCGTGATGGAGCACGCTGAACCTGCGGTCGGCCGCGAGCGAGCGGTCGAGCACGACCAGGGAGCGGGCCGCGAGCCTGCCGTTGCCGGTGTCCTCCTCGGCGCCGACAAGGATCTTGAGCGGCGTCTCGTGGTCCTCGGCGTTGAAGTCGCCGGCCACGGCGATGAGGCGGTGCGGGTCAGCATCGAACAGGCTATCGACCGTCATGCGTCCTTCGAGAGCCTGCGCCGATCGCTTCCAGGCGGACAGGAAGTAGCCTTCGGCCCACCCGGAGATCGATTTCCAGACGAAGGGTGCCTCCTTTTGACCCGGAATGGGGGTCGCCAAGGGTGCGCGCAGATGCACATTGAGCACGGTGAGGTCGAGGCCGGCGCCGGGCCTGATGTGGCACATGAGGATCGGGCGCTCGAAGCCGATCAGGGAATGACCCTCAGCCGGCGGCACTGCCGTGAGCGTGCGATAGCTCAACGGGGGAATGAGCGAATTGCGCAGCTCGCGGTGCTCCGCGATGGGCCAGCGCGACAGCGTGACGAGGTTGTGCACGTCGGCGACGCCGCGCCCGCCGGGAGCCGAGGTTGCGGCGCGCATGAAGCCGGCATAGGCCGTTCCGGCGAGCAGCTCATCGAGCGCATCAAGCGTGCGCACGGTGGCGCCTCTGCGATACTGGCCGTTCACTTCTTGCAAGCAGAGGACATCGGCCTCGAGCCGCTCGAGCTGGGGTCGCAGCAGGCCGATGCGCTCCTCGAGCGGCACCTCCGCCCGGGGCGGCAGATCGAGGCTCTCGAGATTGAAGGTCGCGATCCGCATCGAGGCCTCGTGTCGCGGCACCGGCCGCTTTTCGGCGGCCCGAACTCATCGGGCTCGCGGTCAGTGGGCCATGAGCACGGGCACAGTCATGTTCTGCAAAACATAGCGCGACACGCCGCCGAGGATGAGCTCGGTGAAGCGCGAATGCCCGTAGCAGCCCATGACCAGGAGATCGGCTCCACTTTCGTGAACGCGTGCCATCAGTGTTTCGCCGACGCCGGTCTTTGGCTGGATGACTTCAGTGGCCTCGCAGGTGACCTTGTGGCGCGCAAGCCCGGTGCAGAGATCGGCCGCCGGCAAGTCCTTGGCCTCATCTTCCTCGTCTTGCGGATTGACCCACAGGACTTTGACCTCGGCCGCTTTCTTGAGCAGGGGGAGAGCGTCGAATGCCGCCCGCGCAGCCTCGCGCCGTCCGTTCCAAGCGATCAGGACGCGCCTGCCGGCACCGACGTGGCTGCCCCGGTTCGGGATCAACAGCACGGGGCGGCCGGTTTGGAGCACGAGCTGATCGGGGGCTTCCATCATCCCCGAGAGCGGCCAGTCCGGGTCCGGCTGAGCCGATACGATGAGGTCGGCGGCGCGGGCGTACTCGACGACCTTGCGCCACACCGGCCAGGGCTTTGCATCCTCGCTCACCCACTCGGTGATCAGGCCGGCGTCCCGGCTTGCGGTCTCGAACGCCGTCTTCATCCGTGCCGCTTCTTGGGCGAAAGCCTTTCTGTGGCTTTCGATTATCGTGGGGCCGGCCCCGCCCGGAGTAAAGGACGGCTCGACGATCGGCGGCGGAAGTACGGCAAGCCCGATCAGGTGGGCCTCGAAGCGGCGCGCAAGATCGAGCGCAGGGCTTAAAAGGTTCACGAGCCTGCGCTCGTCGTTGAAATGGACAAGGATCGTCTTATAGGACATACGGGTCTCCGGGCACGGATGTCGCTCAAACTGTGGCCGGAACGCTCTTCAGGCCTTGATCGCCGTCAACGCGTCCCGATCCTCGACGAGCCAAGCGGCTCGAAGGACCAGCCTATGGGCGGCGGCCGCACGCTCGCGCCGGTGCGATTTGCGCTTCGGGCACGCCCGGTGGGCGCAAGACCGCGCAGCGCCAGTCGGTCACGTGATTGGCGTCGGCGTCCGGGCTCGGCATCATGGCCAGGATGGCGTTTCGTTGTCCAACCAGTCAGGAGTGTCAAATGAAGGCGACGCGGACATGGGTGCTGATCGCCGACGCCGGCCGGGCCAGGGTTCTCGAAAACGACGGTCCGGGCCACGGATTGATACCGGTCGAGCGCATGGGCATGACCCATGAGCTTCCCCGGACGCACGAGCTGGTGGCGGATCGCCAGCCGCGCTCGATCGAGTCCGTGGGGCACGCCCGGCATGCGATCGATGCCGGCATGGACCCGCACCGCAAGGAGAAGCAGAAATTCGCCAGCGACATCGCGGCCGCGCTGGACAAGGAGCTCGCGGGCAACGCCTTCGACCGCCTGGTGATCGTCGCCGCGCCGCAAGCGCTGGGCGATTTGCGGGCCGCGATCTCTGAAGCGGTGCAAAAGAGAGTGCACAACGAGATCGCGTTGGACCTGACCAAAACGCCGAACGAGGATGTGGCGCGCCACCTCGGCCATATCCTGGCCTTATGAGCCTTATGAGCCGTGCCGAGCAGGCACTCGACGCCGCTCCGGCACAACAGCCTCGAGCGGCCCCGGCAGTAGGCCGCTCAATATTGGCGCCGCGACGCTCGACCAGAGTTTCGCCTCAGCACTCAGCAGACGCTCGGCTGGCACAGATGTACTCAGCAGACGCTCGGCTGGCACAGATGCAGGTCGAACTTCTGGTGCGGCCGTTTGCGGTTGAAGTTGAACTCGCGTCCGTCGATGCAGGAGATCCGCCCCTCGATCGTGGTCTCGTCGCCGAGCTTCAGCTCGTTGAACATCAGCACCTGGTGAAGGTCGCACCCCTTCTCCGCCTTGAGCTGCTGGTGCAGGAGAATGCGCCAGCGCCCGTCACTGGAAGGCTCGCCCTCGGCGTAGACGATACCGGGGAGGAGAGCCAAGGCTGCAACCAGCGCCGGTGCTCCCAAGCTTCTGCGCTTGAACGGCATTGCGGGCCTCGCTCACCTCGTTCATTGTTACTCAGACTCGACGCTCGCCGCTCGCGAAGCATTGACCGGGGTCAACGCACCGCAACTGGGGGGCAATCATCTTGCTGGGGCGGAGGGCCGCCCGATGTCTTATAAGACAATTCTGGTGCACCTGAACAACGAGCGCCGGGCCGGGCCGCTGCTCGAGCTCGGCGCTGCGCTGGCGCGGCAGTTCGAGGCCCACCTTGTTGGTCTCCATGTCTTCCCGTCGTTCCGGTTGACGCCGCCCGTGCCGCTGCCGTTCGGCGGCGAGGTCGCCGGCGCCATTCGCAAGGAGATCCGCGAGGAGGCCGAACGCCTTAGGGCGGTATTCGATCGGGTCACGTCGACCCAATCGTTTGTCGCGGAGTGGCGCTCGATCACGACCGAGCGCACCGATGTGGCGACCGTCGTGCTCAATCATGCGCGGGCCGCGGACCTCGTCATTGCCAGCCAGGCCGATCCCGATTGGAGCTTCTCAGATATTCTCGACTGTCCGGATCGGCTGGCGATCGAGAGCGGACGCCCGGTTATCGTCGTCCCCCGCGCCGGCCGCTTCGCGAGCCTGCCCAAGATCGTGGCCATCGCCTGGAACGGCCGGCGTGAGGCGGCGCGCGCCGTCTTCGACGCCATGCCGCTGCTTCAGCTTGCCGAGCTTGTGCATGTGCTGACGCTCGACGAGACCGGGCGGGAGCAGGAGGGCAGTTTGCCCGATACGGAGATTGGCGCCACTCTCGCCCGTCACCGCGTCAATGTGAGCCTCGGCAAATGGAGCGCGAAGGAGAGCTCCGCCGCCGATGAGCTCCGTAGAGCGGCAGTGAGGAAACACGCGGAACTCTTGGTGATGGGCGCCTACGGTCACTCGCGCTTCAATGAGTTGGTATTCGGGGGAGCAACTCGTGGCATGCTCAAGAAAATGACAATGCCGGTCCTATTCTCTCATTGAGCCGAGGTGGTCATGTCGAAAGCGGACTCGGAGAAACTGCTGCGCCGCGTGCGGCTCGAGCTGGCGCGGGACCACGACAGCCCGAGCGGAAGCCGAGACAAGGGCTACGATTTCATAGCGCCCCTCGACGACAAGGGCCGCATTGTTGCGAGCGTGTGGAAAGAGCTCAAGGAGCGGTGCCGGGTGCGCCGGTTTTGGACAGGGGAGGCAGACGAGGTGGGGCACATCATCCATAAGCCGGGCGGCTCTTGGGCCTTCCACTACGACGTTCACGGCGATCCCGGCCACGACGATGCGGGCTACCGCTTCGCCGATCACGCCTTTGTTCCGGGCGAGTACGTATCGCTCAAGGAGCAGGACGGCACTTTGCGCACGTTCCAAGTGGTGTCCGTGCGCGAGCTCGACTGACCGGCCTGGGTTCTACCGGGTCACCCGCCCGGCGCCGCCAGGATTGCGAAGTCGGCCACAATGAAGAGGATGCAGCTCGAGAATCCGAGCAGCGGAACCCAGCGGGGGACACGAAAAATGCCGGGCGGGGGCTGGTCCTCTCGCGACTTGATCCGGTAGAGCGCCAGATTGACGATCGCGAACAAGACGAGCGTCAGCCGCGCCGAGAGATCGGCAAGCTCGGCTATCGGCAGCAGAAGGGCAAAGACGAGAACGATAGCGGCGCCCAGCCCGGTCGCAAGAACCGGCGTCTGTGTCGCAGGGCTGATCTCGCCCAGCGTGGACGGCAAATTGCCCTGCCGGGACAATCCGTACATGACGCGCGAGGCCATGATCATGTTGACGACGATGCCGTTCAATGTCGCCACGATGGCGATGGCGCTCATGGTTCGCGGAGAGGCCCCCGTCAGGTGTTCGAACACCAGCGCCAAGGGAGCCTTCGAGGCCGCGAGCGTCTGCGGCCCGAGGGCCGCCAGCGCCACCCACATGACGAGGACATAGAGGACGGTCGTGATGGCAAGGGTCAGCATGATCGCCCGCGGCATGGTACGGCTCGGATCCTTCATCTCCTCGGCAATGTTGACGATCCCCTCGAAGCCGATGAAGGCGAAGACGGCGAGCATCGACGCGCTGAAGATGGCGACCGAAGCGCTGGGATCGAGCGCTCCCGCGACGATCTCGGGGGCGCGCGTGACCACATCCGGCTCGAACAGAAAGCCGGCGGCGATGACGATCGCGAGCCCCCCGACCTCGATCAAGGTCATGACGCCGGCAAAGGTCACCGACTCGCGAATTCCCCGGGTGGCGATCAGGCCCATGGAGAGAACCACGCCGGCGATGAGGATGCGCTCGGGGAGATCGATGAACACACCGATGTAGCCGGCCGCCCCCACGCTGATGGTCGATGCCGACACCAGGGACATGGCGATGACGAGCAGCCCCACCGCGGCCGCGACGCGCTCCGACCGGAACGCTGCGCGGGCGAAAGCCGCTTCCCCGGCCGCGACCGGCATCCTGACGCCCAGCTCGGCCAGCGAGGCTCCCGTAAGACCAACGAGGACGGCGGTGACGACGAACGCGATCGGGGCGTGCATCCCGGCGCGGCCGGCCGCCGCGGCGATCAGGACATAGATGCCGGCGCCGATGGTGACGCCGAGCCCGTAAAGCACGGCGTGCGTGAGGCCGAGCGAGCGGCGGAGCCCGATCGGGGCGGCGGGCGGCGGGCGGGGATGCTGAGGTCCGGTCGGGGCTTGGCCTGTCATGGTACCGGCAGGGTAATCACCTCGACGACGGCCTCTGAGACAGGCTGGTAAATGACAATCCGCTGCGCACGAGAGGGCTTCATCGGAGGCGACGCCGCCCCACCTTCGCTCACAGGCGGACGTTCGAGCTTGTTTTGATAGGCGTCAAGGCCGAAGCCGGATGCGCCACTATGGTTGCATCCATCCATGCAACCATATCAAGGAGCAAGTGACATGAAAGGAGAATCTTGGCTGCCCTCGCTGTGGAGCGAGCGCAGGGGTGAGATCGATCCGTTCCGTGTTTTGAGATCGCAAATGGATGATCTGTTCAGCGGCTGGGTTGGCGGATTACCCCGGCTCGCGGGCATCTCCGATGACTTCCTCGCGCTGAGGGTCGACGTCAGCGAGACGCCGACCGAGTTGACTGTCAAGGCGGATCTCCCGGGTGTCGAGCAGAAGGACATCGACATTACGGTTTCCGGCGACCAACTGACGATCAGGGCCGAAAAAAGGTCGGAGGCCGAGCAGGAAACGGACGAGAAGGGCCGCATTTTTCACCGGGTCGAGCGGTCCTACGGCTCGTTCCAGCGCACCATGACGCTGCCTTACACTATCGATACCAGCAAGGTGGCGGCGAGCTTCAAGGACGGCGTGCTCACGGTCAGCCTGCCGAAGCCGCCGGAAGTCCAGAAGCAGGCGAAGAAGATCGAAGTGAAGCCGGCTGCTTGAGGAAGCCGGACCCCGCCGCCAGGCCGATGAGGCCTGGCGCATGGGTTGTTTTGAGCCTCATGGCATGGCGACGCGCCGGGAGGACGGCATTACTGGCTGGCGGTGTGCGCGGAGGCTCCCTGGCGGGACGAATGAATCCTGCGCCGGGCCGTGATGCCGAGGCACGTCGCCGCGGCGCCCTGGCACATGACGGAACGGATTCTTGACACCGCTCAAGGCGCGCAACTCCGCGAAGATCAAAGTCCGGGCAGCGGCAGGCTGTCTGGCGGCCATGCGGCCGTGAGCGAAAATGATAACACTTGAAGATTGCATTGCGTTGTGTGGCCTGACCGAGGCGCAGGTGCTCGCCATCGCCGAGCACGAGCATGTGCCCGAGGTGATCGCCGCGGGACTGGGCGAGACCCTGCTCAGACAGGCGCATGGCCCGGAGAGGGTTCGCCAGATGATCGTCGACGACGTCCGCGCGGCCCACGCGAGGGGCGATCTGAGGCACGTGCGCGAGCTATTGGTCTGCCTCAAGCAATTCCTCGACCAGCATCCAGAGGCCGTCCCGTCGACCGCTGGGTAGGGCGCGGGTCCGGGGCTGCCGTGACAGATGGTTCCGCGCGCTCGACCTGCGCGCAGAGGGAGCTGTTGGCTCGCGGGTATCACCGGGGCCGGAAAATTCGCCCCCGCGATGCCAGTGTGGTGCCAATTTCGACCGCGCGTGTATGATGTAGACTCACTCGGTTTCCGATCGCGAGGCGCAATTGCACCAACCTCGCTTGAAAGAGGTCGGTAAATCATAAGCTTAGCGTGACGATGCCAGCGGAACTCCAGGATCGGAGTTTCGCGATGCCGACATTAGCAGCCCCTTGGCTCTCGGGAGGTCGAGCGATGTTTGAAACGAGCTGCAAGCCAATGGTGTCAGGCGGGAAGCCCGGCGGAGCATTGGGAGCTGGTCCGGGCCGTGCGCGTCGTCTCGCGCGGGGGCCGCTCTTGTCCTGGGCGCTGATTGGCGCCGGCGCCGTTTCGATTCTGCTCGGCGGCAACCGTGCCGAGGCGGGAAGCCTCGATGGTGCGTGGAGCGGCGGCGGCTCGGTCAGCTTCTCGTCCGGACAGAAGGAAAGGGCGCGATGCCGGGCCAATTACCGCCGGGCCTCGAAGTCGAGCTACGTCGTCAATGCCAACTGCGCGACATCATCCGCCTCTGTCGCACAGACGGCGACCGTGCGGGGCTCGGGAAACAGCTACCAGGGCAGATTCTACAACGCCGAGTATGATGCGTCGGGCACGATCTACGTTGTCGTGCACGGACGCAGCCAAACGGTCAGGATCAACAGCACGAAGGGGTCTGCGCTTCTGCGCCTCAGCCGCTGACGCATGGCTCGCGGCCAGCCGGCCCTTCGACCGGCGGCGGGAGTGGTCGGCGCGCACAGCTCCCTCTCCCTCCATGAGAAGCAGGGCTCCGCCACGGCGGAGTGGGGCGCGAGCGCATCACTTCATCCTTGAGACGGCTCCGGTCTCGGCGCCCGTCACCGCCAGCGCCGGAGCGACGTTCTCGCAAACACCCATTCGGGTGTCATGAGCTGCTCGCCGATGACGGTCGAGTACCAGGGCGAGCCGTCGCTCGTCTGCGGGTTTTTCAGCACATGCATCTCTTGCGCCGGCATGTAGCTCTGCACGAGAAGAAATCGCCTCTCGCCTGTCGCCTTGTTCTCGGCCATATCGGCCACCAGCACCGCGTGCCCCGGAAATCCGCCCTTGATGAAGACGTCGCCGATCCCGACGTCCTCGATCCTTACCGGTTTCAGCTCGCGCTCGAGCGAGTAGGTCCCGGCGTAGGCGAACACGTAATCCATGTACTTGCGGAACGACGTGTAGTCAGATCTACCGCGGCGCGCGAAGGCGAGGCGTTTGCCGTCCGTATCGTTGAAGGCGATGGCGCGCATTCGCCCCGAGGCGTAAAGCCACTCGGCGCGCAGCCGCATGATCGCATCCGCGCACTGTTGCAGGTCGCGCGTGCCGACGTCGATGTCGATCACCGCGACGTGTACGTCCTGCCGCGATTTCGGCGCTCCGGTATAGGTGAGGACGGGAGCGTTTTCGGCCTTGAGGGGAAGCCCGCGCAGCCAGTCGGCCCAGCTGCCGGGCTCCACCGGGACGCGCTCGAAGCCGGGTGGAGGCGCGAGGCGCGATTCGAGCGTGTCGGTTGGCGCGCCGGTGCTGGGCCGCCACGAATAGTTAGGTCCGGCCTGGGCGGCCAGTGTGGCGCCGGCGGTCAGGATTGAAGCCAGCCAGAGTGTCGCTTCGCGGCGGCATCGACACATGTCGGGTCGTCCGTTTGGTAGGTTCCGGTTGCGAACCAAAGCTCAAGCATGCCCGCGGACGGTGTCGGTCCGATGACCGCCTGAAATGACTGTCAGACAAGCTTGAGCCCGGCGGGACTTTCGTCCTCCGGGCTCGCCGGATCGGGTTGTCGGGCATATGGTGTCTGCGGCCGGGTCACGTGTCCCGGATCTCTGGAGGCCTCGGCCTCGCTCTCTCCGGCAGTGCCCTGTGTCCGCTCTCGTTGCCCCAACCCAATCGCATGGGGTTTCCCATGGGTTTTGCGGGCTTTAGCCTTTCCGAGCCGCGCATCCTCGCCAAAGCGGTGCTTCACCATGAAGCACGCGCATTCTCGACCGAGAAACCCGCCGTCGAGCGCGCAAGGAAATAACGCCCCTTTAGACCAAAGTATCCGCTCACGGATATCGAATTGTCGGAATGTGCCGCCGACGCGCGATGGTTCCTCAGGAACCGGCGTCACGCGGCGCCAACTGGCCCGGTGGGGACATCGAGACCTCCTTTCGAGGAGTGTGCCGAGTCTGGACATCTTCCTCCACCCTGTCAAATCACAATCATTCCGCGCGGCGGCTTCCATGTGAAGACGGGCGCAGGTCGTGGCGGAGAGCCGTTGCGTGGTCCCGCGGCGGTTCGATGGACCGTGATGGTTTACCAAATGTTGACCGCCGCAAAGCTAGGCTCGGTGGACGAGGGAACGCCACGATTGCCGCGGTCACATGCGTCCTTCGTGATCTTCCGCGCCACCGCTCGCCGGGAGTAACAGTGATGAAGTCGGTGCTTGGCGTTTTTTCCTTGCTCGCGCTCGGCCTCTTGGGGGCCGGTGTGCTGGCCGTCGTCGGATCTGCGCCCTTGACGCGCTTTTCCTCGGGCGCCGGGTCCGAGGGCGGGTTCGTGAGGGACTACCGGTCGCTCCTCCTGGGGGTGGCGATCGGCGTCGTTCTGTCCACGCTTGCGCGCATCTCGTGGGCCGAGATGCCGCGCCGTGTGGCCACCTGGCTGCTCGCCAACGAGCGCAACTTCGTGCGCCTTGCCTGGGCGGCGGCCCTGGTGGCGGTCCTCTTGTTCTACTGAGGCGGCCTGCGTCGGCCGAGGCAATCGCGCAAGCCTGACTGGAGCGGCGTAACCGCGCGCCGTTTGCGCGGCCCCGGCGCGAATGGCAAGGGGCAGCCGCGAGGCCGCCCCAAACGCCGGTTCCGATTGTCCTGCAAAACGAGCCCGATTTAGACCGAGTAGTAGAGATCGTACTCGACCGGGTGCGGCGTCATCTCGTAGCGCATGTTCTCCGCCATCTTGAGCTCGATGTAAGCGTCGATCATGTCGTCGGTGAACACGCCGCCCATCTTGAGGAAGGCGCGGCCGGTATCGAGGCTGTCGAGTGCTTCCCGCAAGCTACCGCACACGGTCGGGATCGTGGCCAGTTCGGCCGGTGGCAGATCATAGAGGTTCTTGTCGACCGGATCGCCCGGATGGACCTTGTTGACGATGCCGTCGAGGCCGGCCATGAGCATGGCCGCAAAGGCGAGATACGGATTGGCGGCGGGATCCGGGAAGCGAACCTCGACCCGCTTCGCCTTCGGGCTCGACACCACCGGGATGCGGCAGCCGGCCGAGCGGTTGCGGGCCGAGTAGGCGCGCAGCACCGGAGCCTCGAAGCCCGGCACCAAGCGCTTGTAGGAGTTGGTGGTCGGGTTGGTGAAGGCGTTCATGACCTTGGCGTTCTTCAGGATGCCGCCGATGTAGTAGAGCGCGGTGTCAGAGAGATCGGCGTACTTGTTGCCGGCGAACACCGGCGTTTCGCCCTTCCAGATCGACTGGTGCACGTGCATGCCCGAGCCGTTGTCGCCGTAGATCGGCTTGGGCATGAAGCATGCGGTTTTGCCGTAGGCCTGGGCGACATTGTGGATCGCGTACTTGTAGATCTGCAGGCCGTCCGCCATGCGCACTAGCGTGCCGAACTTCATGCCGAGCTCGTGCTGGGCGGCGGCGACCTCGTGGTGGTGCTTCTCGGTGACGACGCCCATCTCGGCCATCACCGAGAGCATCTCCGAGCGGATGTCCTGGCAGCTATCGACGGGAGGCACCGGGAAGTAGCCGCCCTTGGTGCGCGGCCGGTGGCCCAAGTTGCCCATCTCGTACTCGGTCCCCGTGTTGGAGGGGAACTCGGCCGAGTCGACGCGAAAGCCGGTATTGTACGGATCGACGTTGAAGCGCACATCGTCGAAGATGAAGAACTCGGCCTCGGGGCCGAAGAACGCCTTGTCGCCGATGCCGAGCGAGGCCATGTAGGCTTCCGCTTTACCGGCGATGCTGCGCGGATCGCGCTCGTAGGGTTGACCGGTGACGGGATCGATCACGTCGCAGAACAGCGCCAGCGTCGTCTGCGCGAAGAACGGGTCGAGGTGGGCCGATGCAGGGTCCGGCTTCAGGTGCATGTCGGAGGTCTCGATGCCCTTCCAGCCGGCGATCGACGAGCCGTCGAAAGCGTAGCCCTCCGCAAACACCCCCTCGTGGATGCACGACGCCTCGGCGGTCACGTGCTGCATCTTGCCCTTGGTGTCCGTAAAGCGCAGATCGACGTACTTCACGTCCTTGTCCTTGATAGCCTTCAGGACATCGCTAACCGTTTTCATAAGCACTCCCCTTCTGCGAACCAGGCTTGAAACAGTGAAGCCGGAACTCCTTCGGGCTCAGATGGCGTCTGCGCCGGTCTCCCCCGTGCGAATGCGGATCGCCTCCTCGACCGTCGAGATGAAGATCTTGCCGTCGCCGATGCGGCCGGTCTTGGCAGCCTTCTGGATGGCGTCGACGGCCTTATCGAGCATCTCGTCGTTGAGAACCACCTCGATCTTCACCTTGGGCAGAAAATCCACGACATACTCGGCGCCGCGGTAAAGCTCCGTATGCCCCTTCTGCCGGCCGAACCCTTTGGCCTCGATGACGGTGATCCCCTGCAGGCCGATCTCCTGCAGCGCCTCCTTGACCTCGTCGAGCTTGAACGGCTTGATGATGGCCTCGATTTTCTTCATGCGCCCCTAGACCTCCAGCATTCCGATCTTCTATCCATGTGTGCCGGACGCGCCAACGGTTAGCACGGCCCATGCCAATTGGTGAGCAACAAATAAAAGGCTGCTCTTTCAATATCTTGATTGGCGTGTGGCGGTTCCAACCCTACGCTGGTCGACACTGGCTGCACGCCGGGCGGGCAGCCTGGCGCATTCTTGAGCAGAAATGTTCTCAAGTCACGAATATCCATGATCGGGGCCGGTAGCACCATCGTCGATCTCTGTGCAAAGTGCACGTCTTCGCGCGCCGCGGGCCGGCCTTGGGAGTGAGGGACATGAGCGAGCAGCGCGCCATCTCCGGGCTCGAGCTGCTGACCAGCGCCGAGATGGAGCGGGCCGACGAGTTCGCGGTCCGGGCTGGCGTGCCGAGCCTCGCGCTCATGGAAAACGCGGGCCGCGCGGTTGCCGACGCGGCCGCGAGGCTGGTGGGCGCGCCCGCGCGCGTCGTCGTGCTCGCCGGGCCGGGCAACAACGGCGGCGACGGCTTTGTCGCCGCGCGCCACCTCGAGGAGCGCGGCTACGACGTGCGGGTCGGGCTGCTCGGCGGGCGCGACGACCTCAAAGGCGATGCGGGCGAAATGGCGCGGCGCTGGAGTGGTGCTCTCGACCGGCTCTCGGCGTCGGCCTGCGGCACCTGCGATATCATCATCGACGCCTTGTTCGGCGCCGGTCTCTCGCGGCCGCTCGACGGGGCCGCCGCGTCGGCCGTCGAAGCGGCGAACGAATCTGGGAAGCCGATCATTGCCGTCGACGTGCCGAGCGGTCTCGACGGCACGACCGGGACGGCGAGCGGACCCGTGATCGCAGCGGCGCGCACGGTCACCTTCTTCCGCAGGAAGCCTGGGCACCTCTTGATGCCGGGCCGCGCGCTGTGCGGCGAGACGAGCGTGGCCGACATCGGCATTCCAGAGCGCGCGCTCGAAGCCATCAATCCGCAGACATGGGCCGATGCACCCCCGCTCTGGCTCCCCGAGTTCCCGTGGCCGCGCCTCGACGCCCACAAGTATGCGCGCGGCCACGCGGTGGTCGTGTCGGGGCCGGCCGATGCCACGGGCGCGGCGCGCCTCGGGGCCCGGGGCGCGCTGAGGATTGGCGCCGGGCTGGTCACGGTGGCCTCGCCGATCGACGCGGTCGCCATCAACGCCGCACACCTGACGGCGATCATGTTGAAGCCGTTCGACGGCGCGCGTGGCCTCGCGGAGATCCTTGCCGACGAGCGCAAGAACGCGGTGCTGATCGGGCCCGGCCGCGGCGTCGGAGAGGCAACCCGCGGGGAGGTCGCCGCGGTTTTGGGCTCCGGCGCGAAGGCCATGCTCGACGCCGATGCGCTGATGTCGTTCGCGGGCGATGCGGGCGGGCTCTGGGACGCGATCAAGCTGAGACCGCAGCGCGCCGTGGTGCTGACGCCGCACGAAGGCGAGTTCGGCCGGCTGTTTCCCGCTGTGGTGGGCTCCAAGCTCGAGCGCGCGCGCGCGGCGGCGCGGGCGAGCGGCGCGGTGGTGGTGCTCAAGGGGCCGGACACGGTGATCGCAGCCCCGGACGGGCGCGCGGCGATCAACGAGAACGCACCGCCCTGGCTTGCGACGGCCGGCTCGGGCGATGTGCTCGGGGGTTTCGTCACGGGTCTTCTTGCGCAAGGGATGGCGGCGTTCGAGGCCGCGTGCGCGGCCGTGTGGCTGCACGGGGAATGCGGAACCGCACTCGGGCCTGGCCTGATCGCCGAGGATCTGCCTGAGCGCTTGCCCGAGATGCTTCGCAGTCTATTTCGCTCCGCCGGCGCGTGCGCGGACGTAGCGCGGTCATCTCGAGGCGGCTGAGACAACGAGCGTTCCATGCTGCGCGTCACAGAGACGGTTTCGATCGCCGAGCGCGAGCTCGAGGAGCGCTTCATCCGTGCCTCGGGACCCGGCGGCCAGAACGTCAACAAGGTCGCAACCGCGGTCGAGCTGCGGTTCGACGTGCGCCAGTCCGGCGCGCTCGCCGAGCCGGTTCGCCGCCGCCTCGAGCGCCTCGCCGGGCGGCGCATGACCGAGGATGGCGTACTCGTCATTCGCGCCGAGCGCTTCCGGACCCAGGACCGCAACCGGGCAGATGCGCGCGCGCGCCTTGTGGCCCTGGTCCGCCAAGCGCTGGTCGGCCCCAAGCGGCGGATCGCGACCAGGCCGACGGCGGCATCCGTGAGGCGCCGAGCCGAAGCCAAGAGGCACCGCGCCAAGGTGAAGCGGCTGCGCCGGGCGAAGCCTGCGCCCGATTAGGGCTGTCGACGGCCAACGGCCTTCACTCCGCGCGTTTTCTTGCGACGTCGGCCGGCACACCAGCACAAGCGGTTTGTGCCGGTGATGGGGGTAGTGTCATAATGTGCTCCTTGAGACAGCGTGCCGAGGGGGGAGCCATGGATCGGAAGGCAGTGTTCCATCGCCGGCAAGTCAGCACCGGTCTCGCCGCGGCGGTTGCCCTTCCGCTCGCGGGAAGGCTTCCGGGCGCGAGCGTGCTGGCCCAGACGGCCGGCGGCGCATGGGAGCGGCTCAGCGAGCTTACGGCGGAGGCGCAGCGGCTCGGGCTTTCGGCGCCGAGGACGTCGCTCATGCCCTCGCGGGGCGGCGATGCGTTCGACGAGACCATGCCCGCGCTCATCGATTTCATGGACAGCGTCGAGGCCTCGGCGCCGGAGACGCGCGAGGTCGCTCCGGCCGATGTGGAGAGCCTGCTCGAGCGGGCGTCCCAGATCCTGCGCGAACTGCGCAACGCCGAGCGGCCGTCGCGCGAAATCCTCGAGGATGTCGAGACGCGCGAGGCACTGCGGGCAGCGCCGCCCGCCCTAGAGACGATCGCCGACGAGTATCGCCAGCGGTTCGCGACGTGCCAAATCAACGATAGCAAGCGATCCGAGGTCCTTTGGTATGCGTCGAAGGTCACGGATGCGGGCCGGCGCAGCTCCTACGGCAAGGTGTACGAGGAGACCTGCGTGCCCTGGTACGTCGTTGCGATTACGCACGGCATGGAGGCGAGCTTCGACATGCAGGCGCATATCCACAACGGCGACCCGCTCAAGAAGAAGACGGTGCAGGTGCCGAAGGGCCGGCCCGAGCCGTGGAATCCGCCCTCGGATTGGGCCTCGAGCGCGATCGATGCCATGAGGTACGACAAGCTCGACGAGAAGCCGGACTGGCTCCTGGCCAACATGCTCTATCGCTGGGAGTCCTACAACGGCTGGAGCAGCAGGTTGCGGCATGGCATTGCGACGCCCTATCTGTGGAGCTTCTCGAACCACTACACGAAGGGAAAGTACGTGGCCGACGGCGTTTGGGACCCCAACGCCGTGTCGAAGCAGTGCGGGGCGGCGGTGATGCTCAAGGCCCTCGTCGAAAGCGGGGCCGTTGCCTTGCCGGCGTGAACTCCATTCCCCGTTCCCGCGCGGGGAGGCGGCGCGCCCGCGCCTCGCGCCCGAGAGCGTGATCGTCTCGGATGGAATCATCCGAGACGTGAATGACGCTCTCAATCATAAACTTAAACCATGGTTCACGCGTCAGACCGATAGGGTCTGACGCGATCAGGTCGCGCTCGTCACTGAACCGGCGCCAGAGTGGCATCCGTCGGCGCATCGGTGCTGCCCGGTGCAAGGGGCGTCGTGTCGGCGCTCCGGCGGCAGGGGGCGGGCATAAGCGGCGCACCGGTTGCGGCCGCGATCACCTCACCCGTCTTCTGATCGAGGCCGGTGTCCGCCAACGCCAATCGAAACGGCTTGGCGGTGTCGGACCACGTGAGCTCGAAGGCCTGCAAATCGGCGCGCCGGCCCCCCGACATCGTCATGGCGTCGGTATAGGAGGCCGTTCCACGGCCGCTGCCATTGAAGTCGATCAACGGCCAAAAGCACTCATTGTCGTCGACGACGCCGTCGCCATTGAGGTCCTCGGTGAACGCCGCCTTGGTGGTCGCGGCGTCCTCGATGTCGGCGAGCTGGCGCGAGAAGATCGCCATGTCCTCGCCGTCGATCCTTGCGTCGGAATTGAGGTCGGCAAGCAGACGAAGATTGGACGGCGACAGCGTGAGCACGGCCTCGAGGGCATCGATTTCCGGCGCCGCGCCCGAGTCGGCCCGCGAGGCGGCCGACGCCGTGATGATCCCGATGACGTCGGCCGGCGTCCGGGTCGGGTCGATCTCGAACAAGATGGCGGCGAGGGCGGTCACGTGCGGCGCGGCCTGCGAGGTGCCGCTGCACACCTCGTAGGGGCGCGAACCGCCCACGAGCGTGCTCAAGATCTCGACGCCCGGCGCGGCAACGTGCCCTCCCGTGTTCGAGAAGCTCGCGCGCCGGCCGTCGCGATCGACGGCCTCGACGACGAGAATGTTCGTGGCCGGCTCGCCGGACGCCCATTTGTAGGTGGCGGCCCAGGCGAACGGGGATGCCCACTTGGTCTCGAGGGGTTGCGCCCGCCCTTCCGAGTCGTTTCCGGCCGCAACGACGAAAAGGATCCGGTCCTCGACCCGGCTCGCCAGCAGCCGGATGAGATTGGCTTGATGACTGATATGCAGCTTGAGTCCCTGGACTTCATCGGGGTCCGCGTCGCCGATCAGGTTGCGGGCGAGAAAATTGTATCCGAGACTGATATTGATGACGCGCAGGTTGTCGGGGTTGATCGTGTTCTCGTAAATGTAGTCCATGGTCTTGCCGAGCACGTCATCGAACAACAGCGTTTGCAGCTCCCAAAGATCGTCGACCCCGAGGCCGCCGGCCTCGTTGGCGATGCTGCCGTCGACCGAGATGGCGTCGATGCGCGCCTCGGGAATGATGCCGTCGATTCCGTTCCCGTCGCTGCGGCGCGCACCCGCGATGCCGGCAACGTGCATGCCGTGGTTGGTCGCGCAATTCGGTTTCTGGACGGCAACCGCCGGCGCGCCTTGCATTGAATTGAACGCAAGGTTGGGATGCTCGCCGAAGCCGCCGTCGACGAAGCCGATCTTGGGGCGAGCGGCATCGGGGCTGAGCTTGCGATAGCGATCGAGAATGGTCCACACCGGAGGCAAGCGGATCGCCTTCAAGCCCCAGTTGCCGTCGAGGTCGTCGCCCGGCGTCCAGCGCCAGCTGTAGGTGCGGCCGTTTTCGTGGAGCCGGACGCCGCTCGGGCCGGTCAGGCGCTTCGTTCCCATGATCGAGTTGACGAAGGCCGCATCGACGACGGGCTCGTTGCGCAGCTTGCGAATGAGCGGCGGCTCGAGGATCTTCTCGAGCCGGGCTTTCGGATCGGCCGCGGCTTGTGCCGTATCGGTCTCGCTTTCGTCCGAGCCGGATCGCCCGCCCGCGGCGGGCTTATTGACCTCGACCGTGATCACGCCGAGAGGCGCGATCATTCGGGTAATGCTGAAATCGTATTTCCGGAGCAGCGTGCTGATCTCGGCTTCCTGGGCGGTCGGCTTCAGTTGAATGACGTAGCTATTCTTCTTGGCCACCGGGACCTCGGCCTGTGCGACGAGCTGCACGTCGGCGGAGGACGCCCCCGGCGGGAGAGGGCGCAACGGAGACACCTTGAGCGCATCCCCCAGGCGCGTCGCCTGGGCCTTGACCGTCGCGGCGTCAACAGGGGCCTTGGCGGGAGGGCCTGACCCGCGCAATTTCTCGACCACATAGTCGTAGATCGAGCGGAGCCAGGATGAGCTC
The DNA here is from genome assembly GCA_035283385.1 of Hyphomicrobiaceae bacterium. Classification (GTDB taxonomy): domain Bacteria; phylum Pseudomonadota; class Alphaproteobacteria; order Rhizobiales; family Hyphomicrobiaceae; genus Hyphomicrobium_C. The sequence goes on from DATETZ010000179.1 coordinate 57,242, forward strand.
GAGCTGCCTTTCCCGTCCGGCGATGTCCCGGGCTCCTTCGTGGTCTCGCTCCGAGGGGAGGTCGCGCCGTCGCTGGCCTTCGGTCTTATCCATTGGAAATCCTCCTTGTGGACCCGGGCCGGCGGCGTTGGCCTGAGCGAGCGGCCGGGCCTCGGAGAGAACTTTTCCTCGAGCGTGCGTTGCAGCGCCTCGTAGGTGTGGGCCGGCCGCTGGGATTGCGCGGCGGTAAGGGTCGGCAAGGCGAACGCGACGGCCATGACAAAAGCGTGTTTCAACATGGCGGGTGCTCCCTGATGAAATCGCTGATTGGGCCGAAAATGCACGCCGGCCCTGCGGACCGCTCTCGGGGTCAGCGGGTCGTCCGGTGTGGCCTCAGGCGTCGTGTGCACGGCTTGTGTGGCGCATGTGCGACGTGTGCGCCGACTCCGGCCTTACTTCCACAAGTTGCTCCACCATCCACCGGTGCTGTCCCACGCTTTCTGCCACCAGGGCCGCTGATCCGGCGGATGGGGCGCAGGTGTCGGCTCGGGCGCCGGTGGCGGAGCCGGCTCGGGCGGTTTGGGCACGGGTGCCGGTTCGGGGACAGGTGCGGGGGTTGGTTCGGAGGTCGGCGGAGGCGGTGTCGGTTCCGGAACCGGCAATGGCGCGGGCGTGGGAGCAGGCGCCGGCTCGACCTTAGGTTCGGGCGGTGGAGGGGTCGGCTCGGTTGCCGGGGCGGCGGCGATCTCGAGCCCAGGGTCGACGGTCAAGTTGCCATCGCCATCGAGCCCGGGATCCAATCCCTTGCCGCGCCTCAGCGCCGCGATCAGCGACGTGAAGGTCGGCACATAGACATCGAGCGTCTCGTTGCCGCGCTTGATGCGCTGGCGGACATTGAAATGAAGGTGCAGGCTCGTCGCCGGCCTTCCGCCCATGTACTTGGAGACGCGGCCGAGCACGTCGCCCTGCTTCACCGATTGGCCGATCGTCACGCGGATCGACTTCGGGTGCATGTGAAGATAGTAGTAGTTCGTCCCGTCCGACGCCTTGAGCTGCACGGTCGTGTTCGGGGTCACGTTGGAAATCGTTCCGTCGGCGACCGCGACCGCCTCCCAATAATTGTCCTTGTAGCTCGGCGGGCGAATGTCCTGGCCTTGATGCCCGGTTCCGGCCGGGCATAGCGGCATCTTCCAGCTTCTAATCTCGCAATAGTTGTCGCGTTGCTGCAGGGGGTCGTAGTTGCGCGGATCGCTTTCGCTGCCCCCGGCGGCGCCCTTGCCGTTCCACCCGCCGCCGCCGTAACCCCAGATCTGCGAGTTCATGTGCGGGTGCTGATCCTGCGCCAGCCGCAGAGGAAAGATGATGCTGGGCGCATACACCTTGCGATCGCCGACGCGGCCGCGCCCTTTGTCCTGCGCCAAGAGATCGCCCGGCGGGTGGTAGGCGAAGCCAGGAGTGGCCGTTGCAGGCGGCGGTGCATCGGGACCTCTGGTGGTGTCGGCCGGCGGCGCCGGCGAGGGTCCAGGGGTTGTCGGCGTGGTCTCTCCGCTCGGCGGCTCGGTCGGACTGGGGGTCGGCGTCGTCGAATCGGGAGACGGAGGCAGCAGGCTGCAACGCGCCGGCTCGATGCGCGCCGTCGGCCATGCCTCGGTTCGGGCTGTGCCGGCCCGAATGTCCCCGCGGCACGGATCGGAAAGGTGGCCGCTGCCTGCTCCGGCGCCGTCAGGCGCGGCAGGAGCCCCTGATCTTGGGTCACCGGGGACGAGCGCCCGCATGAGCGCGTACGATCTGAGATCGCGGCTCGCGACATTTCTCGGCGGAACAAGAGTCGCCCCCGCGTCGCGTGCGCGCGCAACCGAGGTGCCCGCGCCGCTGTCGCTCGAGACGGCCCGTGGAAAAACGGGCAACGCGAGACATAGGAGCAGGATAAAGCCGGGAACTCGTCGACCCGAAGCCACGCTTACCCCCTGTCCCACCCCAGAGCCCATCGTGCCGATAATGCCCAAACGTGACCGCCGTTGCAACGGAACGAACCCACCCGGCCGCGCTCGTCCTCCTCGATGCGCATGAGCCCCCTCATGCCGGTGCTGTCGTTTTTCCCCGCTCGCGGTGACGGGCCGTTGTCGCGGAGGCGGCCCGCCGGGGCCGGTTGATGCTTGATCGCATTCGGCGCCCGCGGCTAGATTGGGCTTGCCGCGCGGCGGTGCCGGCCCGAGGCTTGGCCCCGGGGTCTTGCCCGACGGCTTGGCTGGAGAGGGGATTTCAAATGTCAGTCATCGAAATGCGATCCGGCCTCGCTCTCGCCATTACGGTTCTCGTGATGGGCGCCGGCCTCGCGCCGAGGGCTGCGGCAGGGGCGGACCTGATCAAGGTCGAATGGAACGACCCCGAGATCCAGAGCTTCGTCAGTGCACGGGCGGCTGGCCCCGCGCGCTCGTTCGGGGCTTCGGCGGACGAAAAGCTCGCAAATGTGCAGGTTCCTGTGCTCGCGTTCGAAGCCACTCCGGGCGTGGTCGAGAACACGTTCAGGGGGGCGAGTCCGGCCGCCGAGCGCGACGTCGTGGTCGATGAGCAAAACCCGGTCTGGTACCAGCTCGTCGAGCGCTATGGCGACATGACGGTCAGCGTCGAGGCGGATCTGCGCGTCCAGCACGAGGTCCCCGAGAGCTATCCGGTCTACGGTGCGGAGCGCCGGGGTGGCGCTGAAGCCGGGCCCGAGGTCTCGGTGTTCGACGAGCAGAACGAGGACGGCGTTGAGGAAGGCCTTATCGCCGAGTACACGATCGAGAAATTCGGCGTCCCATACAAGGTCACCATCGAATGCTCCGCCTCGGCGAAAGAGCAATGCCGCGACACGGGGCAGATCGCCAAGGACAGCGAGCTTTTGAAGCTCGTGCGCGCGAACCCGCCGCCTCAATAGAATTGTGGGCGGCGGCGCGCGCCGTTGCGGCGGCGACGCCAACGCCGGCGGCGAGGAGAGAGCGGCGCTCGAGGTGCATCGATGGGCTCCGGGCGCTCGCCGGATTACGCACGAGCCCCGGCTAAAGACGTTTAAGCCGCGCCGGCGCGGGCCGGCCGAGACACACGCGGATGATCTCGAGCCCGCCCGAGACCGCGGTCTCCCAATCGAGCAATGAGCTCGCCGCCGGGCCTGCGGTGCCCCCGCCCTCGGCCGCGAGGAGCGCGGGGATATGGACGAGCCCGGTCATCGCCGGGCGAGCGGCGGCGAGGGCATGATAGAGCACGGCATTGCAGAGATAGGTGCCGGCGTCGTCCGAGACATGAGCCGGAAGGCCGAGGGCGGTCAGCCGCGCGACGATGGCCTCGGCCGGGACCCCGGCCGCCATGCGCTCCGGGCCCCCGGCGGCGATCGAGGCCGAGGACGGGAGCGCCCCTCGTGCATCGGGCGTCGGGCTTCGGATATTGCGGGCCGAGGTCTCGATGACAAAGCCCTGCGCCCGCTCGGAGACCCCGAAGTGCAAGGCAAGCCTCGGTTTTTCTCGCGCGTAATGCGCGGCGAGACGAGCCGGCGCCGCCTCCCACTCGGTCGGCAGGACCTTCGCCACCACCCGATGGGCGCGGAAACGGCTTGCGGCGAGACGGCCGAGCTTTGCGGCGAGCAGCGCGCTGGCGTTCTCCGCGATCCCGGGGAACGGGCCGAAGCCGGTCAGAAGGATGGTCGGCCGCAGTGAGGGCATGGCGCGAGCATAGCCGATTGGTGCCCCTGTGTTGCACGCCTGCAAGTGTGCAATCGCAAAGACGGGGGCAAACTGTGCTCTGGTCCAGGCGGGAAAAGCCTGCGACGCCGCAAAGCAGGGGAGGCCGCCGCCCATGAAGCAATTCTTCGATCAGCTGCTGAGCTTCTTGCAGCAGGGAATAGCGGCGATCTTCCGCTTTGTCGGACTTATCTGGAACTGGACCATCGCACAGGTCACGCAGGTGATGCAGGTGCCCTGGGCGAGCCTGCCGCTGTGGAAGCAAATCGCGCTGGTCGTGCTGGGACTGGCCGTGGTCATGGTCTTGTTCAGGGCCGCCAAGGAGTTCTGGGTGGCCGGGGAGAAGATCCTGGCTGCGTTCGTCACTCTGCTTGCCGTCCTCGTTCGCACGCTGCCCCTGATCCTGCTTGCGGGAGCGATTGCGGCCGGGGGTCTGTGGGTCATCAACAGAATCAACTTTTGAGGCGCGCCGGGGCTCGCCGTGACCCAGCTCGCGGGGGAAATGCTCCTCGAGATCATTTACGGTGTGCGCGGCGGGACGGCCCGGGGATTGGGTGCGCGCGGCGGCGGTGAGCCTGAGCTGCGTCATTGAGCCAAACCAAGTTGGCGCCGTTGCATCCGGCGTCCGACCGTGCGGGCGTCATCTGCGGGGCGACAATCTGTTGGGCGGCGGAGTTGCCGGATGCGCCGCCGCTTTTTAGAATTCGTCGCTGGCCGACGCTGAACCGTGTGGCGCGAGGGAGCAATGCGATGCCCGAGATCCCGACCGGTGCCGTCTACCTGCTTGCCGCGGCGGTAGCGCTGCTTCTCTACGTGCTGGCGTGGCGCGCGACACGGCCTTTGTCGTCGCGTGCAAAGCTCGTTGCGCGAGGCGGGATTGCTATTCTGCTCTTTGCGCCGCTGCTCGCGGTCGTGACGCTCGATTCATGGATGCCGCGCGAGGCGCCCGCCGTGTCCGAGCCGACCGCGGGGGCCACGCCACCAATCGAGATCAAGCCCTCCGAACGAAGCGAGCCGAATGCAGCCGGCCCCGAGCCGGTCGAGCCCGCGCCGCTTCCCGCGGTGAGCGGAGAGGCGCCGCCGGCCGGTGAAGGCGGCGCGCGCCCCGACACGGTCATTCGCGACAAGGCGATGGAGCTCCCCAAGGCGAACGGCGGTGGCGCGCCGCCACCTGGCGCTGGAGCCGAAGGCGATTGGGACGTCGTTCCCGTTTTCTACGGGACGGACCGCGCGCGGGCGACGAATCCGGAGCGCCTCGAATACGGACCGCTCCGTGGCCGCCGGCTCGATTTGGGGCGCGTGCTCGTCACGGTGCCGAGAAGTCATGTCGTGCCCACTATCGAACGGCCGTGGGCCATCCGAATTCCCTATCTCGATGTGACGATCTACGAGCAGGCCGAGGACCCCAACAAGCATTTCACGATGAAGGAAGTGAAGGGGCTTTCGCGCGAGGAGTTCTTGGGTCTCGTGCGTGAGCGGCTCGGAGCCTCCATCGCCTACAAGGACCACGCCTTCATCTTCGTGCACGGCTACAACACGAGCTTCGATTTCGCGATCTTCCGCACCGCGCAGATCGCTTATGACTTGAAGTTCGATGGCGCGCCCTTCGCCTATAGCTGGCCGTCGGGCGGCGGGGTGTCGAGCTACACCTACGATCGCGAAAGCTCGGGCCAGTCGCAGCCCTTCCTCAAGGAGTTCGTCGAGCTGGTGCTCAAGGAGACGGGCGCGAAGTCCGTGAGCGTCATCGCGCACAGCATGGGCAACCAGCCGCTGCTGCAGGTCTTGAAGGACCTGAAGGCTGCGAAACCCGATGGTGTGGTCATGAGCCAGGTCATCCTGGCGGCCCCCGATGTCGATCGCGACAATTTCGAGAATATCGCGCGCGAGCTGCAAGGGCTCGCGAGCGGCATCACGCTCTATGCGGCCTCGAACGACCGGGCGCTGCACGTGTCGCGCGAATTCTACGGCGGCGTGCCGCGTGCGGGCGATGTGCCCGCGACGGGGCCCCTCATCTTGCCGGGGATCGATACGATCGACGTGACCGCCGCCAGCACCGACAGCCTGAGCCTCAACCATTCGGGTTATGCGGAGAACAACGCGCTCTTGAAAGACATCGGCCTTCTGATCCAGTCGGGGTTGAGGCCTCCCGCGAAACGCTTTCCGAGTTTCGAGACCGTGCCGACCGACAAAGGCGAATACTGGCGCTTCCGCGCCAATCCGTGACGCGATAGCTCGACCGAAGGCACAAGGTAAGGAAATCGCTTACCGGCGTTTGCGGCAGTCGCGGATCCGGTTCCGGTGTGTCGCGGCGCAGGTTCGAGGCACGCTCACTGGCTGGGGGCGGCGCCCCCTTCCTCGGCCTGCACGAGCCGCACGACCTCTTCGTACGAGCCGACCTTGTGGACCTTGTCGCCGCGGATCAGATAGAGCCACTCGAGCTTGTCGCTCTTGGCGAGGTCGTCGGGGGTCACGGACTCGAGGGCGGCAAGGTTCTGCAACCGGAACAGGGCAGCCGATTCCGCCGCCTCGCCGCCGAGCTGTCGCCAGCCGTTCGAATCGGGCAGCCATTTTCTGGTTCGCTCCTGGAACACGACCTCGTTCAAGGCGGCGGGGGCGAGCTCTCCCCGCTTGATCGACTCGAGGGCCATTTCGACGAACCCGATCTGAACCAGGCCCGAGCAAATGAACTCGCTCGGGGCAGTCCACTGCTGCTCGTTGTACCGTTCGAGCGTCCGTTCCCTGCCGCCCACTCCGTGCTGCACGCCGAACCAGACATTGCGCACGATGCGGCCGATGGCCCAGTAATTGTACGTGGCCTTGATGTGATCGAGCAGGAGGCCGCGCACGCGAGCCTTTTTCGACTCGTCGAACCAGTCGCGTTTGAACCGCTTGATGCCGATGAACGAGCTCTTGTCGCTGATATAGTCGCGCAGGTTCGTCAAGTCGACGCCGCTCGTGCCCGCCTCGATCACGAACGTGTTGGCGATCCCGGGCTCCTGGTTGGGGCGGTTGAACACGAGCGCGGCGTGCGAAAATGGCGAGCCGGTGGCCCAGCGGATCAGATAGGACGTAATGTCATAGTCGCGGCGCGTCAGCACCACGTCCGCGCGCACGAGGTAATCGCCGGCGAGGAAGGTGTCGATCGGCATCGGCCATACGTCGCCCCCGGCCGTCGCCGTCGGCTGTGTGCCCGGGCCGCTGACCGGAGGACTGACGGCGCCGATCTCGCTGGCGCTCGTCACAAGCCCAAGAGCAACGACAGCAAGACCGGCAAGCTTCACTTTCATGGGCGCGCTCCCTCGTGTCGTGAGCGGCAAATCGCTGATCCTAATCCCGCATGAAACAGGACACCGACCCACCGTCTTAGTATGCCGGCAGCCGCCAGCCTCCAACCATGAGCTTCCCGACCGCACGGATCTCAGGCCGAACGTTCGGCGAGCGCCCGGCGCAACTTCTCAGCGGCGGCTGCCAGCAGCTCCGGCTTCTCCATTTGCCCCGAATGCGGCTTCAAGGCAACGCCTTCGAAGCGTGGGATCACGTGAACGTGGAGATGGAACACCGTCTGCCCGCCAGCGGGCTCGTTGAACTGTATGACCGTCACGCCGTCGGCTCCGAAGGCGGATTTGGCCGCGCGCGCGATCCTCTGCACGACCGGCATCAAGCGGGCGAGCACGGCCGGATCGGCGTCGAGCAGGTTGCGCGAGGGGGCCTTCGGCACGATCAGCGTGTGGCCCATCCCCTGCGGCATCACGTCCATGAAGGCGATGGTCTCGCCGTCCTCGTAGACTTTGTGGCACGGGATCTCGCCGCGAATGATCTTGGCGAAGATGTTGCTGCCGTCGTAGGCCATGCGCGCGCCCTTGCTCTCCGCTCTTGCCTGTTATGGGGCAAGACGCGACAGCGTCAAGCGGATCGGTGCGACGAGCGCAGGGACGGGATCAGCCGCGCTCGGAAGCGTGCGACTTGTAGGGCGCGTGGGCTTCGAGGGCGGCGGCCACGTCCGCCACCTCGGCACGCTCGGCCTCCAAGTAGCGCGCGACGGCGGCCTCGAGGCGCGGATCGGCAAACCAGTGGAGCGAGTAGGTCGTTGCGGGCAGGTAGCCGCGCGCGAGCTTATGCGCGCCCTGAGCGCCGGCCTCGACGCGGCCAAGGCCATGGGAAATGGCGTACTCGATCGCCTGATAATAGCAGAGCTCGAAGTGCAGGCACGGGTGATGCTCGATCGCGCCCCAGTAGCGCCCGTA
>DATETZ010000180.1:0-10325 GCA_035283385.1 Hyphomicrobiaceae bacterium
TGGCTTTGGTTCAGAAGTTCCCTCACGACTTGGTGGCACGCGATGGGGAACTTCTGAACCGCCACACTAGCCCGCCGGGCTGCATCAGCGCCGGCGCCGAAAGCGATGGCTGCAGGCCCTCGCGCACGACGAGGCGCCGCAACGGTCCGATCTCCTTCAACGCATGAAGGCCGAGGCCGCGGGCGAGATGCACCGGCAGAAGGTCCGAGATGAGCGAGCGGTTGAGGAGGTCGACGGTCATGACGCGCGAGGCGACATCGATGCGCCGCGCCTCCGTGTAAGCTTCGAGCGTCTCGGGGCTGCCGGGGTCGCGGCCGAGGCGCAGCGCGTCGGCCAGGCAATCGGCAAGCGCCGCCACGTCCCTGAGGCCGAGGTTCAGGCCCTGGGCGCCGATCGGGGGCAGGACGTGGCCCGCTTCGCCGACCAGGGCCACGCGCCTCGCCCCGAGGCGCTCGGCGGCGAGCCCCGAAAGCGGAAACACGGCGCGCGCGCCGATGGTGCCGGCGGGGCCGAGAAGTCCGTTGAGCCGCTCCTCGAGCCGCTCGCGAAACGACGCCTGATCGAGGCGCGCGAGGCGCTCGGCCGCCTCGGGACGATCGACCCAGACCAGGCTCGAGGCGCGCCCCGGCAGCGGCACGGTGGTGACGGGGCCGCCCGGGCGGTGAAACTCCGTCGACACGCCGCCGTGCGCGCGCCCGTGCGTGAACGAGCACACGAGCGCGCTCTGCGGATACGACCACGAGCGCGCCGCAATGCCGGCCGAGCGCCGGCACACGGAGTTGCGCCCGTCCGCTCCCACCACGAGGCCGGCCTCGAGACGGCCGCCGCCGCGCAGGTGCAGCCGCACACTCCCGGTGCCGATCTCGAGGGCCTCGACGCCCGCCTCATGGACGGCGACGGCGCTCGCCGGCGCGCGCACGGCCTCCTCGAGCGCGGCAACGAGCGCGCGGTTCGGCACGTTGAAACCGAACGCCTCGAGCCCGACCTCGGCGGCGCTGAACAGCACCTCAGGCGCTCGCAGAAGCGCGCCGGTGTCGTCGATGATGCGGATTGCGCTGATGGCCTCGCCCTCGCTCTCCGCCTGGCGCCAAGCGCCGAGATTGCGCATGAGCTCGACCGATCCGGGCAAGAGAGCGGCGGTGCGTTCGTCCTCCGGCTGTCCGGGGGCGCGGTGCAAGGGCGCGACCAGGGCGACGTCGAGGCCGAGGCGGCCGAGCGCGAGGGCGGCAGCGAGGCCCGCCGGGCCGCCTCCCACCACTGCCACCTCGTAGCGCTGGCCGTCTGTCATCGTCCGCCCATGGATCGCGCGACTGCGTCTCGGATCATAAGCTCTGAGTGCCGGAATCTGCTAGATCGCCCGCAATCTGCACGGCGAATTGCAGTTTCGTCCCGGTGACCACTCGCCGCGCACGTGGCTCTCGAGCAACGTCACGATGTCATGAATCTGTTATCTGCGGTGGGGGCCGCTCAGCATCCGTGGCGTGTGGACAACGCACGAGCTTAGCAAAACTGTCATGTGAGCTTTCCCCGTTCACCTCCTGGTCGACTCCACCTTATCTGGCCCAGCCATGGCGGGTAGGCGGGTGAGTTGAAGCTCGCTCGCGCCGTTGAGTGGTAGGTTTCGGCCGGCCCGCGGTGCAGTCAAACAAAGCTGGGGGCGAACTCGAGGGATGTTCAGATGCACAGGGGGTTCATGAAAACGAAGGCTCGTCTGGCGCTGCTCGCGGCGGCGGGGGTGACGTTGGGCGTCCCGGCGGCAACCGCTGCCGACCTCGGCGGGAACTGCTGCGCCGATCTCGAGGAGCGCATCGCCGAGCTCGAAGCGACGACCGCCCGCAAGGGCAACCGAAAGGTCTCGCTCACCGTCTACGGTCAGGTGAACGAGGCCGTCATGTTTTGGGACGATGGCGTCGAGAACAATGCTTACGTCGTCACGAACGACAATGCCCGCACCCGCTTCGGTTTCAAGGGCAGCGCAAAGATCACTGACGCCTGGAAGGCCGGTTATCAGTTGGAGATCGGCGTTCGCGGTGCCAGCTCGAAGCGGTTCAATCAAGACTCTGCTGTGGAAGATAGCGGATTAGATATTCGCCACAGCCGTTGGTTTATCGAAAGCAAGGAGTTGGGTACGGTGCATGTCGGCGTGACGCCGACGGCGATGGAGGCTGCGACGGAAACCAACCTCGCCCACACCAAGGATATCGCCAAGTACTCGGACGTCGAAGACAGTGGCCTTGGCCTCTACCTGCGCACGGCGAACGGTTTGATCAGCACCGGCAGTGCGACCCGAGATCCCGTGCAATGGCGGCGTCTGATCAAACACACGGGTGACCAGCCAGGTGAGGGCGAGCGCCGGCCCGGCGTCTGGTACGTGTCGCCGTCTTGGAACGGCTTAAACCTGGAGGCCGGCTGGGGCGCCGACGACCACTGGGATGTCGGCGCGAAATACAAGGGCGAGGCTGGCGACTTCGAGATCGCGGCCGCGGTCGCCTACGGCGAGACCACGGACGGCCTCAACTCCAATGACTTCAGCAACTTCTTCGAGTGCACCGGTACGGATGTGATCCCGGGCAGCGATGCGGATTGCCGGCAAGCCGGCGGCTCGATCAGCGTGATGCACAAGCCGACCGGCATTTACGTCAACTTCGCCGGGGGCTGGCACGAGGACGAGACGGTCCTGTTCGACTCGGACATCGACGGGACCAACGCCAGCAACGAAAGCTGGTTCTGGGCGGTCGAGGGCGGAGTGGAGCAGAAGTTCAACTCGCTCGGCAAGACGACCTTGTTCGGCCAGTACTACGACTTCGATGGTGGCGCGAGCGAGCGGCTGACCGTCGGCGTGGGCGACCCGATCAACCCTTTTGCCACCGAAGCGAACGTTTTCAGCAGCGCTCTCCAGATGTGGGGCGGGGGCATTGTGCAGGAACTTTCTGCGGCATCGATGCTCCTATACGCGTACTACCGTCACTACGAGGCCGACTTGACTCTTGTTCATAACGACGTCGTGATGCCGTCGGTCCCACTTGACGATCTCGATGTCTTCGTGGCAGGCGGCATGATCAAGTTCTGATCCTCATCTCCGGTCTTGAGGACGAGGGCCGCCCGGCGACGGGCGGTCCTTGGCTCTTTGAGACTCCGGCGGTGAAGCGTCTCGCCACTGCGAAGGCGCAGCCGCAGCGGACCCGCGATAGGCTCCCAGCCCGGCTTCCGGCTGGGCTCTCGATGAGCAATATCTGCACTGGCACCCGCGTGCGCGATAGTGGCGAAACTTGGGCCCAAGCGGTTCAATCCCAAGGTTTTTGGCCCGGAATGGAGCCCTTCGGACGATGGCGCGCTGCTTGTGGCGTACTCGCCACATTGCAGCGCAACCACACCCGCCCAAAGAAACGTTCATAGCGGCTTAACCACCCCCGGAACATGCTTGTTTTCCCCTCCGCGAAGCCTCATTTTCGCGGCCCAGGCTCTTCCGCATACGCGGGGTCCAAACGATGAAGTCGACGACGATCATGGGATTCGGTGCGGCACTGGCGCTCGCCAGCTCGTCCGCGATGGCATTTCAGGAGCAGAAGGCCGGCGAGGTCCCGTCGCCGCAGGTGACGCCCGCGCCGGCGCCATCCGACGCGCCCAAGGATCTGGGCTTTGCCACCCCCGAGTCGGCGAAAGGCTCGGCCCAAGGCACCGAGGTTCGAATTCCGGGGCTCGGCAAGCTCGGCGTGCTGCCCAAGATGGATTTCGGGCTCGAGCTTCTCTACGGGGCGAGCGAGGGCAAGCAGCCTGAGGCGGAGCGGGAGGCCCCCGCGGACGATCTGACCATCCGCGGCACCGTGAAGCACAATTTCTGACGCGGCACGTGCTCGACAGGAGCGCGCGATGACGCCTTTATTGGGGAGCGCCGCCGGCGCTCCCTTTGATGTTTTAGCGTCGGCCTTGTCGAGCGCGCGGGTGCAGGCTTTCCGAGGAGAGGCGCCTTGCGGTTCGCCGCGGCATTGGTTCACGTCCTGACCGCGCTCGGGGCCGTGTGTGCGCTGCTCGCGGCGCAGGCGATCAGTGAGAGGGCCTGGGAGGCGCTGTTCCTGTGGCTCGGAGCGGCACTAGTCATTGACGGAATAGACGGCGTGCTTGCGCGTCTGGTCGGCGTCAAGGAGCGGCTCCCGCGCTTTTCCGGGGAGCACCTCGATCTGGTCGTCGACTATCTGACCTACGTGTTCGTCCCGACCGTGGCCCTGATCGAGGCGGGGTTCCTCAGCGGCTCGCTCGGGACGGTGCTGGCCTCGGCGATCCTGGTCTCCTCGCTCTATCATTTCGCCGACCTCGGCAGCAAAACGGAGGATCTCTGCTTTGTCGGTTTTCCGGCGATCTGGAACATCGTCGCCTTCTACCTGTTCGTGTTCACGGCCTCGGCCCCGGTTGCGGCGGCCGTGATCGGGGTCTCAATCGCGCTGACGTTCGTTCCGATCAAGTGCGTGCACCCGATCCGGGTCGTCCCGTTGCGTGCGCTCACGCTGGCTATGACGGGGCTCTGGACGGCGGCGGCCCTGGCGGCCATTTGGAGCGGTCTTGCGGAGGCGCCGCTCCTGGCCAAGGCCGCGCTCCTCCTCGTTGCCGTTTATCTCATCGCCCTCTCGGTTCTCTGGTCCAGGCTGGGGTGGTTGGCGGGCCCATGAGCGGCAACCTGCCGGTATTCAGTTGGACGCCGCGGCATGAACGCTGTGCCGGGCGCGCGCCGGCGGCCGGGTGGCGAGTAGCCCCCGCGCTTCAGCCTCGCTGACCGGCTTCGAATAGTAATACCCTTGACAGAATCCGCATCCGATCGACCTCAAATGGGCGGCCTGCTCTTTGCTCTCGACGCCCTCCGCGACAACCTTCATGCGCAGGTTCCGCGCCAGGCCGACGATGGTTTCGATCATTTGCTTTCCAGATGGAGTATCTGATTGCGATATGAACGATCGATCGATCTTGAGGACCTCCACGGGATAGCTGTGCAGGCGGCTCAGCGACGAATAGCCTGTGCCGAAATCGTCGATGCACAAGTGAACGCCGAGCTCGCGAAGCCGATACAGGATGCCGGCAATGCGATCATCGTCGGCAGTAGCGACGCTCTCGGTGACCTCGAGCAGCAGCAAGTCGGGATCGATCCCCGATGAGCGGATGATTGCGCCGATCTGGTCCACGAGGTCGGCTTGCATGAACTGGCGCAAAGAAATGTTTACGGACACAAACGGCAATCCGGCGCCCGGGAACGTCTCGTGCCAATTGCGCGTGATTTTGCAGGCCTCCTGCAAGACCCACTGTCCCAACGGTACAACCAATCCCGTTTCTTCCGCGAGCCCGATGAACTCTCCGGGATAGACGAGCTTGCCACCCGGCTGTTGCCATCGGACCAGAGCCTCGAAGCCGTTGATCTCGGAGCTGTCAATCGAAACGATGGGTTGGAAATGGAGTACGAACTCTTCCCTCTCCAGCGCCCGTCGCAAATCCGACGTGAGCGTGAAGTGCTTGAGCGCCTTGGTGTGCATCGCCGTATCGTAGACCTCATGGCGGGCCTTGCCGGCCGCTCTCGCCCGATGAAGCGCAAGATCGGCATTGCGTAGGCACTCGCTCACGGTCAGATCGTTTTCCGAGCTCGACACGATGCCAATGCTGGCCGATACATGGATATCCTGCCCCTCGACCGAAAACGGCAGCTTGAGCACGCCGTTGACGCGCTCGGCGGTCCGCACGGGATCGTTCCCATCGCCGATCCGGCTCAACAGAATGTAGAACTCATCGCTTCCGAAGTGCGCGAGCAGGTCCCGGTCCGCGACCGGGCCCCTTTCAGGCAGCGACGCCGCGCTCGTGCCGAACACGGTCACCAACCGTTCGGCGACCTGCTTAATCAGACTGTCGCCGGCAAGATGGCCGAGACTGTCATTGACGACCTTGAACCCATCGATGTCGATCGACAGCACCGCGAAATCGCATTCGGATGAGCGACGTTTGCGGTCGATCAGACGCCGCAAGCGATCGAGAAAGAATTTTCGGTTGGGCAAATTGGTCAAGGCATCATGGGTGGCTTCGTAGACGAGCAGATCCTCGGCCCGCTTGCGTTCCACCGCGCGCCCGAGTTGAGTGCCGATTTGGCCCATGAGATGCAGGAGCGCGTCATCGGGCTCGAACGACCGCGTTGAGAAGAATTCCAGAACGCCGACGACCACGCTGCCAGCGAGTATGGGAAACGCAAACGCGCTGCGTATGCCGGCTGCAGCCGCCTCGGGTGCGCGCGCAAAGTCGGAATCGTTCCTGACATTGACAATCCATACCGGGGAGCCCGTTTTCAATACGCGCCCTGGCAGGCCCTTGCCGCGGCGGAATGCTATTTTCTCCGTCAAGGAACGAAACTGTGCCGTACGTTTATTTTCCGGTGCATTCCAAATACATGTCGAGACAAGCTTGACCGGTCCGGGCTCGTCACTACGCAAATAGGCGTGTCCCAGGAACCATCCGGTAAATTGACATACCGCCTCGATTGCGAATTCGAGTGTCGCTTGTACCGAGGGTAGGCTGTTGGCGGTGGTCGCGATCTGCTCCAGGAGCTGCAGCTCGCACCGCCTTCGATGCAGCTCTTGAAGGCCCTTTTTCGCGGCAGCTTGCGCATTGAGGCGCGATTTGCGTTCGCGTGCGAGGCGCCGCGTCAGCCGCTCGACCTCATTTGCCAAAGGCTTGGACATGGACGGTTCCGAAACGACATTTCGAGTAGAGCGCAAGCGAAGGTGGGCGAGCGAGTGACCCTCGTCGGATTAATAAACAATTGGCGCGCCTCAATGAACCCGAGGCCTGCCTGCTCTGATAGGCAACAATCTCCATGCCATTGTGTCTGCGCGGCAATTATTAAGTTTGTGCAGAAGAATAGCTGTGTCGAATTAATAACAAACCAACACAGACCCGTGGCCGGCAATCGGCTTGCAAGTTGACGCGCAAGATCCGGTTATTCGGGACGAGAAGGTTCCGCAATGGACAGCGTTTCCGCAACTGCCAGTCTCGTCCGTCTCGCCCGATCCATTCACCGGAAGGCACGCGCCCTGTTGCAGAAGCCGCCGAGCGGCTGGCGGTCGATGCGATCGGCTGTCCTGGCTCCGCATGACGGGGGCTCTGGCGGAAGGGGTGGGATTCGAACCCACGGTGGGCTTGCACCCACGCCGGTTTTCAAGACCGGTGCCTTAAACCACTCGACCACCCTTCCGCTATGCAACCCGTGACGGGTCGCAGGCCGACGGACCCTACACGCGCGCCAGTGCGGCCTCAAGCGCGCCCATTTACCGGATTTCAAGGCGCATTTGCCATTCTGGCGAGGCTCCGGCTACTCCCTCCGATGAGGGGAGATCCGAGGGCGCACTGGCAGGCGAGGTCCCCGCAAAGAGGGGCCTGTGGGATGGCGTTATGTGTGGATCTGGTGGCGGGCGCGCCCTTTCGGCGCACGCAGGTGGCTTCCTTGGACCTGAATGGGAGAGACGCCGGATTTGGGCGTCCCGCCTCCTTTTGCTATCGATCGCCGCCGGGCTTGCCGGGTGCGCGAGCACCGGCGCCGCCCCGCAAACGAGCGTCGCGTTCCCCGAGTCGAAATGGGGCGTGAGCGCGAGCCCGCGCGTGGCCGCGGTCGAGGGACCGATACGCAAGGGCGGGGGCATCCACAAGCTCGGCCAGCCGTATCAGGTCGCGGGCCGCTGGTACGTTCCGCGCCACCAGCCCGGTTACGACCGGGCCGGTATTGCGTCATGGTACGGCGCCGACTTTCACGGGCGGCGCACCTCCAACGGCGAGATCTACGACATGAACGCGCTGACGGCGGCCCATCCGACGTTGCCGCTTCCCTCGTACGCCTACGTATCGAACGCCGCCAACGGCCGCACCATCCTGGTCCGCGTCAACGACCGCGGTCCCTATGTCGCCAATCGCGAGATCGACTTGTCGCGGGCCTCCGCGCGCGTCCTCGGGCTGGAGAGGGGCGGGACCGGTCGCGTGCGCGTCAGGTACGCGGGGCCGGCGCCTCTCGACGGCAACGACCGGCGCGAGCGCCAGTTTCTCGCCGGCCGTCCTTGGAGCGGCACCGAGCGTGTCGCCGCCGCGGCGCCGGAGTTTGCCGCGCCCGTCGCGCGTGCCTTTGGGCCCCGCGACTGGTCCGCGGCGGACTATCGTGCCGCTCTCGCCTCGCGCTGAGCGCCGGGCCCAAGCCGATCCGATCAACAGCTCCCGGCCGCACGAGAATCGTGCTCGAAAGGGCGCGATCGGTTGTCCCGAGCCGTTGACACCCTCGCGATCGCCGATTGATAGTCTGGCCACGCCGGTCCACGCGACGGCGCGCTCGAGTTTCTTGATTCGGCGCAGCCTCTCGCGGCGACCCGGTTTCCGCCGCGCCGGGGGGCTCTCATTATGATGCTGGTTATGATGATGGGCCGGCATTGCGAGGAATGATCGTCATGAGAAAGATGCGCACCGCCATCGTCCTTGCGGCGATCGCGCTCGCCTGCCCTGGGCCAGAGCCGCGGGCCCAGCAGTCCGGCGAGTTCACGACCAGAGCCAAGAACGCGATCCTGATGGACGCCGAATCGGGCGCGGTGCTGTTCCAGCAGGCGGCCGACGAGCTCGTCCCGCCCGCGAGCATGAGCAAGCTCATGACGCTCGCCGTTCTGTTCAAGGCCTTGAAGGACGGCAAGGTCAGGCCCGAGGACGAGTTCATGACCAGCGAATACGCCTGGCGCACCGGCGGCGCGCCGTCGGGCACCTCGGCCATGTTCGTCCCGATAAATACCAAGGCCCGGGTCGACGAGCTCATTCAAGGCATCATCGTGCAGTCCGGCAACGACGCCTGCATCATCGTGGCCGAGGGCCTGGCCGGCAATGAGCTCGCGTTCTCGAAGCAGATGGAGGACGAGGCGCGCCGCATCGGCCTCAAGAAGTCGACCTTTCGCAATTCGACCGGGCTCTATCATCCCGAGCACCTCATGACCGCGCGCGAGCTTGCCATCCTCGCGCGCTATCTCATCAAGGAGTATCCGGACCGGTACCGGATTTTCGCGCAGAAGGAGTTCCAGTATCGAAAGCACAAGTTCTATAACCGCAACCCGCTACTCTCCTCCTCCGAGCTCGGCGTCGACGGCCTGAAAACCGGCCATATCAAGGAGGCGGGCTACGGGATGGTGGTCTCGGCCTGGAATAGCGGGCGCCGCCTGATCGGCGTCGTCATGGGGCTGGAAAACGAAAAGGTCCGCAAGGACGAGGCGCAGAGGCTCCTCGAGTGGGGCTTCCGCAGCTTCGGCGAGGTGAAGCTGTTCGGGGCCGACGAGGAGGTGGGCTACGCGCGGGTCTGGGGCGGCACGCAGATGTACGTGCCCCTGACCGGCAAGGGGGAGCTCGCGATCGTGCTGCCGCGCTACCCGGCGAACCAGAAGCTCAAGGCCGAGATCGTCTATCGGGGTCCGTTGAAGCCGCCGATCAAGAAGGGCGACCAGGTCGCAATTCTGCGCGTGACGAGCTCGGCCAACGCCGAGAGCCAGGCGCTGCTGTATGCGGCCGAGGACGTGGAGACGGGCAGCTTCGTGCGCAAGGGCCTAGATTCGCTCATGTATCTAGCGCTGCGCAAGGTTGGGCTCTAGTGTCCCGAACCCGAAGCTCGCATACACCTTGCAGCAATCGCGTTTGCGAGCTTCGGGTTCATAAGGGACACTAGTCTCGGCTTGAAGCTGACAAACACGGCGGGGGCCCGCTGAGGGCACCCGCGTCGAGGCGGCATGGCACGAGGAAAGTTCATCACCTTCGAAGGCGGCGAGGGCTCGGGCAAGTCGACCCAGGTCCGTTTGCTCGCCGATCGGCTCAAGGCGCGCGCCATCGATGCCGTGCTGACACGGGAGCCCGGCGGCTCGCCGTTCGCCGAGCGCCTGCGCAAGGTTCTGCTCGACCCGGCGGTCGAGCCCCATACGCCACTGGCCGAGGCGCTGCTCTTTTATGCCGCCCGCGCCGATCATCTCGACAAGATCATCCGGCCCGCCCTCGCCCAGGGGCGCTGGGTCGTGTGCGACCGCTTCTCGGATTCGACGCGCGTCTATCAGGGCCAGGCAGGCGCGGTCGACTTGACGACGATCGATGCGCTCGATGCGCTTGTCGTGGCGCCGACGCAACCGGATTTGACCTTCGTCATCGACGTTCCGGTCGAGATCGGCCTGGCGCGGGCCTTGGTGCGCCGGGGCGATGGTGGAAAGGGAGAGACCGGGGGGGCGAAAGGCGGACCAAGCGCGGCACGAGACCGTGGCGCCCAGCCGCTGCTGGCGGACCGGTACGAATCCAGGGACTTC
>DATETZ010000181.1:0-11083 GCA_035283385.1 Hyphomicrobiaceae bacterium
ACGTGACGTGCCAGCCGAACTCGGAGAAGCAGGCAGCCGAGACGAGGCCGACATAGCCGGCGCCGATCATGCAAATCTTCACGCGGGGCCTCCTCGGCAACGCGAACGGTCGAAAGTCGGGCTCATGCGCTAATCGCTAGCGAAAGCGCGGCGATCGCGCAATTGCGATTGCACGAGCCTCGCCCTGCGAGCCACGGATTTGGCCGGCGTTAACCAAATCGGGGCGGCGCCGCTCAGACCTTGAATTCCTCGATCTTGGCAAAGGCCTGGCGCAGGGCGTCCGACCAAGCGTTCGACAGCTTCTTGAAGTACTCGTCGTCCTGCTCGATGCGCTTCTCGCGCCTCACGTCCAGGCTGTCGCGCTCATAGACGAGAATGTCGATCGGCATCCCGACCGACAGATTGGACCTCAACGTCGAGTCGAAGGAGAGCAGGATCAGCTTCGCCGCCTCGCCGAGCCGCATGGTCGGCTGCGCCACGCGGTCGAGAATGGGCTTGCCGTACTTGTGCTCGCCAATCTGCAGGAACGGCGTGTCGTCGGTTGCCTCGATGAAATTGCCCTCGGCATAGATCTGGAACAAGCGCGGGCGCTCGGGCCCGATCTGCCCGCCGAGAATGAAGGAGGCGGCGAAGCCCGCCTTGCTCTGCTCGAGCGCGGCCCCATCGGTCAGGCGCACCTCGCGCACCGCGTCGCCCACGAGCCGCGCCGCCCGGTACATGGAGGAAACGCTAAGCAGCGTGCTCGCACCGGGCTCCGGGGCCCGAAGCTGCTCGTTCAACATGCTGACGACGGACTGCGTGACGGCGAGATTGCCGGCGGTCAGAAGCACGAGCACGCGATCACCCGGCTGGCGCCAGAAGTGCAGCTTGCGGTATTGCGCGACGTTGTCGACGCCGGCGTTGGTGCGCGTGTCGGCGGCGAACACGAGACCGCGGTCGAGCCGCAGCGCGACGCAATAGGTCATCGCGTCACTCCCAGAGAGCCTTGGCTTTATTGCTGAGTGCCTTGCTGCTCAACTTCGACCTTGACGTCAAGGGCCTCGTGCTCGCCGCCCCGCTGCGTCCCGCGAATGGGCGCGGCGCTGCCGGCGTCGAGACCGCAGGCAAGGCGGATGTAGCGCTCTGTCGGGCACATGCCGTTCGCGGGGTCGAAACCGACCCAGCCGAGCCCCGCCACCCAGGCCTCGGCCCAGGCATGGTGGGCCTCGGAGGGGGCGATCGTGCCGGCGAGGAAATAGCCGTTGACGTAGCGGGCCGGCACGCCGAGGACGCGGGCCGCAGAGATGAAGACATGCGCGTGGTCCTGGCACACGCCCTTTCCGTCGGCCAAGGCCTCGGCGGCGTTGGTGTGCTCGTGGGTGGCGCCGATCTCATAGGCGACGGCCTCGCGGACGGCTCGCATCAGCGCGTGCAGACGGTCGATCGTATCCCTGTTGCCGGCGCTGCGAGCGAGATCGCGAATGCCCTTGTCCGGCCTCGTCTTGGCGGTCTCGCGCAGATAGACGCGCACCGGCGCGGGGTCGGTGAGGCCGCGCACGATGCCGGCGCGGTCCTCGGTCTCGACCACGCCGCCGGCTTCGATGGTGATGCCGTCGTGATTGGCCGCAAGCGCGGCGAGGTGGGCGAGGTTGCCGAATCCGTCGCAAAACGTCAGCGCCTTCTCGATGCCCGGCGCCTTGATCTCCCAGCCCAAGACGTGCTGTCCCTCGAACGAGGGCGGGGTCAAGCGCAGGCTCTGAATGGAATAGCGCGCCGTCGTGCCGTACGCGTAGGTCGAGACATGACGGACCTCGATCAGCATCAAGCGTCCCCTCAGCTGTTGAAGTGATAGGCATCGGAAATCTCGAGCCCGAGGCGGTTGTTGCGGGCGACGAAGTCGAGCAGGAACTCATGCAGGCCCGATTGGAAGATCGTGTTGATGTCGCCGGTCTCGAGCAGATCGAGGGTCGCTTGCGCGGTCGCGTGGCAGGGCTTTGCCTCCCCGTAGAGCCGGGCGAGATCCATTAGCGAGGCGGCGATCTCTCCGTAGCAGGCCCTGAGCGAGCGCGGCATCGCGCGGTTCAAGATCAGATACTCGGCTATGCGCCACGCGCGGTAGCTCGCCTTGTAGACCCAGCGATAGCTCCTGTGCGCCGAGACCGAGCGCAGGATCGCCTCCCATTGCACGTTGTCGACGCCGCTGCCGACCATTTCGCTCGACGGCAGGAGGATGTAGTATTTCACGTCGAGGATGCGCGCCGTGTTGTCGGCGCGCTCCACGAACGTGCCGAGCTGGCTGAAGTGGAAGGTGTCGTTTCTCAGGATGGTGTTGAGGAGCGCCCCCCGGTAGGCCGCCGACCGCTCCCTGATCCAACCGAGCAGCTTGGGCAGCGCGTCCGAGCTCAAGCTCTGCGGCCTGATCCCCTGGAACTCGATCCACGATCCGTTGAGGCTTTCCCACATTTCGCGGGTGAGCGCGGTGCGCTGCGTGCGGGCGTTGCGCCGCGCGGTAGTCAGGCACGAGCGGACGCTCGCGGGATTGTCGGCGTCGAACAGCAGGAAGTTGATCACCTCGCGCGCCTCGAGCGTCTCGCGCTTGGCGAAATAGCCCGCCTCGCAGCCGGCGCTCGCGAGCGTCGAGCGCCACTCCTGGTGATACGTCTTCTCTTCGCGCGACAAGAGAACGATGCGGTAACCGACCTCGACGAGGCGGGCCATGTTCTCGGCGCGCTCGACGTAGCGCGAGAGCCAGAACAGATCGTTTGCGGTACGCCCGAGCATTCTTGTCTGCCGCTATTGCGCCGAAGCGATGTGGAACACGTTTGTCCATTCGCTTGTCGAGCGCCGCATGGTTTCCCCTCCCTGCAAAGGGGGAGGGGCCGCTATCCGCTAATCCCGCAGGACCCAGGTATCCTTGGTGCCGCCGCCCTGGCTCGAGTTGACGACGAGCGAGCCTTTCTTCAACGCAACGCGCGTCAGTCCGCCGGGGACGAGGCGTACCTCGTCGCCGATGAGCACGAACGGCCGCAAGTCGAGGTGGCGCGGCGCAAGACCCTCCTCCACCAGCGTCGGGCAGGTCGAGAGGGCGAGGGTGGGCTGCGCGATGTAGTTGTCGGGCCGCGCCTTGAGCTTGGTGCGGAACGACTCGAGCTCGTCCTTGGAGGCGGCCGGTCCGACGAGCATGCCGTAGCCGCCCGATCCGTGCACCTCCTTGACCACGAGCTCCGGCAAGTGCTCGAGCACATGCTTGAGGTCGCCCGGCCGCCGGCAATTCCAGGTCGGCACGTTGCTCAGGATCGGCGGCCGTCCCATGTAGAACTCGATGATCTCGGGGATATAGCTGTAAATCGCCTTGTCGTCGGCTATGCCCGCGCCCGGCGCGTTGACGATCGTCACCTTGCCCGCGCGATAGACGTCGAAAATTCCGGGAACACCGAGGAGCGACGACGAGCCGAACGTGAGAGGATCGAGATAGTCGTCGTCGATGCGCCGGTAGACGACGTCCACCCGGGTGAGGCCCTGCGTCGTCTTCATGTGGAGCGCCCCGTCGCAGACGATGAGGTCGCCGCCCTCGACCAGCTCGATGCCCATCTGATCGGCGAGGAACGAATGCTCGAAATAGGCGCTGTTGTAGAGCCCGGGGGTGAGAAGGGCGATGACCGGGTCGCGGCCGAGGCCCGCCGGGGCGACACTTTCCAAGGTCTTGAGCAGGCTGTCGGGGTAGGTCTCGACCGGCGCGATGCGGTTGTGGGAGAAGAGATCGGGAAACATGTGCAGCATGGTCTCCCGGTTTTCGAGCATGTAGGAGACGCCGGAGGGCGTGCGCGTGTTGTCCTCGAGCACGTAGAACTCGTTCTCGCCGGTGCGCACGATATCGATGCCGATGATATGGGAATAGACGCCGAGCGGGGGGTCGACTGCGATCATCTCCGGGACGAAGGCGCTGTTCTGGACGATGAGCTCCTCGGGGATGCGGCCCGCCTTCAGGATCTCCTGGCGGTGATAGATGTCGTACATGAACGCATTGAGGGCCCGCACGCGCTGCTCGATGCCCTCCGAGAGCCGGCGCCACTCCGACGCCGAAATGATGCGCGGGATGATGTCGAACGGGATCAGCCGCTCGGCCGATTCCTCGTCGCCGTAGACGGCGAACGTGATGCCCGTGCGCCGGAACAGCAGCTCAGCCTCCGTGCGCTTGCGCTTCAAGTCGTCGATGCACAGCGTGCCGAGCCACGCGGCGAGCGATGCATAGGGCTCGCGGATCTCCTCGCCGAGCCCGTTCATCTCGTCAAAGGCCTTTTGCAAGCTGCGACCTCGAGCCGTTCTCGATCACCTAGACCATGATCGCGTCAGACCCACTCGGTCTGACGCGTCGATCATGGTCTAAATTTATCAATTAGAGCGTGATTCACTTCTCGGATGAGACCATCCGAGACGTCCACGCTCTCGTCGCAAGAGCCGGGCCAATGCCGCGGCGGGCTAAAGGATAGCGGCGATCGAGCCGGCAATCGAGACTGGAGCTGCCCATTTTGAGTGCAGCAGCTGCATTGAATCCGGGCAGGGTTGGCGCAAGCGCCAGCGGCGGAATGACAAAAACGCAGCCCCTCGGTAGGCTCGGCCTCGCCCCGCTCCGCGCTAAGAAGCGAAGCCCGGCGAGGGGGCTCGCCGGGCCTCTCGAGTCTTTCTCGAACGGGGGCTGCGTTACGACTTCGGCAGCAGCACCTTGTCGATCGAGTGGATGACGCCGTTCGACTGCATCACGTCATAGACCATGATATTGGCCCAGCCGCCCTTCTCGTCCTTGAGGATGATGTTGTTGGGGCCGTTCATCATGGCCCACAGCTTGCCGCCGGAGACCGTCTTGAGCTCGGCCGTCCCGTGGCCTTTCTTAACCCAGAACTTGAGGTCGTCGAGCGTGATGCGGCCCGCCACGACGTGATAGGTGAGCACGCCCGTGAGCTGGCCCTTGTTCTCGGGCTTGAGCAATGTGTCGACCGTGCCGGCGGGGAGAGCGTTGAACGCGGTGTTGACGGGCGCGAACACGGTGAACGGGCCTTTGCCCGCGAGCGTGTCGACGAGGCCCGCGGCCTTGACCGCGGCAACGAGGGTGGTGTGGTCGGCCGAGTTGACCGCATTCTCGACGATCGTCTTCGACGGATACATCTCCTCGCCGCCGACGATCACGGTGCCCTTGGCAAGGGCAGGCAGTGCGAATGCGACGGCGGAAGCGAGGATCAGGCCATTCAGCATCTTGAACATCGATAGTCACTCCGATTGGGTTGTTGCAGGATCGTGTCGTCGCGAGAGGACTGGGATCCCGAATTACCTTCCGGGCCCGGCGTGATCCCCTCGTGATGCCGGCTGATACGGGATCGACGCGGGCGCCGTTTCGCCGGCTCGCGGACTATTTTTTTGCGCTGTGCGTGATCCAATTTGCGGGCCGGCTCGTGCACGAGGAGACATCCGTCCGCGCCCCTCACGCCCGGCTTGCGCCGAGTGTTGGACCCGATCCTCTCCCGGTCACGGCGAGGCCGTGCTTGGCATCATGCTATTTGATGGCGACCGCCATCGACACCGGGCCGGCGAGTGCTTCGACCCGCGTTTCGGAGAAGCCCGCGTCCCTGAGCCAGCCCTGGCAGTCGGCGCCGGTGTAATCGAACCCGCCCGGCGTCTCGATCAGCATGTTGAGGCTCATGAGCAGGCCGAACGCGTTCTTGCGCCGGTCGTCGTCGATGATCGCGTCGTAGACGATGAGCCCGCCGCCCTTGGGCAGCGCCTCGAAGGCCTTGGCCACGAGGGCGCGCTTTTCGGCGAGATCCCAGTCGTGCAGGATGTGGCCCATGATGATGACGTCGGTCTTGGGCAGGGGCTCGCGGAAGAAGTTCACGGCCTGAAAGACCAGGCGGTCCCCGAGGCCGTGACTGGTGACGAACTCGTCGAACACGGGCTTCACTTGCGGGAGATCGAGGCCCACGCCCTTAAGATGGGCGTGGGCGCGCGCAAGCGTCACGGGAACCATTCCTTGCGCGCAGCCGCAATCGACGAACGTGCGATACTTTTGCCAGGGAAACTTGGCTGCAATCGCCTGCGCGGGGCCGAGGCTTATTCCGCTCATGCCGGCCAGAAAGCCGCGCAGGCGCACGGGATCGTCGTAGATGGCGGCGAAAAGATCCTCGCCCCCTTGGATCTCGTTCTGAGGCAGGCCTGTCTTCAAGGCCTTGGTGAGCGAGGCCCAGAACGGGTAAAGGCGGGCATTCGCCATCTCGAGAATGCCGCCGACGTAGCTCGGCTTGGACTGGTCGAGAAAGAGATCGGTCGCGGGCGTATTGCGATAAAGGCCATCCTGGCGGTCGAGCATCTTCAACGCTACGAGGGCGTCGAGGAAGTCGCGTGCGGAGCGGGCGTGGAGGCCGAGGCGCCGGGAGAGGGTCTCGGCATCGGCCGGTCCCCGAGCGAGCTGCGTGAATAGACCGAGCTCGACCGCGGAGAGCAGCGTCTTCGAGCCCCAGAAGCCCATGCCGAGCTCGAGGATCCTCTCAGGTGTCGGCGCTTCGCTCATCGGTGCACCTTCGATGCATTCTGCGCAAGCCAAGCTATCCTCGAGGGCCCGGCGCCTCAAGAGAGTAGTGCGCCTTTTTTGGGGCCCATTGACAGACGCTGTTCTGCATTGGATATTTCTGTCATGACAGAACTGACAGTCAAGAAGCAGCGGCTGCCGGCCGCCGTCGAGCGCTTCGTCGTCCACTGGGGCGAGATGGGAGACGTGTGGGGCGTCAACCGGTCGGTGGCGCAGATCCACGCGCTGCTCTACGTCTCCGACCGCCCGCTGTCGGCGGATGACATCGCCGAGCGGCTGCGCCTCGCGCGCTCGAACGTCTCGACCTCGTTGCGCGAGCTCCTCGCCTGGGCGCTGGTGCGGCGCGTGCAGGTGCTGGGCGACCGGCGCGACTATTACGAGGCGGAAGCCGACATGTTCGAGATGGTCCGGCGCATTGCCCAGGGCCGCAAGAGCCGCGAGATCGACCCGGCGATCGCGGTGCTCCGGGCCTGCGTCGCCGAGGCGGCCGGCGATCCACGCGTCTCGGCCGCGGTCAGAAAACGGTTTCAAGCCATGCTCGTGTTCACCGAGACCGTCGCCAGGAGCTGCGACGAGATCCTGCGCCTCCCGGCGCCGGTGCTTGCCAGGCTCATGAAGATGGGCGGCGCCGTCGCGCGCTTCGTCCGCGGCCCTGAGGGCAGGAAGGCCGCGGGACGGTGAAGCCGACCGGGGGAGTCGTCATGAGCGCCGTTTCGAAGCCGATCGCTGCTGCGGAGGGCCCCCGCACGGAAAGCGAGCTCGTCGACCTGCGCTTTCGGGCGCTGGTTGGCGAGGAGGCCTGGGGGAGGTTGCCGGGGCCGGTGCGCCGGCGGTTCTCGAAGCGCATCGCCGAGGGCGAGATGGTGCTCTACGCGGGCCGCGTGGTCGCGACCGAGCTGTCCCTCGCCGGCCGCGTTCTGGCCTTCCTCCTGCGGGCGATCGGCGGGCCTCTGCCGGCCGGCGGCGCGACAGGGGAGGCCCTGGTCGCCGTGACGGAGGACGCGGCCCTCGGCGGCCAGACCTGGACGCGGGTCTATGCCCGGCCCGGCCGCTTCCCGCAGGTCGTGCACTCGGCGAAACGATTCCGCGGCCCCTCGGGGCTCGAGGAGCACATCGGCTGCGGCATCGCCATGACGCTCTGCGTGACGGTGGAGGAGGGAGCCCTTCACTTCCGCTCCGCCGGATATTTCGTCGAGCTCGGGCGATTCAGGATTGCGGTCCCGCGCGCGCTCTCGCCCGGAGCCATGGAGATCGTCCATCGCGAGGAGCCGGCCCACGAGGCCCATGATCGGGATGGCGGCGCGTTCTCCTTCCGCCTCACGCTCACGCACCCCTATTTCGGCCGCCTCGTCCATCAGCTCGCGTACTTCCGGGACGGGAGCGCGTTGGTGATGCACCGGCCGGACAGGCTTGCTCAGCGCCGCCCCTGACCCTGTGAGAAAGTCGGACTAGCTCCGCTCGGCGTTCGGATTGCACAAGTCCACCGCAGTGCCATTAGCCTGCAATGGTCAAACCGAGCCTTTCGAACAAGTCGCGTGTGCTGAGCCTCCGAGCTGTGGCACGATCCCATTCTATGGCCAGGCACGTGCTCGCCCGCGCCAAAATGACCCTTATGCGCCGTACCTGTTCGGCACTGAGCGCGTCGCCGTCGAGAACTGAAGCCATAGTGATCCCCGTCCCCCCATGCGTTTGAATTGGCGATCAATCAAACGCAACAGACGAGAACCAACGCCAGCCGTGCCAAGCGATCCTAGTGCCCAACGCGCGAAGAGCAATGCTACACGGTTCGTTAATCCACGGTATGCACACTTCGCCGTGTGCAGGGTCTTGATTCCGGCGCTCGCACGTGATTGCGTAGGGCGAGTTTGGAGTAGTGAAAGGTTGTGTGATGGCCACTCATGTGTCGCATGGGGTGCTACCGGTAGCCGTCGTTGGCCCGTTGGCCAAAGAAATGGTGAGCACGTTGGAGTTATCCCGGGCGGCACTCGACCGCGTGCCATTGCAGCCGTGGGGTGATTTCGAGGGTCCGTCGATCGAGAGCATCGTTGCCAGGATCGATCGCGTGCTGGCCCTGCACCGGGACGTTCAGGACGAGTTGCGAGTGACGAAATCGGCGGGTGCTTGAGACGGTCGGCGGGATTGCCTCGTTGCCGCTTCGGCTCGGTATCGCGACACGTCATTTCGAGGTCACCCGCCGTAGCGGGGCGGCTTCTCACGCCGGCTCGCCATTGGCGGCTCAGCGACCAACGGCCTCCTCTAGGCATCCTCAAAGCATGAGCGGCGCTCGAGACGACGAGCCGGGCGGCACTGATCTGCGAATTCAGATGTGTCGGAGCCGACGGCTCAGGTGAGGCCGGGCGAGCCCGAATGTTGCAGGGGCTCCGGCTCGAATTGCCGCCCCCGCCGCTTTTTGGGCGGTAGGATCGTTCGAATTTGTTGCCGGCTGCGGTGTCCTGTGTTTGGCGCCTGTGGCCCTGTGAGAAAGGCGCGCTCGACCATGCTCGCGTCACACGCTTATCAGTCTGACGCGGCGACCATGGTCTCTATTTATGATTGTGAGCGTGAGTTACGTCTCGGATGATTCAATTCGAAACGATCACGCTTTAGGCTGCAACGGCTAGGCCGACCTCCTCGTGCACGAAGCGAAGCGCTTGAATAAGTCGGGGCGACATCTTGAACCAGTGCCCCCGGATATGGTCCTCGGCAAGTCTTGAGCAGAGATGAGCAACCCCATCCTGGGTCATCTCCATGCGGCCATAAACGGTGAGCCTCTCGGGGTTTCCGTTCTGAAGCCTCCTGACCAGCCGCTGGGGGCTCTTGGCGCACCACGCGACAAACATCGCCGCCGCACGAGGGATCTGCCCGATTTCTACGGGCTTTCCGTTGTTGTGAGGTGTGGGTCCAATAAGGACGAGGTATCCTCCCTCGATAGTCCTGTCGAAGCGCCTGTTGTCCGCGCGGGGGTTCATTGGTGCGCCTATTTGCTTGGGTTTTATTCGCTCAACTCCCATGTCCTTCTGCATGCTAATTCCCTCTGCATTCCAATACGATAAACAAAAAATTAGCACATTCAGCGGGTTTGTGCCACTGCCTTGTATTTAGTTCGATTTTCCCGGGCCGCCACCCCCCTGGCGGCTCTCTTCGCGCCCGTCAGGCTTTCTTTTGCGAGCTTTTATGCGTTTTTTTGAGAAGGGAATGCCCATCGTCCCCACTAAACGGTTGCGTTTACAATTTCAATTTGTTTTCGAAGTCCTTGGTCGGCGAATCGATTTCGCGGCCTTGCGGAGATCGGGGAGTACGCCGGCCGCGGCATTGCCGTGACGCTGTGCGCGGCCGTGGATGAGGGAGCCCTCCACATGCGCCCCGCCGGCTATTTCGTCGAGCTCGGGGGCGTCCGGGAGCGGAGCGCGCGATGGTGACGCGGCGGCCGCACAGGCTTGCGCCCGGCGCCCGTGCGAGCTAGAAGCCAGGCTCTGCCGAATACGTGCCGCGGCTCGCGGAGAGGTGGCTGAGTGGTTGAAAGCACCGCACTCGAAATGCGGCATACGGGCAACTGTATCGGGGGTTCGAATCCCTCCCTCTCCGCCAATCCCTCGTCGACAGGCGTCTGCCCATGTCGGCGGATATCAACAAAAATCCCAGTACCACCGCGCTTTTCTTACTACTGCCGTCTGGACATGTCCGCCAAAGTCGATTAGCAGCGACCCTCGAAACATGGGCAGGAACATGGGCAGCCTGTTCGGCGGAGCGGCCGTGGCGCGGACAACCAACAGGCTGACAGCCGTCAACGTCGCGAGCCGCAAGCGGCCCGGCTACTACGCCGACGGCGGCAATCTCTACCTGCGCGTCGCGCCTGGCGGCACGAAGGGCTGGATCTTCCGCTTCTGCATCAACGGTAGGACACGCGACGCGGGCCTTGGGACCTATCCTGTGGTCAGCCTCGTCAAGGCCCGCGAGGAGGCCGAGCGGTGGCGCCGGCTGGTCGCGGCGGGTGCCGATCCGATTGAAGCGCGCAACGAAGAGCGCGAGGCCGTCCGCATCGCGTCGGCGAAGGCCATGACCTTCGAGCAGTGCGCGAAGGCCTTCATCGCGAGCCACAACCCCGCTTGGAAGAATGAGAAGCACCGAGCCCAATGGCGCGCGACCTTGGCGAGCTACGTTTATCCGGTCATGGGTGCGCTACCTGTGCACGCCATCGACACCGGCCTCGTCATGAAGGTGCTCGAGCCCGTCTGGGCCGCGAAGCCCGAGACGGCCTCGCGCGTACGTGGGCGCATCGAGGCGGTGCTCGCCTGGGGCAAGGTTTTGGGTTACCGCAACGGCGAGAACCCGGCGCAATGGCGCGGCCATCTCGATCAGTTGCTCCCCGCCAAAACGAAGGTTCGGCGCGTCAAGCATCACGCCGCCCTGCCCTATCGCGAGATCGGGGCGCTCATGGCAAAACTGCGTGAGCAGACCAGCATCACGGCGCGAGCGCTGGAATTCCTGGTCCTGACCGCGGCGCGAACGAGTGAAGCGCTGGGCGCG